>JALHPY010000006.1 GCA_022842305.1 Rubrivivax sp.
GCCTGGCGCAGCCGCGCCAGCGGCCGGCCGGCGGCCCGGTCCAGCAGCTGCGCCGGCTGGTCCGGCCGCGATCGCACATAGCCGCTGGCGCGGATGCCGCGCTCGAACAGCCACAGCTCCAGGTCGAAGCCCTGCGGGTTGAAGCTGCCGTGCGGCTGGCGCAGGCGCAGCGGCAGCTGCCAGCGCTGGCCGGCGCGCAGTTCCTCCGGCGGACCGCCCAGCAGGGCATCGTCGTCGGGGCCGCGGTACCAGCCCAGCGCCAGCCGCGCCGGCACGGTCACCGGCTGGCCGCGCAGGGTGGCCGATTCGGTGGCAAAGACGAAGCGCGTGCCCTGCAGGCCTGCCACGGGCAGTTCGTCCACCACGCCGGTGACCAGCAGGTCCTGACCCTCCAGCGCCGGTGCCAGCGCGTCGCCCAGGCGCAGCGCGGCACGCCCGCTGGTGGCGGCAAAGGCCAGTGCCGCCGCGGCCAATGCGCACACCACCAGCTGGGGCCAGCGGGCCGGCAGTCGCCAGGCCAGCAACAAGCCCAGCAGCCCGGCCGCGGCCAGGCCCAGCAGCGGCGGCGCCGGCCACAGCACCGACTGCTGCAACTGCAGTGCGCTGCCGGCCAGGGCGCCGCCGGCCAGCGCCAGCCAACGCAGCGCCAGCGTGCCCGACCGCTCCATGGGCGCAGTGTAGGATGCCCCGCCTGTCCGTATTGGATCGCCCCATGAGCATCGAGCAACGCCTGCAAGAACTCGGCATCACCCTGCCGCCCCTGGCCATTCCGGCCGCCGCCTACACACCCTTCGTGCGCACGGGTAACCTGGTCTTCATCTCGGGCCACATCGCCAAGCGCGACGGCAAGCCCTGGGTCGGGCAGCTGGGCCTGAACATGGACACCGCGCAAGGCCAGGCCGCGGCGCGCGCCGTGGCCATAGACCTGATGGGCACGCTGCAGGCGGCTGTGGGCAAGCTGGCGCAGGTCAGGCGCATCGTCAAGGTGATGAGCCTGGTCAACAGCACCCCCAGCTACACCGAGCAGCACCTGGTGACCAACGGCTGCAGCGAGCTGCTGGGCCAGGTCTTCGGCGCCGAGGTCGGCACGCACGCGCGCAGTGCCTTCGGCGTGGCGCAGCTGCCGCTGGGCGCCTGCGTCGAGATCGAACTGATCGCCGAAGTCGCATGAAGCTGACGCCGACGCAGGGCTTTGCCGCGGCCACCGTGCTGCCGCTGGCCGCCGTGGGCGCGGCGCTGTTCACGCAACACGTGCTCGGCATGCTGCCCTGCGCCTGGTGCGTGCTGCAGCGGGTCATCTTCCTGGGCATCGCGCTGGCCGCGCTGGCCGGGCTGTTGCTGCGCGGCGCCGCAGTGCGGCGCGTGGCCGCGCTGCTGATGCTGGCCCTGGCCGGCTGCGGCGTGGCCGCGGCGCTGTGGCAGCACTTCGTGGCCGCCGCCAGCCAGTCGTGCAACCTGACCCTGGCCGACCGCGTGGTCGGCGCCCTGGGCCTGGACGCTCTGCTGCCCCAGGTGTTTGCCGCCTATGCCAGCTGCGCCGACGCCGCGGCCACGCTGCTGGGCGTGTCCTACGAGTTCTACAGCCTGACGCTGTTCTGCCTGCTGGGCATCACCGCCGTCTGGCTGATGAAGCGTCCGGTCGATTGACGTGAAAAGGGCCGCGGCAAGCGCCCCTTCGAGATGCGCGCCGAGGCGCGCGATCAGGCTTGAACCGGCTTGCGGCGACGCGTGGCCACGCCCGCGGCGGCGAAGGCCAGCATGGCCAGCGACAGGCTCGCCGGTTCCGGCACGCGGTGGCGCCAAAACACCTGGTCCTGCTTACCACCGGCGAGCGATTCCAGAACATACAGGTCGACGGTCACCGCGCTGAGCTTCGAATTGTTCAGCAGCTGATTGGCTGTGGCGTAGACACCGGTAAGGTCACCGGTCGAAGTCCACTTGAACAGACCGTCGCCAAGGGAAAGTGCCGCGAGGTCAGTCTCGTACTTGATTTCCCACACTGCCAACTGAACGGCGGCAGAAAGTGTCGCCCTAGCCGCCTCCGTTGATGCCGTGTCGAACGGGTTCCCGCCGCCCGTCGCGTAGACGTGGCTGAACAGCTTGGCCAACCGATTGGAGCGGACATCCCCATCCGGCGTGAAGTAGCTCGAAGCCGGGGTGATCACGTCGTAGTTGTAGTTCGAGCCAGGAGAGAAGTACTCACCGAGCTGCACACAGTACGTGTCGATGTTGAAGGTCCCCGTCGGCAGGCTGGCCAGACCGGCGTTCGACAAGGTTCCCGTGAACCCGCCAGCGCCACCGTTGTAGGTTCCGCCAACCGTAAGAGGGGCGAAGGCCGGGTAGGTGACCGACACACCGACTGCCTGGTTGCCACCCGTAGTCGAGTTAGCGTCGAATTTGTAGCCGGCCAGGTTCATGACGGCAGCCTGCGCCCCAAAGGCGCTGGCAACAAGCGCAGCGGCAGCGCAAAGGCGGAGGAACTGGTTCGGCTTCATGGTGATGGGCTTCGGGTTGAGTGCCGCGGAAGGCACGTTTGATCTAGTGACCAAACGTTACCAACCAAGGGCCCCGAGGTCATCCCGCAGCCACGGGGGACACGCCGCCGATGCGGGCGTGGCCGGTGACCGAATGCACGGGAAGCGGACTTGCACGTGTCCAGCCACCCCCCCCTGAAAGCGGGGTCGGGTCAGCGCAACGACCGGTTGATGTCGGCCAGCGTCCCGGCGCCGGGGCACAGCGCCGCCTCGCCCAGCTGGTTGAGCGGCTGGGCCACGGTGTTGAGGGCCGCGTGCAGGTCGGCCGCGTCGGGTTCGACGAACAGCAGGCCGGTGGCGATCTCGCCGGCCGCCTGCAGCGCGTTCACCTGGCTCAGCGCCACGATGCGGTCGGTGGGGTCGTAGTCGGCGTGCAGCTTGCGCAGGCGCAGCGTGCTGCCGTCGGCCTGGGGCAGCTCCAGCACCTCGCCCGGCGCGGGCGCGGCGGTGATGGCCGGGGCCAGCTCGATGAAGTCGATGCGGTTGACGGCCTCGTTGTGGGCGCGCACGTGGTCGTAGCTGCGCGTGCTGCCGGCGTGGTTGTTGAAGGCCACGCAGGGGCTGATGACGTCGACGAAGGCGGCGCCGCCGTGGCGCAGCGCGCCCTTGATCAGCGGCACCAGCTGCGCCTTGTCGCCCGAGAAGCCGCGCGCCACGTAGGTGGCGCCCAGCTGCAGCGCCATGGCCACCAGGTCGATGGCCGTGTCGGCATTGCGCTGGCCCTTCTTGCTGAGGCTGCCGCGGTCGGCGGTGGCCGAGAACTGGCCCTTGGTCAGGCCGTAGACGCCGTTGTTCTCGACGATGTAGGTCATCTGCACGCCGCGGCGCATGACGTGCGCGAACTGGCCCAGGCCGATGGAGGCCGAATCGCCGTCGCCGCTGACGCCCAGGTACAGCAGCGTGCGGTTGGCCAGCGCCGCGCCGGTCAGCACGCTGGGCATGCGGCCGTGCACGGTGTTGAAGCCGTGGCTGGCGCCCAGAAAGTAATCGGGCGTCTTGCTGCTGCAGCCGATGCCGCTGAGCTTGGCCACGCGGTGCGGCTCCACGTCCAGCTCCCAGCAGGCCTGGACGATGGCCGCCGAGATCGAGTCGTGGCCGCAGCCGGCGCACAGCGTGCTGATCTTGCCTTCGTAGTCGCGCCGCGTGTAGCCGACGGCGTTCTTCGTCAGGCTGGGGTGGTGCAGGCGGGGTTTGGCGATGTAGGTCACTGGATCCTCTCCCGGCGCGGCTGGACGGCCAGTGCATGCACCTGACGCGTGATGGTCTTGACGATGAAGCGCGCGGTGATGGGCGTGCCGTCGAAGTGCAGCACCGGCAGCAGTTGCAGCGGGTCGATCGCTAGCTCGTTGACGAGCATGCTGCGCATCTGCGCGTCGCGGTTCTGCTCGACCACGAACACCGGGTCGTGCGCGGCGATGAACTCGGCCACGCTAGGCGCAAAGGGGAAGGCGCGCAGCCGCATGGCGTCGATGTGGATGCCGTCTTCGGCCAGCAGGGCCAGCGCCTCGTCCATGGCCGGCGTGGTGGAGCCGAAGTACAGCACGCCCAGCCGCGTCTTGCGCGCCGCGGCGCGCAGCACCGGCTGCGGCGCCAGCAGCGCCGCGGTCGCAAACTTCTTCTGCAGCCGCTGCACGTTGTACAGGTAGTCGGGCCCGGCCTCGGAGTAGCGCGCGTAGGGGTCGCGCGTGGTACCGCGCGTGAAGTAGGCGCCCTTGCTCGCGTGCGTGCCGGGCAGCGTGCGCCAGGGAATGCCGTCGCCGTCCACGTCCTTGTAGCGGCCGAAGTCGCGCCCGGCTTCCAGTTCTTCGGCGCTCATCAGCTTGCCGCGGTCATAGGTGCGCGCGTCGTCCCAGTGGAAGGGTTCGCACAGGTGCTGGTTCATGCCGATGTCCAGATCGGTCATCACGAACACCGGGGTCTGCAGCCGGTCGGCCAGGTCCAGCGCCGTGGCCGCGAACTCGAAGCACTCGGTCGGGTCGCGCGGCAGCAGCATCACGTGCTTGGTGTCGCCGTGCGAGGCGTAGGCCGTGCTCATCAGGTCGGCCTGCTGCGTGCGCGTGGGCATGCCGGTGGACGGCCCGCCGCGCTGCACGTTGATGATGGTCACCGGGATCTCGGCGAAGTAGGCCAGGCCGATGAATTCGGTCATCAGCGACACGCCGGGGCCCGAGGTGGCAGTGAAGGCGCGCGCGCCGTTCCAGCCCGCGCCCACCACCATGCCGATGGAGGCGATCTCGTCCTCGGCCTGCACGATGGCGTAGCGCGCGGCGCCGGTGTCGGGGTCGTGGCGCAGCTTCTTGCAGTGGGCCTGGAAGTTCTCGGCCACCGATGAGCTGGGCGTGATGGGGTACCAGGCGCAGACCGTGGCGCCGCCGTACACGCAGCCCAGGGCCGCGGCGTTATTGCCGTCGACGAAGATGCGCGCGCCCACGGCGTCGGCGCGGCGCACGCGCAGGCCGATCGGCGGCTGCAGATGTTCACGGGCGAAGCTGCGGCCGGCCTGCAGCGCGCGCACGTTGGATTCGAGCAGCCGTTCCTTGCCCTTGTACTGCTCGGTGAAAAGGCCTTCGATGACGGTGGCGTCCACCTCCATCAGCACCGACAGCGCGCCCAGCACCATGATGTTCTTGAACAGCGTGCGCTGGCGCGGGTCTTCGTAGGTGGCGTTGCAGATGGCCGTGACCGGCATGGCGATGACGTTGACGTCGCGCCGGAAGGCCTCGGGCGGCAGCGCGCGCGTGCTGTCGTAGAACAGGTAGCCGCCGGGCTCGACCTCGGCCACGTCCTGCTCCCAGGTCTGCGGGTTCATGGCCACCATCATGTCGATGCCGCCGCGCCGGCCCAGCCAGCCGCGCTCGGACACGCGCACCTCGTACCAGGTGGGCAAGCCCTGGATGTTGCTGGGGAAGATGTTGCGCGGGCTCACCGGCACGCCCATGCGCAGGATGGCCTTGGCAAACAACTCGTTGGCCGAGGCCGAACCCGAGCCGTTGACGTTGGCGAACTTGACGACGAAGTCGTTCACCGCCTCGATGCGCTGCGTCATGCGGGGGCTCCCACGAGTGGCTTGCGGTGGGTGGAATCGCGGCAGGCGGGTCCGGCCTTGGTGGGATTGAACAGGAACTTCTGCATGTCCCAGGCACCGGTGGGGCAGCGCTCGGCGCACAGGCCGCAATGCAGGCAGACGTCCTCGTCCTTGACCATCACGCGCAGGGTCTTGAGCGGCGGGCTCACGTACAGATCCTGCTCGACGTTGGTCGCCGGGGCCTTGAGGCGCTGGCGCAGCTCGGCCTCTTCGCCGTCGGCGGTGAAGCTGATGCAGTCCATGGGGCAGATGTCGACGCAGGCGTCGCACTCGATGCACAGCTTGGCGCCGAACACCGTCTGCACGTCGCAGTTCAGGCAGCGCTGCGCTTCCTTGAAGGCGGTGGCCAGGTCGAAGCCCAGTTCGACCTCGACCTTGATGCTGGCCAGCGCCTTCTCGGCCGCGGCCCAGGGCACCTTGTGGCGCAGCACCTCGCTCACGGCGTTGTCGTAGCTCCACTCGTGGATGCCCATCTTCTGCGACAGCAGGTTGACGTGCGGCGGCGGGCGCTGGCGCACGTCTTCGCCGTGCACGAAGCGGTCCATCGACACAGCCGCCTCATGGCCGTGGGCCACCGCGGTGATGATGTTCTTGGGGCCGAAGGCCGCATCGCCGCCGAAGAACACGCGCGGCAGGCTGGTCTGCAAAGTGTCTGCATCCAGCACCGGCATGCCGTGCGCGTCGAAGGCGATGCCGCAGTCGCGCTCGATCCAGGGGAAGGCGTTCTCCTGCCCCACCGCCACCAGCACCTCGTCGCAGGCGATCAACACATCCGGCTCACCGGTAGGCAGCAGGCGGCGCCGGCCGGCGGCGTCGATCTCGGAACGCACCACCTGGAAGCGCATGCCGGTGAGCCGCCCGGCATCGTCATGCACAAAGGCCAGCGGCACGCGACAGTTGATGATGGGGATGCCCTCGTGCTGCGCGTCTTCCTTCTCCCAGGGCGAGGCCTTCATCTCGTCGAAGCCGCTGCGCACCACCACCTTCACGCTGTCGGCGCCCAGGCGGCGCGCCGAGCGGCAGCAGTCCATGGCCGTGTTGCCGCCGCCCAGCACGATGACGCGCTTGCCGACGCGACTGACGTGGCCGAAGGACACCGAGGCCAGCCAGTCGATGCCGATGTGGATGTGCGCCGCCGCATCAATCCGGCCGGGCAGATCCAGGTCGCGCCCGCGCGGGGCGCCGCAGCCCACGAACACGGCATCCCAGTCCTGCGCCAGCAGCGCGCGCATGGATTCGATGCGTTCGCCGCCGCGGAAATCGACGCCCAGGTTGAGGATGTAGCCGACTTCCTCGTCGATCACGTGCTCGGGCAGGCGAAAGCGCGGGATCTGCGTGCGGATGAAGCCGCCGGCCTTGCGCTCGCCGTCGAACACCGTCACCGCATAGCCCTGCGTGGCCAGGTCGCGCGCCACCGTCAGGCTGGCCGGGCCGCCGCCGATGCACGCGATCTTCTTGCCGTTGCGCGGCAGCGGCCGCGGGATGCGGGCGCGCACCTCGTCGCCCTTGAAGTCGGCCGCCACGCGCTTGAGCCGGCAGATGGCCACCGGCTCGGGGCTGGACAGGTTCTTCTCTTCCACACGCCCGCGCCGGCAGGCCGGTTCGCAGGGCCGGTCGCAGGTGCGGCCCAGCACGCCCGGGAACACGTTGCTGGCCCAGTTGACCATGTAGGCGTCGTCGAAACGACCCTGGGCAATGAGCCGGATGTATTCCGGAACCGGGGTGTGGGCCGGGCAGGCCCACTGGCAATCGACGACCTTGTGGAAATAGGCCGGATCGTCCGTGTCGGTGGCTCGCAAGTGTCGTCTCCTGCTGGCGCGCGCCGGTACGAACCGTGGCCGGCGGGGCCTGTCGTTGTGCGCGGCAGTCTAATCCCCGGTGTGGAAAGGCCCTGCGCAACCGCAGCCTGCGGGTCGGATCAGGCGGCCCGCACGCGCGTCGCCTTCCAGCCCAGCGCCCGGCCCTTGCGTGCGCGCTTGCCCTGGGGGATGGCCAGCCCGGCCGGCCCGAGCGCATCTTCCTTGGCCTTGCCGCTGCGGCCCGTGCCTTCCAGCAGCAGGCGCTCGCCGATGGGGGCCACGGCGATCAGCGGTGACTGCGCATCCACGTCCATCAGCGTCAGGCCCTTGCCGCCGCCCGGCTGCAGCTTCAGCTCGCCCAGCGCAAACACCAGCAGTCGCCCGTCCTGGGCCAGACAGGCCACCTGGGTGTGGGCAGTGGCCACCACCGCGGGCGGCAGCAGGCGCTCGTCGTCGTCCAGCGTCAGGAAGGCCTTGCCGCCGCGGTTGCGACCCACCAGATCGCTGGCGCGCGCCAGCAGGCCGTAGCCGCCGCTGTTGGCCAGCAGCAGCACCTGATCGGCCGCGCCTGCGTGGTAGTGCGCGATCTGGGTACCCGATTCCAGGTCGATGAGCGAAGTGATGGGCACGCCGTCACCGCGCCCGCCCGGCAACAGGCTGGCGGCCACGCTGTAGACACGGCCCCGGCCGCCGAAGGCCAGCAGCGTGTCCACCGAGCGGCAGGCAAATCGGGCGTAGAGCGCGTCGCCCGGCTTGAAGGCCAGCGTGCCGGTCTCGACCTCGTGGCCCTTGAGCGCGCGCACCCAACCCTTGGCGCTGACGACCACGGTCACCGGCTCGTCGACCACGCGGATCTCGAGCACGGTCTTCTTCTCTTCCTGCACCAGGGTGCGGCGATCGTCGCCATGCGCCTTGGCGTCGGCCTCGATCTCGCGGATGACGGTGCGCCGCAGCGCCGTCGGGCTGGCCAGGATCTCGTCCAGCTTGCCCTGCTGATCGCGCAGTTCCTTCAGTTCCTGCTCGATGCGGATGGCTTCCAGCCGCGCCAGCTGGCGCAGGCGGATTTCCAGGATGTCCTCGGCCTGGCGCTCGCTGAGCTTGAAGCGCTCGATCAGCGCCGCCTTGGGCTCGTCGGCGTTGCGGATGATGCGGATCACCTCGTCGATGTTCAGCAGCACCAGTTGCCGGCCTTCGAGCACGTGGATGCGGTCCAGCACCTTGCGCAGACGGTGCTGCGTGCGCCGCTGCACCGTGGACAGGCGGAAGCTGATCCATTCCTGCAGGATGACGCGCAGGCCCTTGCCCACCGGGCGGCCGTCCAGCCCGACCATGGTCAGGTTCATAGGCACGCTGCTTTCCAGGCTGGTGTGCGCCAGCAGCGTGGTGATCAGTTCCTGCTGCCCGACGGTGCGGCTGCGCGGCTCGAACACCAGGCGCACCGCGGCGTCCTTGCTGCTTTCGTCGCGCACCGTGTCCAGCACCGCCAGCACGGTCTGCTTGAGTTGCACCTGCTCGGCCCCCAGCGCCTTCTTGCCGGCCTTGACCTTGGGGTTGGTCAGCTCCTCGATCTCTTCCAGCACCTTCTGCGAACTGGTGCCCTGCGGCAGTTCGGTCACCACCAGCTGCCACTGGCCGCGCGCCAGGTCTTCGATGATCCAGCGTGCGCGCAGCTTCAGGCTGCCGCGGCCCGTGCGGTAGGCCTCGCGGATGTCGGCCGCGGGGCTGATGATCTGGCCGCCGCCGGGGAAGTCGGGCGCGGGCAGCAGGGTGTACAGATCGTCGTCGCTCAGCTGCTCGTTCTTCAGCAGCGCCACCGCGGCCGCGGCCACCTCGCGCAGGTTGTGGCTGGGCACTTCGGTGGCCAGGCCCACGGCGATGCCGCTGGCGCCGTTGAGCAGCACGAAGGGCAGGCGCGCCGGCAGCTGGCGCGGCTCTTCGGTGCTGCCGTCGTAGTTGGGCTGGAAGTCGACCGTTCCCTCGTCGATCTCGTCCAGCAGCAGCCGCGCGATCGGCGCCAGGCGTGCCTCGGTGTAGCGCATGGCCGCGGCGCCGTCACCGTCGCGGCTGCCGAAGTTGCCCTGGCCATCGATCAGCGGGTAGCGCTGGGCGAAGTTCTGCGCCATGCGCACCAGCGCGTCGTAGGCGGCGGTGTCGCCGTGCGGGTGGTAGCGGCCCAGCACGTCACCCACCACGCGCGCGCTCTTCACCGGCTTGGGCGCGCCCGCCGTGCCCGTGCCCGAATACGCCAGGCCCATGCGGAACATCGAGTACAGGATGCGCCGCTGCACCGGCTTGTTGCCGTCGCACACATCGGGCAGCGCGCGGCCCTTGACGACGGACAGCGCGTATTCGAGGTAGGCGCGCTGGGCGTAGTCGGCCAGCGAAAGGGTTTCTGCGGGGTCGGCGGGCGGGGGGTCGAAGAGATCGGGCATCGCGGGGGGCGAATCTTTCAAAGGCGCGCGATTCTGCCTCAGGGCAGCGGCGCAGCGCAGCGCGTACAACCGGCGACTAAGCGGCCCGACGCAGACAACAGCAGCGTCGCGGCAACCCCTGCCGCAGCAGGCTGCGCCAGGCTACTTCTTCACCAGCTCCACGCGCCGGTTCTTGGCGCGGCCTTCTTCGCTGCGGTTGTCGGCAATCGGCCGCTCGGCGCCGAAGCCGGCGGCGCTCAGGCGCGCGGCCGGGATGCCGCCCGCCACCACCGCAGCCATCACCGCCTTCGCGCGGTTCTCGCTCAGCGTCTTGTTCGCCGCCGCGTTGCCCACGTTGTCGGTGTGGCCCTCGATGCCCACCTTCAGCTGGCCTGCGGACTTGAGCAGCGCCACGATCTCGCGCACCGTGGCCTGCCCGTCGGGCTTGAGCTCGGCCTTGTTGGTGTCGAAGTTGATGTACAGGGCGATGAAGCCGTTCTGGTTGAGCTCATTCAGCATCTGCTGGGCGCTCACTACCTGCTGCATCGCGGCCACCTCGACGATCTCGAGCCTGTAGCTCTGCGTCGGCGCGCCGAAGATGTCCGGCAGCACGCGCACCCACACCTCCTTGCCCCCGGCCTTGGCGCGCAGCGTGGTCTCACCGCTGTCGCTGTCGCGCGGCAGGCGCTCGTACAGCACTTCGCCGCCGATGGCCTTGATCGCGTTCTGGTAGTTGCGGATCAGCTGCAGCGCGCTGGGCTGCCTGCCGGCGTCGTTGTGGAAGTACTGGATGCGCGTGGTGTCGCCTTCCACGCGCTGCTTCTTCGCCGCGCGCTGGCCCGGCACGCTGACCAGGAACTCGACCGCGTTGAAGGCGGCTTCGTACTCGGTGATGTGCGACAGGGGGTAGCGCGTGAGCATCGGGTGGTCACGCCCGTTGGGCACGTCGTCCTGCGCGAAGACGGTGCCGCACAGCAGCAGGGCGATCAGGGGCAGCAGCCGGCGAAGAAGGGGCATGGGTGTCTCCTCGGTGATTGACCAGGATTGTGGCGGCGCGCCGGGCCGCGGGGCCGGCGCCGCAACACAATCGGGCGATGTCGACGATCTCGCGCCGCCACGCCCTGCTGGTTCTGCTGCCGGCCCTGGGCCTGGCCGCCTGCGGCCGCAAGCCGGTGCGCGGCCAGCCGCTGGCGGCCGGGGCCACCGTGCTGGCACTGGGCGATTCGCTCACCCACGGCACCGGCGCCACACCCGCGACCAGCTACCCCGCCGTGCTGGCGCGGCTGACCGGCTGGAACGTGGTCAACGCCGGCGTGCCGGGCCACACGGCGGCGCAGGCGCTGGAGCGCACGCAGGCGCTGCTGGACGAACACAGGCCCGCGCTGGTGCTGCTGTGCATCGGTGGCAATGACCTGCTGCGGCGCGGCGACGAGGCCGCCGCCAAGGCCAGCGTCGAGCGCATCGTGCGCGCGGTGCAGGCTGCCGGCGGCGCGCAACTGCTGCTGATCGCGGTGCCGCGGCCCACGCTCACCGCCCGCTTCACCGGCTCGCTGAGCGACCACCCGATGTACGGTGAACTGGCCGAGGCGCTGCAGTTGCCGCTGCACCGCCAGGGCTGGAGCAAGGTGCTGGCCGACGACGCGCTGCGCGCCGACGCCATCCACGCCAACGCCGCGGGTTACGAGCGCTTTGCGCAGGGCCTGATGGCCACGTTGCGCGCCACCGGACTTTACAAGCCTTGAGCTCGGCTTGAAGGCCGCAAGCCGCCCGCCGGCCGGCCGGGACCGCCGACGCCTCCAGTATGCTCACCGGTGATGAAAAATCCCTTCCAGCATGCCGCCCTGGCCGCCATCGCCCTGGCACTGGCGCTGCTGGGCGGCATCGGCGGCTTTGCCTGGTACAGCGCCTCGCGCCTGAGCGCCGACAGCGCCGACCTGGCGCGCGTACAGCGCGTGCTGGCGCTGCTGGCCACGCTGCAGGCCAACGCCTCGGACGCCGAATCCAACCTGCGCGGCCACGCGCTCACCGGCGACGCCGGGCTGCTCGAGGCCTACCAGCGCGCGCGCGGCAACGTCGATGCCCGCCTGGCCGACCTGCGCAGCACAGACGCCCCCAGCGTCGAACGCTACGAGCGCCTGATCGCGCTGGGTGCGCTGCTGGCGCGCCGCTTCGAGGGCCTGTCCGCGGCCGTGGAGCTGCGCAGCAAAGGCGGCGCGGCGGCCGTGGCGCAATGGGAAGCCACCGGCGAGGGCAAGCGCCTGGACGAGCGCGTGCGCGCCGCGCTGACCGAGCTGCAGTTGCTGGCAGAGACCGAGCGCCAGGAGCACCAGCACCGCATCACCACCAGCGCACGGCGCGCCCAGGGCGCGGCCCTGGCCTGCAGCCTGGGCGCAATGGGCATCGCCGGCCTGGCACTGTGGCGGCTGAGCACGGTCAGCGCCGCACTGCGGCGGATGCGCGAGGAATACCACGACTCGGCCGTGGGCGAGCGCCGCGCCGACAGCGAATGGCAGCGCTTGTTCGAGCTGGCGCTGGACGCCGCCTGCCTGATCGACGACGAGGGCCGTTTCACGCGCATCAGCCCCGGTGGCGAGCGCTTGTGGGGCTGGACCACCGAAGAACTCACCGGCCGGCCGGCCATCGAGCACGCCCTGCCCGAGGACCAGCGCAGGACCGAGCTGCAGCTGGCGGCCATCACCCGCGGCACGGCGGCGCAGCTGATCCGCAACCGTTGGCGGCGCAAGGACGGCAGCGTGGTGCACCTGCAATGGGCCGCGCAGTGGTCGCCGCAGGACCGCAGCATGGTCTGCGTGGTGCGCGACGTGAGCGACGGCGAACGCCTGCGCACCGCGGTGCAGCGCCAGACCGAGGCGCTGAGGTCCGGCCGCGCCGAGCTCGAGCAGGCGGTCGAGCGCGCCGACGCCGCGCAACGCCTGCAATCGGCCCTGGTCTCGGCGGTGGAACTGGCCTTGCGCACCCCGGCCGCGGCCACGCTGGCCCGCTGCCAGGCGCTGCTGGCCGACGAGAAGCTCAAGGAACCGCGGCTGCGCCAGTCGATGGCGCAGCTGCAGACCCAGGCACAGCTGGTCAACGACGCGGTACTCGACGTGCTGGACTACGGCGCGCTCGAGGCTGGCCAGGTGACGCTGGCGCGCGAGGCCTTCGACGTGTGGGAGCTGCTGAATGAAGCCGCCGGCGCAGCGCGCCCGCTGGCCGAGCGCAAGGGCCTGGCCTTCGAGCTGAAGCTGGCCGACGACCTGGGCTATGCGCGCGGCGACACGCGGCGCGTCGAGCAGCTGCTGCGCAAGCTGCTGCACGAGGCCATCGCCGCCACCGAGTCGGGCGCGGTGGCGCTGCACGCCAGCAAGCTGCGCGACGACCAGGTGCGGGTCGAGGTGCACGACGACAGCCGCTTCCCGGGCGATCCGGCCGAGCTGTTCACGCCCCTGGTGGCCGAGGACGACAGGCCGCAGGGCGCGCACCCGGGCCTGAGCGTGGGCCTGATGCTGGCGCGCCGGCTGGCGCAGCGGATGGGCGGCGCACTGGCCGCGCAGCCGGGCAACGGGTCGGGCCGCGTGCTGGTGCTGTTGCTGCCCACCGACGAGTTCAAGGCCTGACCCGTCAGGGCAGGAGTTCCAGCCCCAGCGCCTGGCGCGCCTGGTATTCGCGGTCGAGCAGGCTCATCACCACCAGGCTGTCATAGCCCTCGGCCAGGTCGGTGCTGATGCGCACGCTCTCGCGCAGCCGGCCTTCCTCGACAAAGCCTTCGCTGGCGTACAGCGACAGCGCGCGCGTGTCGAGCTGCTTCACGTCCAGCCAGAAGCGGTGCGCGTGCAGGTCGCGGAAGGCCATGCGCTTGAGCATGCGCACGCACTGCCGGCCCAGGCCCTGCCCCTTGCTCTGCAGCACCGCGCGCTTGAGCTCCACGCTCTTGTGCGGGTTGCGGCAGCCCTGCAGGATGACGAAGCCGTCGCGCGAACCGTCGGCGCCGGCTTCGACGATGAAGTGGCGGATGTCGGGGAAGCGCACCGCGCCCTCGTGCTGCGTGCGCTCCCAGGGGGTGATGAAGGGCCGGTTGCGCTGGTCGGCCTCGAGCGCGAGCACGAAGTCCAGGTCCGACAGCATGGTCGGGCGCAGGCGCAGCGGCGGGGGCGCTTGGCTAGACATCGACCTCGACCGCGTCGCCGTGCAGCTCCATCAGCTCGCGCCGCGCCGCGGCCTCGCCCTTGCCCATCAGCTTGGTCAGCGTGCCCACGGTGGCGTCGAAGCTGCCGCCCAGCCAGCCCACGGGCAGCAGGCGCCGTGTCTCGGGGTTGAGCGTGGTTTCCCACAGCTGCTCGGCGTTCATCTCGCCCAGGCCCTTGAAGCGGCTGATGGTCCAGCTGCCTTCCTTGGCGCCCTCCTTGCGCAGCTTGTCCAGCGCGGCTTCGAGCTCGCCGTCGTCCAACGCGTACAGCTTGGCCGCCGGCCGCTTGCCGCGCGCCGGCGCGTCGATGCGGTACAGCGGCGGCTTGGCGATGTAGACATGGCCCGCCTCCACCAGGCGCGGGAAGTGGCGGAAGAACAGCGTCAGCAGCAGCACCTGGATGTGCGAGCCGTCGACATCGGCGTCGCTCAGGATGCAGACCTTGCCGTAGCGCAGGCCGCTCAGATCAGCCGCGTCGGCGGGGCCGTGCGGGTCGACGCCGATGGCCACCGCGATGTCGTGGATCTCGGTGTTGGCAAACAGCCGGTCGCGCTCGACTTCCCAGGTGTTGAGCACCTTGCCGCGCAGCGGCAGCACCGCCTGCGTCTCCTTGTTGCGGCCCATCTTGGCGCTGCCCCCAGCGCTGTCGCCCTCGACCAGGAACACCTCGTTGTGCAGCAGGTCGCGGCTTTCGCAGTCGGTCAGCTTGCCCGGCAGCACGGCCACGCCGCTGCCCTTGCGCTTCTCGACCTTCTGGCTGGCGCGCTGGCGCGTCTGCGCCTGGCGTATCACCAGCTCGGCCAGCTTCTTGCCCTGCTCGACGTGCTGGTTGAGCCACAGCTCCAGCGCGGGCCTGACGTAGCTGCTGACCAGGCGCAGCGCGTCGCGGCTGTTCAGCCGCTCCTTGATCTGGCCCTGGAACTGCGGGTCGAGCACGCGCGCCGACAGCACGAAGCTGGCGCGCGAGAACACGTCCTCGGGCATCAGCTTCACGCCCTTGGGCTGCAGCGCGTGCAGCTCGATGAAGCCCTTGACGGCAGCGAACAGCCCGTCCTTCAGGCCGGATTCGTGCGTGCCGCCGGCCACCGTGGGGATGAGGTTGACGTAGCTCTCGCGCAGCAGGCCGCCGTCTTCGGTGAAGGCCACGCACCAGGCCGCGCCCTCGCCTTCGGCGAAGTTCTCGGTCTCGTTGGCCTCGGCGTACTGCGCGCCCTCGAACAGCGGGATCAGCGGCTCGGCCGCCAGGCCCTGCAGCAGGTAGTCGCGCAGGCCGGCGTCGAACTTCCAGGTCTGCGTCTCGGCCGTCTTCTCGGTGTGCAGCGTGACCGTCAGGCCCGGCATCAGCACCGCCTTGCTGCGCAGCAGGTGCAGCAGGTCGGCGCGCGGCAGCTCGGGGCTTTCGAAGTACCTGGGGTCGGGCCAGACGCGCACCACCGTGCCACGGCGGCGCTCGCTGGCCGTGGCCTTGCGCAACTGCAGCGGCTCGACCACGTCGCCGCCGCCGAACACCAGCGTGGCCACCTGGCCGTCGCGCCACACCGTCACCGCCAGGCGCGTGGCCAGCGCGTTGGTCACGCTCACGCCCACGCCGTGCAGGCCGCCGCTGAAGCTGTAGGCGCCGCCCGCGCCCTTGTCGAACTTGCCACCGGCGTGCAGACGCGTGAACACGATCTCGAGCACCGGCACCTGCTCTTCGGGGTGCAGGCCGAAGGGGATGCCGCGGCCGTCGTCGTCGACGCTGACCGAGCCGTCGGCGTGCAGCGTGACGGCGATGCGCTTGCACACCCCGGCCAGGGCCTCGTCGGCGGCGTTGTCGATGACCTCCTGCACCACGTGCAGCGGGTTGTCGGTGCGCGTGTACATGCCCGGCCGCTGCTTGACGGGCTCCAGCCCCTTCAGGACGCGGATCGAGGCTTCGCCGTAACTGCTGTGCTTGGTGCTGGGCATGCGGGGGATTCTAGGAGGCGGTCGGGCTGTGGTTCGGGCCTGGCCCCGAGATGGGACGCACAGGGCGCCGCACTGTTTGGAGCCTGCTTTCGGAGGGCAGGTCTGACGACTCTTGGCGACCCGATGCTGTCATGCGGGCCCGCCCTCGCGACCGTCTCCTTCGGCAACGGTGCTGACGCCCAGGTTGCCGCACAGCGCTCCCTTTCGACCTGAAGCAGCTGCTGAGAAGTGCAGTCGATCGCCCCGCCCGGCCGCACAGTCGGGGCTCCCGATGAACATCGAAGAACATTCTGCACCGGGATGTCGATTCTTGCGGCCGTCAATCGTCGTGGTGATGAAGGCACGGGTCATCGACTGCAAGGCGTCCGGCCAAGCCTCGTTCAACTTCAAGGAGATTCGTTCATGCGTGTCATGGTCATTGTCAAGGCGTCGCAGGCTTCCGAAGCCGGTGCCATGCCCGACGGCGAGTTGCTCGCCGCGATGGGCCGATTCAACGAGGAGCTGGTCAAGGCGGGCGTCATCCTGGCCGGCGAGGGCCTGCACCCCAGCCGCAAAGGCGTGCGCGTGCGCTACTCGGGCAGCCAACGCAGCGTCGTCGACGGGCCCTTTGCCGAGACCAAGGAGCTTGTGGCCGGGTTCTGGCTCTGGCAGGTGCGCTCGATGGACGAAGCCATCGAGTGGGCGCGACGCTGCCCGAACCCGCACGCGGAGGACTGCGAGGTCGAGATCCGCCCCGTCTTCGAGGCCGACGACTTCGGCGAAGCCTTCACGCCCGAGCTGCGCGAGCAAGAGGATCGCCTGCGCGCTGACGTCGAAGCCCGGCGCAAGTGATCTCGCGACCGAGGACCTTCCGCATGTTGACCGATCGCATCGGCGCGAGCTGGGCCGTCAACAGGGCGCCGATCCCCTTGAGGTGATCCGCCGTCCCGTCAATAAAAGGAGCAAGGTCATGTACGTCGATGGGTTCGTCCTGGCCGTTCCGACGGCCAACAAGGAAGCCTTCCGCCGCCACGCCAACGAGGCGGCGGCCGTGTTCAAGGAGTTCGGTGCCCTGTCGGTCGTCGAATGTTGGGGCGACGATGCGCCCGAAGGGGCGATCAACTCGATGCACACGGCGGTCTTGCGCAAGGACGACGAGACCGTGGTCTTTTCCTGGATCACCTGGCCCGACAAGGCGACGCGCAACGCCAGCCTGGCAAAGATCATGGTCGATCCCCGGATGTCGCCGGCGCGCAACCCGATGCCCTTCGACGGCAAGCGCATGATCTTCGGCGGCTTCGAGGCCATCGTGAGCGCGTAGGCGCCCACGAGCATGCCGAGAAGCTGCGTCCTGTGCCCGGCGTCGGGTCCACGGCTGCTGGCTCGATCCCTGAATCAACCTGGAGAGCGCCGATGACGAGCAAGAACACGATCTGCCTCTGGTTCAACGGCGATGCCGTCGAAGCCGCGCAGTTCTACGCGAAGACGTTTCCCGACAGCGACGTGGGCGAGATCCATCGCGCGCCCGGGGACTTTCCCTCGGGCAAGCAGGGCGACGTCCTGACCGTCGAGTTCACGGTGATGGGCATCCCGTGCCTCGGGCTCAACGGCGGGCCGACGTTCAAGCACAGCGAGGCGTTTTCGTTCCAGGTGGCCACCGATGACCAGGCGGAAACCGACCGCCTGTGGCACGCGATCATCAGCCATGGCGGCCAGGCCAGCGCCTGTGGTTGGTGCAAGGACAAATGGGGGCTGTCGTGGCAGATCACACCGCGCGCCCTCATGGCCGCCATCACCGACCGCGATCCCGCGGCGGCCAAGCGGGCCTTCGACGCGATGATGGAGATGACGAAGATCGATATCGCGGTGGTCGAAGCGGCCCGGCGCGGCTGACGGCGCAACCAGGGCTTGCCGTCGAGCACCGGCGCCCCGGCTGCGTGGGGCGTGCCGAGCTCGGCGCGCCGGGCGACTACTGCACGAGCGCCTCGAGCGCATCGAAAGAGCTCGTCCACCCGAGCGTCATGCCAGCACGCTCATGGACAAAGGCTTCGACCTCTGCGCTCGTCACCTCACCCGCCTCACCGACTTCACCATAGGGCTCGCTGGTCACCGTCACGCGCGTTCTGTCGGGCGTCTCTTCCGTGAACAACACCGTGGTCAGCAGCGTCGCCGGCCAGGTCTCGGCGCCGGGCGCAGGCGCGAGCTGCTCGCGCTCGTCGACAAACTGCTGCGTGTAAACGATGCGCCGAGGCGGATCGATCTCCAGGTATTCGGCCCGCACATGCATCGTGCCGTGCCTGCCCGCAATGACGAAGAGCGTGCTCTTGCCCGCCGCGATCTCCGAACGGACAAAGCGCATCGTGGTTCCCGGCGGCGGGAGCCACTTCGCCAGGTGTTCCGGGTTGGCCCACATCCCGAAGACGCGTGCGATCGGGGCGTCCAGCGCGCGGTTGATGACGAAGCGTCGCCTTCCTGTCGAGGCCTCTTCGAGATGCTCCGCGAGCCGATCCCAGGTCGCGTTGCCGCCAGCCTGCTTGATGTGCTTGGCGATCTCTGCGGCGGCTTCGGGCGACGGCAGCGCGAAGATCAGCTCCATCGTCGTCCGGCCGTGCGCTTCGGTGAACGTGACAGTGACGTGGAAGAGCGCAGGACGATCGTCCGTGGCCCCGTGGTCGTAGATGAGCTTCTTGTGCGGCTCGACAACGTGGTACTTCGCGACGTTCGGATAGTCGACGCCGTCCGGGCCGTGCATCGTGTAGCGCCAGTGGCCGCCGGCGCGCAGGTCCTTGCTGTGGGTGGTGAGCGTGAAGCCGCGCGGCCCCCACCATTGCGCAGCCTGCTCGGGGAGGGTCCACGCATCCCACACTGCGCGTACCGGCGCGTCGTAGATGCGTGTGAGTCGGATCTCGTTCGAGCTACTTCTTGCGGCCACTTCGTTCTCCTTGTGTCTTGGGCTTCGGCTTCTTGCGCGGCGCCATGCCACGGGCATTCGAGGTGGAAGCCGATGTGACGATCTTCAGGTACGAATCGAGGCGGTCAAGCCGCTCCTCCCACATGGCACGGTACTGATCGATCCAATCGGCTGCCGGGGCGAGGGCATGAGGCTCGAGTCGACACGGCCGCATCTGACCTTCACGGCCGCGCGAGATGAGCCCCGCGCGCTCAAGCACGTTGAGGTGCTTCGTGATGGCTGGGCCGGACAGGTCGAAGGGTGCTGCCAACTCCTTCACCGGAGCCTCGCCCTCTGACAGCCGCGCGAGGATCGCCCTGCGCGTCGGGTCCGCCAGGGCGGAGAAGACCGATGAGAGTTCGGTTGGATACATGAATTCACTTTACCGATCGGTTAGATAACCGTCAAGCAAAGTATGGGGTCTTCTTGCCCCTGGTGCCCGGCTTGTCAGCCGTACCGCGACATCGCCAGTCCGCTCACGTCGATCTCGGGCTGGCGCCCCGACACCAGGTCGGCCACCACGCGGCCGGTGCCGCAGGCCATGGTCCAGCCCAAGGTGCCGTGGCCGGTGGCCAGCAGCAGGTGCTTGATCGGCGTGGCGCCGACGATGGGCGTGCCGTCGGGCGTCATCGGGCGCAGGCCGCACCAGAACTCGGTCTGGCTCAGGTCGCCGCCCTTGGGGAACAGGTCGCTCACCACGTGTTCCAGCGTGGCGCGCCGCGCCTGGCGCAGCGCCATGCTGTAGCCGGCCAGTTCGGCCGTACCGCCCACGCGGATGCGGTCGCCCAGGCGCGTGACGGCCACCTTGTGCGTCTCGTCCATGATGGTGCTCTCGGGCGCGTACTGCGCCTCGGTGATGGGCACGGTGATGGAGTAACCCTTGACCGGATATACCGGGATGCGAATGCCCACCGGCGCCAGCAGTTGCGGGCTGTAGCTGCCCAGCGCCAGCAGCACGCGGTCGGCCTTCAGCAGGCCGGCGTCGGTGTGCACGCCGGTGATGGCACCACCGCCCACCTGCAGCGCCTGGATGCGCGTGTTCCAGCGGAACTGCACGCCCAAGGCGGCGGCCATTTCGGCCAGGCGGGTGCTGAACTTGAAGCAGTCGCCGGTCTCGTCGCCCGGCAGGCGCAGCGCGCCCACGAACTTCTCTTGCGTGAGCTTGAGCGCCGGCTCCACGCGGCAGAAGCCGGCGCGGTCCAGCACCTCGAAGGGCACGCCGTACTGCTTGAGCACGGCCACGTCGCCGCCGATGCCGTCCAGCTGCTTCTGCGTGCGGAACAGCTGCAGCGTGCCCTGGGCGCGGTCGTCGTAGGCTATTGCGGTCTCGGCGCGCAAGGCCTTGAGGCAGTCGCGGCTGTACTCGGCCAGCGGCACCATGCGGCTCTTGTTGACGGCGTAGGCGCGCGCATTGCAGTTCATCAGCATCTGCCAGCCCCAGCGCCACATGTCGGGGTCCAGCAGCGGCCACACCACCAGCGGCGAATGCTGCATCAGCATCCACTTGATGGCCTTGATGGGCACGCCGGGCCCGGCCCAGGGCGAGCTGTATCCGGGCGAGACTTCGCCCGCGTTGGCGAAGCTGGTCTCCAGCGCCGGGCCGGCCTGCCGGTCGACCACCTCGACCTCGTGCCCGGCCCGCGCCAGGTAATAGGCCGAGGCCACGCCGATCACGCCACCGCCCAGAATCAAGACCTTCATGTGCCTGCCCGCCCTACTTGGAGCAGCCACTGTAGCGGCGGCCCCACCGGCAGCCTGAGGCGTTTTCCAAGAGAATCGCCGCATGAATCCCGCTTCGACCCCCACCCGCCTGTCGATGACGCAGGTGCTGGTGTGCGGTGCTGCCATCGTCACGCTCAGCATGGGCATTCGCCACGGCTTTGGGCTGTGGCTGCAACCGATCACGATGGATCGGGGTTGGACACGCGAGACTTTCTCCTTTGCGATGGCGGTGCAGAACCTGGCCTTCGGGCTGGCCGGCCCGCTGGCAGGCCTGTGGGCCGATCGCTTCGGCGCCTACCGCGTGCTGCTGGCCTGCGGAGCGCTGTATGCGCTCGGCCTGGTGCTGATGGGCCTGAGCAGCACCGGCCTGGCCTTCACCGCCACCGCCGGGGTCTTGCTCGGCGTGGCGCAGTCGGGATCGACCTACGCCGTGGTGTTCGGCGTCATCGCCCGCAACGTGGCGGAAGACAAGCGCGCCTGGGCCATGGGTGCGGCGGCGGCGGCAGGCTCGTTCGGCCAGTTCCTGATGGTGCCCGTGGAAGCCTGGCTGATCGCCCACAGCGGCTGGCAGAACGCGCTCTTCATCCTGGGCCTGGCGGCGCTGGGCATCCTGCCGCTGGCGCTGGGCCTGAAGGAGCCGCCGGCCGCAGTCGCGGCATCCCACGAGCAAAGCGTGATGGCGGCGCTGCGCGAGGCCTTCGCCTACCCCAGCTTCCGGCTGCTGATGGCCGGCTACTTCGTGTGCGGCTTCCACCTGCTGTTCATCGGCGTGCACATGCCCAGCTATCTGAAGGACCAGGGCATGGACGCCAGCGTGGCCACCACGGCGCTGGCGCTCATCGGCCTGTTCAACGTCTTCGGCTCCTATGCCGCGGGGCTGCTGGGCAACCGCTTCCCCAAGCGCTACATCCTGGCCGCCATCTACGGCACGCGCTCGCTGGCCGTGGTGGGCTTCGTGCTGCTGCCGCTGTCACCCTGGAGCGTGTACGTGTTCGCCTCGGTGATGGGGCTGCTCTGGCTGTCGACGGTGCCGACCACCAACGCGCTGCTGGCGCAGATCTTCGGCGCCCGATACCTGTCGATGCTCAGCGGCTTCGTGTTCCTGAGCCACCAGCTCGGGGCCTTCCTCGGCGCCTGGCTGGGCGGCAGGCTCTACGACGTCTCGGGCAGCTACGCCACGATGTGGTGGCTGTCGGTGGCGCTGGGCGTCTTTGCCGCTCTCATCAACCTGCCGGTGCGCGAGAGCCCCATCGTGCGCCCGCTGCCGGTGGCGGTCTGACGTGAAAGCGCGCTGGGCTCGCGTCAGCGGCTGGGTTGCGGCGATTGCCGTCCTGGCGGCCGTCTTCGCCGCCTACCTCAGCCCGCATCTGGCGGTCGACCTCGCCAACCGCGTGTGGGCATGCTTCTAGCGCACGGCGGCGGCGCGCCGTCGCCGTGGTTGCGTCGATTCACGGGCCTCATCAAGTCGGGCGGTGCGGTGCTGGATGTGGCCTGCGGCAGCGGCCGCCACGTGCGCTGGCTGGCCGGCCAGGGCTTTGTCGTCACGGGTGTGGACCGCGATGCTGCCGCGCTGGCTGCACTGGCTGCGGACGGCCCGGCGGCTGAACTGATCACCGCCGACATCGAAGCCGGCCCCTGGCCGCTGGCCGGGCGGCGCTTCGACGGCATCGTCGTCACCAACTACCTGTGGCGCCCGCTGTGGCCGCAACTGCTCGATGCGCTGGCCGAAGGCGGCGTGCTGATCTACGAGACCTTTGCCGCCGGCCACGAGCAGTTCGGCCGCCCCTCGCGCCCCGACTTCCTGCTGCAGCCGGGCGAATTGCTGCAGCGCTGCGCCGGGCTGCGCATCGTGGCCTTCGAGGACGGCTTCGAGCGCCAGGCGCCGCGCTGCGTGCAGCGCATCGTGGCCGTGCGGCCGGCGGCGGCGGGGGCCGGGGCGGCCCTCTACGGCCTGGATGGCGCCGGCAGCTAAAATCATGGGTTCAGCCAGGAACCGCCACCCCATGAGACCCATCACCGGCAGCATCGTCGCCCTCGTGACCCCTCTGCTCGAGGACGGCAGCGTCGACTACCCCACGCTGCGCCGCCTGATCGACTGGCATGTCGCCGAAGGCACCGACTGCATAGGCGTCGTCGGCACCACGGGCGAATCGCCCACGGTGTCGGTCGAGGAGCACTGCGAGATCATCCGAGTGGCCGTCGAGCACGCCGCCGGGCGCGTGCCCATCATGGCCGGCGCCGGGGCCAACGCCACGCGCGAGGCCATCGAGCTGACGCGCTTCGCCAAGCAGGTGGGCGCCGACTGCACGCTGCAGGTAGTGCCCTACTACAACAAGCCTTCGCAGGAAGGCATCTACCAGCACTTCCGCGCCGTGGCCGAGGCCGTGGACCTGCCGGTGGTCCTGTACAACGTGCCCGGCCGCACCGTGGCCGACATGCAGCCAGAGACCACGCTGCGCCTGGCCCAGGTGCCGGGCATCGTGGGCATCAAAGAAGCCAGCGGCAACATCGAGCGCGCGGCGCAGCTCATCAAGCACGCGCCCCAGGGTTTCAGCATCTATTCGGGCGACGACGGCACGGCCGTGGCGCTCATGCTGCTGGGCGGACACGGCAACGTCAGCGTCACCGCCAACGTGGCGCCGCGCCTGATGCACGAGCTGTGCACCGCGGCCATGGCCGGCGACGTGCGCCGCGCCACGGCCATCCACTTCCAGCTGCTGGCGTTGCACAAGCAGCTGTTCTGCGAACCCAGCCCCACCCCCACCAAGTGGGCGCTGCAGCAGATGGGCCTGTGCGGCGCCACCGTGCGCCTGCCCATCACGCCCCTCACCGCCGCCGGCCAGGCGCTGGTTGGCGCCGCGCTGCGCGACGCCGGCCTGCTTCGCTGAAGCTTGGCGCCGCCTCTTTCTGCCCTTATCCCGCCCCATGACCAGGGCCGCCCTGCGGCCCTGGCGGAGACCCCGAACGTGACTTCCCCTTCCGGCGCCACCCCGATCCGCCTGACCGTGCTTGCGCTGGCGGCATCGCTGGCGGCTTGCCAGTCGATGGACACCATGCTCTCGGGCGACAAGATCGACTACAAGTCCACCACCACCAAGGCCAAGCCGCTGGACGTGCCGCCCGACCTCACCCAGCTGGCGCAGCAGTCGCGCTACCAGGTGCAGGGCGGCGTGATCAGCGCCGCCGGCGCCGCGGCCACGGCCGCGGCCCCCGGGGCGGCGGTGGCACCCGCCGCCGGCACACCCTCGGTGGCCTTGGCAGCGCAGGGCAACCTGCGCATCGAACGTGACGGGCAACAGCGCTGGCTGGTGGCAGCCACCACGCCCGAACAACTGTGGCCGCAGGTCAAGGCCTTCTGGGAACAACGCGGTTTCACGCTGGAAGTGGAAAACGCCGCGGCCGGCCTGATGGAGACCAACTGGGCCGAGAACCGCGCCAAGCTGCCCCAGGACGTGGTGCGCAGGGCCCTGGGCGGCGTGCTCGGCAACCTGTTCGACACGGGTGAACGCGACCGCTTCCGTACGCGCATAGAGCGCACCCCGGGCGGCAGCGAGATCTACATCTCGCACCGCGGCGCCGAAGAGGCCTACCTCGACGACAAGCGCGAGGGCACGCGCTGGCGCCTGCGCGGCAGCGACCCCCAGCTCGAGGCCGAAATGCTGTCGCTGCTGATGCTGGCGCTGGGCCCCCGGGACGAAGCTGCGCGCGTGCAGGCGCAGGCCCCGGCCCGCGCCGCTTCGGCACCCGAGGCACCGGCACGCGCGCGCGCACTGGCCGGCAGCGGAGCGGCGCTGGAGCTGGACGAGCCCTTCGACCGCGCCTGGCGCCGTGTCGGCCTGGCGCTGGACCGCGGCGGTTTTTCGGTCGAAGACCGCGACCGCAATGCCGGCCTGTACTACGTGCGCTACGTCGACCCCAAGTCCGCGGGCAAGGAAGAGCCGGGCTTCTGGGCGCGCCTGTTCGGCGACAGCAGCAACCCGCAGGCGGCCATCCGCTACCGCATCGCGGTCAAGGGCGGCGCCAGCAAGACCACGGTGAGCGTGCTCACCTCGGCCGGCGGCACCGACAGCGGCGACAACGGCCGCAACATCGCTGCAGCGCTGATCAACGAACTGCGCTGAGCACGCGCGTGGCGCACACGTGAGAAAGGCCGCCCGAGGGCGGCCTTTTGACGTTCTCGGCAACGCGCCCGAGGGCGCGCGGCGATTACTTCGGGGCGGCGGCGGAAGCAGCCACGGCAGCAGCCGAAGCCGAGGCGTCGGCGGCAGAGGCAGCGACGTTGGCGGCCGAAGCAGCGACCTCGGCGGGGGCCGGCGCCGGAGCGGCGACGGGCGCGGGGGCCGGGGCGGGGGCCGGGGCTTCGGTCTTGCCGCAGCCGACCAGAGCCAGGGAAGCGAGCAGGGAAGCCAGAGCGATGGTCTTGTTCATGGGTGTCCTCAATGAGTTATGGGTCAGGAGTTGAGCTATTCTTGGGCGCTGCCGGATTCATCCGGAAAAGACGCCCCGTTCAGACTTCGGAAGCCGGACCGGCAAGCCCACCCGATGTCTAGCCCACGAGTATAGTCAGAGCCCGGGAAATCCCTTACAGACCCAGGATATTGACGGGGAATGCAGCTTCAGAACGTTGCATAAACACGTCAATCCGGTCGCGCCACAGGTGCGCTGCACGCACGTCCCGCTGGGCCCGACCTCGCCAATGCACGGCATCGATCAGGTGCACGCTCACGGCGCCGTCGTCCAGCAGCAAGGTCGGCAAGTCGGCCGCCAGTTCAGTAGGCGCCTGCAAGAAGCTGATGGCATGCGCCCAGTCGCGGCGCCAGGCGTTGAAGCGCGGGTGGCAACGCGGCACCTCGTCGTAAGTGGCCGCCAGAAATACCAGCCGGCGCTGCGGCAGGCGCAGCCACGCCGTCAGGCACTGCAGCAGTTCGGGCTCGCCCAGCGGCCAGGTCTCGAAACTGGGGTCCACGCACAGGATCTGGCGTGCGCCCTTCTCCAGCGCCGCGTCGAAACCCCAGCGCAGCGCAGCGACAAAGCTCTCCTGCGAATCGATGCGCGGTGCTTCCGGGGCGTTCATGGCACCTCCGGCAAGACCCAGCCGGCGGCCAGCCAATCGTCCAGCAGTTCGGCCGCTTCCGCGCTCAGGCGCTGCAGATCGGCGGCGGACAGGCTGCGCTGGTCGGCCAGGCGCTGCATCAGGCGCGCATCACGGCCGCCAGCGCGGAAGGCCTCACCGTTGATGAACACGTGGCGTGCGTCGTACATCATGCGTGTGCCGGCGGCCAGGCACACGCCGCCCGCCCCGCGCGGCGCGTCGCTGGCCTGGAACCAGACGCGCGGCTTGGGCTCGCTCAGCGCCTCACCCAGCGCGCGCTGCAGCCACTGCGGGTCAGCCAGGCGGCGCTGCACGGCCGCGCGCGCGAAGTCCAGCAAGGCCTCTGGAATGGCGCCCGGCGTGGCCGTGGCCGGCTGGCGCGGGTCGCGGTACAGCGCGCCGGGTTCGTCTTCGTCGTCGGCCAGGCGCTGCAGCAGCTGGCACGCCAGTTCGTCGGCAGCCTGGGCGCGAAAGCCTACGGAACAGGTGATGCAGTCACCGCCCTCGGCCACGCCGTCGTGGCCCCACAGCGGCGGCAGGTAGAGCATGTCGCCGGGCGCCAGCACCCAGTCGTGCTGGGGCTCGAACGTGCGCAGGATCTTCAGCGGCAGGTCTTCGAAAAAGGCCGTGTCCCCCGGCGGCGCCACGCGCCAGCGGCGGCGCCCCTGCACCTGGATCAGGAAGACGTCGTAGGAATCGACGTGCGGGCCGACGCCGCCACCGGGGCTGGCCCAGGACGCCATCAGGTCGTCCAGACGCGCGTCGGGCACGAAGCGGAAGCACTCGCGCATGGCGGCCGCGGCGCCCACGTGCAGGTCCAGGCCCTGCACCAGCAGCGTCCAGCCGGGGCGCGCCAGTGGCGGCAGCGCACGCCGCTGCAGCGGGCCGTGGCGCACCTTCCAGGCGGCGCCGTCGCGCAGCACCAGGCGGGCCTCGACGTCCTCGCTCGCGGCCAGATCAAAGAGCCCGGCGCGCGCCAGCGGTGGCTGCACGCCGGGCCAGGCCTGGCGCACCAGCAACGGCTTCTTCTGCCAGTGGCGACGCATGAATTGATCGGGGGAAAGGCCGCCCAGAAGGGCCAGCGGAAGGTGGGTGTCCATGGCCTGATTCTCGCGCGCCGCTGCGCCAGCCTGATCAGGCGGCTGTGCCATCATCTGCCGCATGCAGATTGAAAGCCCTTGCGTCGTGAGCCTGACCTGGAAGCTCAGCGACGGACAGAACCGCCCCATCGACGAACTGGGCGAGCCCGTGGAGTTCTTCTACGGCGGCAACGACCTGCTGACCAAGGTGGAAGAAGCACTGGCCGGCCACGTGGCCGGCGACGAGCTACAGGTTCACCTGGAGCCCGAGCACGCCTTCGGCGACTACGACGCCGCGCTGGTGTGCTTCGAGGACCGCAAGATCTTCCCCGAGGTGCTGGAAGCCGGCATGGCCTTCGAAGGCCTGCCCGCCGGCCACGCCACGCCAGGCATGCCGGCCGACGCCATCTACGTGGTGACCGAGGTCTACCCTTCGCACGTGGTGCTGGACGGCAACCACCCGCTGGCCGGCATGTCGCTGCGCCTGGCCATCACCGTACGCGACGTGCGCGCGGCCAGCGCGGATGAGCAGGAGTCGCGCAGCGTGGGCGACGCCCCCCCCATGCTGGGCGCGCCCGGCGCGCTGCACTGAGGCGCTACGCCCGCCCGGTAGAACCGAAGCCGCCCTCGCCCCGCGCCGAAGCGTCGAACTCTTCGACGCGGCGAAAGCTCGCTTGCACCACCGGCACGATGACCATCTGCGCGATGCGCTCCATCGGCTGCACCGTGTAGGCCGCGCTGCCGCGGTTCCAGCAGCTCACCATCAGCGGGCCCTGGTAGTCGCTGTCGATCAGCCCGACCAGGTTGCCCAGCACGATGCCCTGCTTGTGGCCCAGGCCCGAGCGCGGCAGCAGCATCGCCGCCAGGCCGGGGTCGGCGATGTGGATGGCCAGACCGGTGGGGATGAGCACGGCCTGGCCCGGGGCCAGCAGCAGCGGCGCGTCCAGGCAGGCGCGCAGGTCCAGCCCGGCGCTGCCGGGCGTGGCGTAGGCCGGCAGGTGCTCTGCCATGCGCGCATCCAGCACCTTGACGTCGATGACGCTCATTCCGCACTGCCCGCCATGCGCCGGGCGATCTCGGCCACCAGCTGGCGTGCCAGGGTGAGCTTGTCACCGGGCGGCAGCGCATGTTCACCCTGCGCGTCCACCAGCACAAGCTGGTTGTCGTCGCGGCCGAAGGTGGCGGGGCCGTTGTTGGCCACGATCAGCGGCACGCCCTTGCGCGCCAGCTTTTGGCGCGCGTGCGCCACGATGTCGTGGCTTTCGGCGGCAAAGCCCACGCACCAGGGCCTCTGGCCGGTGGGCAGGCGCGCCACGGTGGCCAGGATGTCGGGGTTCTCGATGAAGGCCAGCGCGGGCGGCTGGCCGCTGCCGTCCTTCTTGATCTTTTGCGCCTGGGCCTGCGCCGGGCGCCAGTCGGCCACGGCCGCGGTGGCCACGAAGACCTGGTGCCGCGGCGCCTGCGGCAGCACCGCGTCCAGCATCTGCTGCGCGCTTTGCACGTCGATGCGGTGCACGCCGCGCGGCGTGGGCAGCTGCACCGGGCCGGCCACCAGCGTGACCTGCGCGCCGGCCTCGGCCGCGGCGCGGGCGATGGCAAAGCCCATCTTGCCGCTGGACAGGTTGGTGATGCCGCGCACCGGGTCGATGGCCTCGAAGGTGGGGCCCGCAGTGACCAGCATCGAGCGCCCCGCCAGCAGCTTGGGCTGGAAGTGGGCGATCAGCTCATCCAGCAGTTCGGCCGGCTCCAGCATGCGGCCGTCGCCCACTTCGCCGCAGGCCTGATCACCGGCGGCCGGCCCCAGCACATGGGCGCCGTCGGCGGCGATCTGCGCTGTGTTGCGCTGCGTGGCCGGGTGGGCCCACATCTCGCGGTTCATGGCCGGGGCCACTAGCAGCGCGCAGCGTTCGGCCGGCCGCGCCAGGCACAGCAGGCTCAGCAGTTCGTCGGCGCGGCCCTGGGCCAGGCGGGCGATGAAGTCGGCACTGGCCGGCGCGATGAGCACGGCATCGGCCTGGCGCGACAGGTTGATGTGCGGCATGTTGTTGGGCTCGCGCGCGTCCCACTGGTCGGTGTGCACGGCGCGGCCGCTCAGCGCCTGCAGCGTGACCGGAGTGATGAAGCGCGTGGCCGCCTCGGTCATGACCACCTGCACCGTGGCGCCGGCCTTGACCAGCAGGCGCGTGAGCTCGGCCGCCTTGTAGCAGGCGACGCCGCCGCTCAGGCCCAGGACGATGTGGCGGCCCTGCAGGGCCAGCGTTTCCGACATGCTGGTGGTCCCCGCCGCGTCAGGCCGCGGCCCCGTGGCACTTCTTGTACTTCTTGCCGCTGCCGCAGGGGCAGGGGTCGTTGCGGCCGGGCTGCGGCTCGACCCGGCGCGTGGCCGGCTTGGGCGCGTGGTCCACCCAGTACAGGCGCAGGTCCTGCACCGCCCAGCAGGCCTCGGCGATGAGCTCGTCGCGCGTCGGTTCGCCCTGGGGGTAGTACTGGGCCACGTGCTCGATGTACTCCTCGCTGCCGGGCGGGATCGCCAGCGCCGCGACCTGGTCCATCAGCTGGCCGAAGGCCAGCGCCGACTCCTCGTCGGGCGGCTCGTCCCACACCGCCGGGAAGGCCTCGACGCCGTCCAAGAAACCCACCGCCCACAGCGCGCCGGTCTGCACCGCGTGGGCCTCTTCGGCGTCCAGCGTGTCCTCTTGCGCCAGCTTGGCGCGGTCCTCGTCGGTCCACTCGGACATCAGCGGGTCCAGGCGCTGCGCTTCGGGGTCGTCCATCAGCGTTTCGGCGTCGAGCTGCTGCACCAGCACGCTTAAGCGCGCCTCCAGCGTGGCCAGGGCCTGGGCGTGGTCTTCGGGGTCGGCAAAGGCGCGTTCGAAGGCGTCGCCGCACAGCGCCGGCAGCCATTCCTCGGCCGGCGGCAGGCGCGGGCCGGCGGCCAGGGCGGCCAGGAAGCCGTCGATCCACTCGAAGGACAGCTCGGTGTTGAAGCCCGCCAGGCGCTCGCAGACGGTGTCGAAGGCCTTGAGCTCGGCCTCGGTGTTCTGGCGCGGACGGGCGGCAAGCTTGGCGAATGTCATGGCAGGGCTCTCTGGAAGGTCTCAGCCGGCGTCGGGCCAGGCCAGGGTGGGGGGTTGGGGATGCAGGCGCGCCATGCTCAGCACGTCGGTGTAGACACCGCCGCGCAAGGCAAAGCCGCGGTGCAGGCCTTCCTGGCGAAAGCCGAAGCGGCGGTACAGCGCGATGGCGCGTTCATTGTCGGTAAAGACGGTGAGCTCGATGCGCAGGAGCTGGCCCCAGCCGTCGGCGTAGTCGCACAGCGCCTGCATCAGGGCCGTGCCCACCCCCAGCCCTTGCGCGGGGCGCGCCACGCTGATGCCCAGCACGGCCGTATGGCGCCGGCGCAACTGGGGGGATGGGTGCAGGCCGGCGCTGCCGACCACCTGGCCGTCGCGCTCGGCCACCAGTTGCAGGTGGTCGGCGCGCGCCGGGGTGTTGTTGTCGGCCAGGCGCGTGTGCCAGATCTCGTCGCTGGGAAAGGGCAGCTGCATCAGGCCGGCGTAGACCTCGGGGTCACCCATCAGCTGCGCAAAAGCCGCAGCGTCGCGCGTGGTGGCGCGGCGCAGGGTCAGGGTGAAGGTCGGGGCCGGGTCGCTCATGGCCGCTTGCTGGCGCTGGCGATCAGAGCTTTGCGCTCACCCAGCCGGCCACCGAGGCCAGCGCGGCCGGCAGGGCCGCGGCGTCGCTGCCGCCGGCCATGGCCAGGTCGGGCTTGCCGCCGCCCTTGCCGCCCACCTGCAGCGCGACGAAGTTGACCAGCTCGCCGGCCTTGACCTTGCCAACGGCGTCTGCAGTGACACCGGCTGCGAGTTGCACCTTGCCGCCTTCGACCGTGGCCAGCACGATGGCGGCCGACTTGAGCTTGTTCTTGAGCTGGTCCAGGGTCTCGCGCAAGGCCTTGGCATCGGCGCCGTCGAGCATCGCTGCCAGCACCTTGATGCCCTTGACGTCAACCGCCATTGCCAGCAGCTCGTCGCCCTGGGCCGAGGCCAGCTTGCCCTTGAGCGCGGTCAGTTCGCGCTCGAGCCCGCGCACCTGGTCGAGGATGGCAAGGACGCGCGCGCCCACCTCGGCGGGCGTGACCTTCAGCGTGCCGGCCACGCCGCCCAGCGTGTGCTCCATGTCCTGCACGTAGGCCAGCGCGTTGTCGCCGGTGACCGCCTCGACCCGGCGCACGCCAGCCGCCACGCCGCCTTCGGCCACGATGGTGAAGAAGCCGATGTCGCCGCTGCGCTGCACATGGGTGCCGCCGCACAGTTCGCGGCTGCTGCCGATGTCGAGCACGCGCACCTCGTCGCCGTACTTCTCGCCGAACAGCATCATCGCGCCCAGCTTCTGCGCCTCTTCCAGGGGCAGCACGCGCGCCTGGGTCGCGGCGTTGGCCAGGATCTCGGCGTTCACCAGCTTCTCGACCTGCCAGATCTGCTCGTCTGTCATGGGCGCGTTGTGGGCAAAGTCGAAGCGCGTGCGTTCGGCATTCACCAGGCTGCCCTTCTGCTGCACGTGCGCGCCCAGCACCTCGCGCAAGGCCTTGTGCATGAGGTGGGTGACGCTGTGGTTGCGGATGGTGCGGGCGCGCTGCTCGGCGTCGACCTTGGCCACCACGCCGTCGCCGACCTCGATCTCGCCCTCGACGATGCGGCCCTGGTGGCCGTGCACCGCAGCCTGCACCTTGACCGTGTCTTCGACGATGACGCGGGCGCGCTGGTTGCGCAACTCGCCGGTGTCGCCCACCTGGCCGCCGCTCTCGGCGTAGAAGGGCGTGTGGTCGAGCACGATGACGGCGTCGTCGCCGGCCCTGGCGCGCTGCACCGGGCTGCCGTCGATGTAGATCGCAAGCACCTTGCTGTGTTCGCACACCAGGTGCTCGTAGCCGTGGAAAGCCGTGGCCGCGCCGCCGTAGTCCAGACCCGCGGCCATCTTGAACTTGGCCGAGGCGCGCGCCTGTTCGCGCTGGCGGTTCATGGCGGCGTTGAAGCCGGCGTCGTCCACCGACACGCCGCGCTCGCGGCAGACGTCGGCCGTCAGGTCCAGCGGGAAGCCGTAGGTGTCGTGCAGCTTGAAGGCCACGTCACCGGCAATCGTGCCCGCACCGCCGGCCAGCGCCGACTCCAGGATCTCCATGCCGTTGGCGATGGTCTGGAAGAAGCGCTCTTCCTCGGTCTTGAGCACCTCGGTCACGCGCGTCATCTCGCGCCGCAGTTCGGGGTAGGCCTCGCCCATCTCGGCCGCAAGCGTACTCACCAGCTTGTGGAAGAAGGGCTTGCGCGCGCCCAGCTTGTAGCCGTGGCGGATGGCGCGGCGGGCGATGCGGCGCAGCACGTAGCCGCGGCCTTCGTTGCCGGGAATCACGCCGTCGACCACGGTGAAGCTGCAGGCGCGGATGTGGTCGGCGATGACCTTCAGGCTGGGGCTGGCCGGGTCGGCGTCGTTGCCGGCGGGCGCCGCGCCATCCACCGCCGCCTTGGCCGCGGCCAGCAGCTGCTGGAACAGGTCGATCTCGTAATTGCTGTGCACGTGCTGCAGCACCGCGGCCAGGCGCTCCAGGCCCATGCCGGTGTCCACGCTGGGCTTGGGCAGCTTGTGCATCACACCGTCTTCGGTGCGGTTGAACTGCATGAAGACGTTGTTCCAGATCTCGATGTAGCGGTCGCCGTCCTGCTCGGGCGATCCCGGCGGGCCGCCGGCCACATCGGGACCGTGGTCGTAGAAGATCTCGCTGCACGGGCCGCAAGGGCCCGTGTCGCCCATCATCCAGAAGTTGTCGCTGGCGTAACGCGCGCCCTTGTTGTCGCCGATTCGCACGATGCGCTCGGCCGGCAGGCCGATCACCTTGAGCCAGATGTCGTAAGCCTCGTCGTCCTCGGCGTAGACCGTGGCCCAGAGCTTGTCCTTGGGCAGCTTGAAGTGGACGGTGAGCAGCTCCCACGCGTACACCAGCGCGTCGTGCTTGAAGTAGTCGCCGAAGCTGAAGTTGCCCAGCATCTCGAAGAAGGTGTGGTGGCGCGCGGTGTAGCCCACGTTGTCCAGGTCGTTGTGCTTGCCGCCGGCGCGGATGCACTTCTGGCTGGTGGCGGCGCGGCTGTAGGGCCGCTTGTCGAAGCCCAGGAACACGTCCTTGAACTGGTTCATGCCGGCGTTGGTGAACAGCAGCGTCGGGTCGTCGCCGGGCACCACCGGGCTGGACCCGACCACGGCGTGACCCTTGGATTCGAAGTACTTGAGGAAGGTGGAGCGGATCTCGGAGGCTTTCATGGCGGCAACAGGTCGGTTGGAGTTTTCAGTTCAGGACTTCGATGCCCAGCGCTCGGGCCGCGTCGACGAGACGCGCGTCGTGCGTAGCCATGGGGCAGCGACGCGACAGCGCCAGATCGACATACAGCGCATCGTAGGGCGTGAGGTCGTGGGCGGTGGACAGTTCCAGGTGGCGCAGCGGGTCGTTGACGCGCGGCGTCACCAGTTCGACCTCCAACGCGGCCAGATGGGCGCACAAGCCGCGGGCCCGTGCCAGGTCGAAGCGTCGCCGGCGAATGCCATTGCGCATGGCGCTGGCCACTTCGAGGGGCCAGATGAAGGGCGCGATGAGTTCCTTGCCCAGCACCTCACGCATGCCCGCGGGTCGCAACTCGTCGGGCATCACGCAGGCCAGGGCGTACGACGTGTCGATGACGAGTTGGCTCATCCGCCGCTGCCGGTAGCGGCCGACCAGATGCGCTCTTCGCGATCTTCGCGGCCCTCGCGAACCCACTCGACGATCTCCTGGGTGGTCAGGGGCTCACCGCGCTCGGCGATCTCGCGCCCGATCTGCTGCATCGCCGCCACCGCCTTGAGGCGGCGTTCGAGCAGTTCCGCCGACACGCCACCGAAGGGAACGATCTTGGCCACCGGCTTGTTGTGGCGCGTGATGATGACTTCCTCGCCGCGCTCGGCGCGGGCGATGAGCTCCGACAAGTGGGTCTTGGCTTCGAACAGGCCTATGGATTCCATGGCGGCTCAGGGACTGGTTGAATCAACCAGATTCTATGCGCGCGGCACCACCGTACGATAGCGCCGACCCGCTCAACGACGGGATGCCTTGGCGCGCCGCGCGCCTTATCGCATCGACAGGAGACAAGCATGGACATGAAGACCTCCCCCCTGGCCACCCTGGCCGACGCCGGCTTGCTGCGCACCGACGCGCTGATCAACGGTGAGTGGAGCGCCGGCCAGGCCGGCGCCCGCTTCGCGGTGCACGACCCGGCCACCGGGCTGGAGCTGGCGCAGGTGGCCAACCTGGGCGCGGTGGACGCCGCCGCGGCCATCAGCGCGGCCGAGAAGGCCTGGCCGGCCTGGCGCGCCAAGACCGCCAAGGAGCGCGGCGCGATCCTGATGAAGTGGTTCGCGCTGCTGCATCAGCATGCCGACGACCTGGCGCGCATCATGACCGCCGAACAGGGCAAGCCCCTGGCCGAGGCGCGCGGTGAAGTCACCTACGGCGCCAGCTTTCTTGAATGGTTTGCCGAAGAGGCCCGCCGCACCTACGGCGAGACCATCCCCAGCACCGACAACAACAAGCGCTTCATCGTCATCCGCCAGCCCATCGGCGTGTGCGCGGCCATCACGCCCTGGAACTTTCCCATCGCGATGATCACGCGCAAGGTGGCGCCGGCGCTGGCCGCGGGCTGCCCGGTGATCATCAAGCCGGCCGAGCAGACGCCGCTGTCGGCACTGGCCGTGGCCGAGCTGGCGCAGCGCGCCGGCATGCCGGCGGGCGTGTTGAACGTGCTGTCGGCCGACGCCGCCAACTCCATCGAGATCGGCAACGTGCTGTGCAGCAGCGACGTGGTGCGCCACCTGTCCTTTACCGGCAGCACCGAGGTCGGCCGCATCCTGGCGCGGCAGTGCGCGCCCACCATCAAGAAGATCAGCCTGGAGCTGGGCGGCAACGCGCCCTTCATCGTCTTCGACGACGCCGATCTGGACAGCGCGGTCGAGGGCGCGATGATCAGCAAGTACCGCAACGCCGGCCAGACCTGCGTCTGCGCCAACCGCCTGTACGTGCAGGCCGGCGTGTACGACGCCTTCGTGGCCAAGCTGGCGGCCAAGGCCGTGGGCATCAAGGTGGGCAACGGCTTCGAGGCCGGCGTCAACCAGGGCCCGCTGATCGACGATGCGGCGCTGACCAAGGTGGAAAGCCACGTGGCCGACGCGCTGGCCAAGGGCGCGCGCGTGGTGGTGGGTGGCGGCCGTGCGGGTGAGCGTTTCTACACGCCCACCGTGCTGGCCGACGTGACCAGCGACATGCTCTGCGCCAAGGAAGAGACCTTCGGCCCGGTGGCCCCGGTGTTCCGCTTCGAGACCGAGGCCGAGGTCGTGGCCCTGGCCAATGCCACTGAGTTCGGCCTGGCCAGCTACTTCTACAGCCGCGACATCGGCCGCATCTTCCGCGTGGGCGAGGCGCTGGAGTACGGCATGGTGGGCATCAACACCGGCCTGATCTCGACCACCGAAGTGCCCTTCGGCGGCGTCAAGCAAAGCGGCCTGGGGCGCGAAGGCGCGCGCCAGGGCATGGACGACTACCTCGAGACCAAGTACCTGTGCCTGGGTGACATCCTGAAGTAGCGCCGCTTCAGCCCTCGCATGCGAGACATGCTCGGGCCTTCGCCTGGCACAGGACAGTCCGCAGGGACTGTCCTGTGTCCCGGCTCAGTACCCAGCTTCGGTGCGCGTGCCTTCGGCCAGGGTGTGCACCTGGGTCTTTTCGGGCGCATGGCTCAGCGCCTGCACGGCGGCCTGCGCGCCGCGCATCAGCAGGCCCAGGTCGGAGCTGACGGCGATGAAGTCGAAGCCGGCGGCGCGGTAGCGCGTCACCACCTCGGGGTTGCCGCCCACGGTGCCGATGGGCTTGCCCAGGGCGCGCGCGCGGCGCGCGGCGTCGGTCATCAGCGTCATCACCGCCGGGTGGGTGGTATTGCCCACATGGCCCATGGCCGCCGACAGGTCGGCCGGGCCGACGAACAGCGCGTCCACGCCGGGCACCGCGGCGATCTCTTCCAGCCGGGCTATGGCCTGCGGCGTCTCGAGCTGCACCACCACGCCGATGCTGCGGTTGGCCGTGCGCAGGTAGTCGGGCGTGGTGCCGAAGCGCGAGGCGCGGCTCATGTCGGCCATGCCGCGCACGCCTTCGGGCGGGTAGCGCGTGGCGGCCACGGCCTGGGCGGCCTCGGTGGCGTTCTGCACGAAGGGGAACATCAGCGTCTGTGCCCCGGCGTCGAGCACGCGCTTCACGGTGACCGTGTCGTTCCAGGGCACGCGCACCACCGGCACCATCTTGGTATTGCCCACGGCCTGCAGCAGGTGCACCAGGTCCATCAGGTCCAGCGGCGTGTGCTCCATGTCGAGCACGCCCCAGTCGAAGCCGGCCAGGCCCACGGCCTCGGCCACCAGCGGGCTGGCCGACATCACCCAGGTGCCGATGGGCGACCGGGCGCCATGCGCGCGCAGCAGTTGGTTGAAGGGGTTCACGGCGGCCTCCGGCGATGCTGAAACGATGCCGGATTCTGACCCAGACGCGGTCCCTTCCGGCTGCCGCAAGCGGGCTCAGAATACGCAGCCATCGGCGCCCGCAGAACGAAGGAGACAGACCCATGGCCCGCATCGTCATCACCGAGACCATGGAAGAGCGCGCCGTGGCGCGGCTGCGCCGCGCGCACGAGGTGCTGCACGACCCGCAGCTGGTGGACGACGCGCCGCGCCTGCTGGCCTTGGCCGCCGGCGCCGATGCGCTGATCGTGCGCAACCGCACGCAGGTGCGCGGCGCGCTGCTGCAGGCGCTGGTGCGCTGCCGCGTGGTCGGTCGCCTGGGCGTGGGCATGGACAACATCGACATGCCCGGCTGCCAGGCGCGCGGCATCCAGGTCTTCCCGGCCACCGGCGCCAACGCGCAGAGCGTGGCCGAGTACGTGATCACCGCTGCGCTGATGCTGCTGCGCGGCGCCTGGCTGCACACGGCCGCGGTGGCCGGCGGCCAGTGGCCGCGCCAAGCGCTGTCGCAGGGGCACGAGGTCGCCGGGCGCACGCTGGGCCTGGTGGGCTTCGGCTCCATCGGCCAGACCACGGCGCGGCTGGCGCGCGGCCTGGACATGCAAGTCTGCGCCTTCGACGCGCTGATGGACCAGGACAGCCCGGCCTATGCGCAGCTGGGCGTGCGCTGCGCCGGGCTGGAAGAAGTGATCACCACGTCCGACGTGGTGAGCCTGCACGTACCGCTGATGGACAGCACGCGCGGCCTGCTGGACGCCGGCAAGATCGCCTTGATGAAGCCCGGCGCCGTGCTCATCAACACCGCGCGCGGCGGCATCGTCGACGAGCAGGCCGTGGCCGCGGCGCTGAAGCGTGGCCACCTGGGCGGCGCCGCGCTGGATGTGTTCGAGGCCGAACCGCATCCGCCCGCGCCGCACTTTGCCGACTGCCCCAACCTGATCCTCACGCCGCACATCGCCGGCGTGACGCAGCAGTCGAACGAACGCGTCAGCGGCCTGATCGCCGACCGCGTGCTGGCGGCGCTGGCCGCGCTGCGCTAAGGATCGTTGGCCGCGCGCGTGGCGCCGTGCGCGCCGGGCCCGACCTGGCGCTGGCCGCCATCCGAAACCACCCAGCCGGCCTGCGCCAGCGCGCGCTGCAGCAGGCTGCGCGCATCGCGGCCGTGGTCGGGGTAGACGGCCAGACCGGCGCACACGCGCACGCTGCAGGCCTCACCGCCCACCACCAGCGGCTGGTGCAGTGAACGCGTGAGCTTGGCCACGACGCGCTCGCCGTCGCCCTTGTTCTCGAGCCGGCCCAGCAGCACGGCAAAGCCGTCGCCGCCCAGCGAGGCCACCACGTCGCTGGCGCGCAGGCCGCCGCGCAGGCGCACAGCAACCTTGCGCCGCAGCAGCTGTGCCGCCACGGCGCCCAGGCGCGCTTCGGCCTCGCCCAGACCTTCAAGGCGCAGCGCAATCAGCCCCATGGGCACGGGTTCGCGGTCGCGCAGCGCCAGCAGCTGCGCCATGTGTTCAAGCAGCTGCGCCTGGTGCGGCAGGCCGGTGCTCAGGTCGGTGGCATAGGCGGTGCGGGCGGCACACTCCAGCCGCTTGCGCTCGACCGCGTGGCGGATGGCGCGTGCCAGGGCCTGCGGGCCTTCGGCCTGGGTGACGATGGCCTCGACGCCGGCGCGGAGCAGCCGCGCCTCGAGCGCGTCATCGGCCAGCGCACTGAGCACGACCAGGGCGATGTCGCCCCCCACGGCCGCCACGGGCTTGTCGGCCAGGGCGGTGAGCTCTTCGCGCGTGGCGGCGAACACCAGCACGGCATCCGCCTCGTCGCCCGCGGCTGCAATGGCAAAGCCGGCGGCGCGCAACTCGGCCGCGTGGGCGCTGGCGGCGCCCACCAGGATCAGGGTGGTCATTGCATCGCTGGGCATGGGGATGTCAGGCCGCGTGCGCAGACGCGGTTGGCGCCGCAAGGGCCGGCCGGGCTAGGTTCGGGCGCCTGGAGCGGGTGAAGGGAATCGAACCCTCGTATGAAGCTTGGGAAGCTGCCGTTCTACCATTGAACTACACCCGCAGCGGGCCGCAGTTTACGCGATCAGCGCGCTGACGCACCGGCCTGCGGGCCTGCAGCCGGGGGCGGCCGCAGCGGTGCCATGGGTCGGCTTTCGACCAGTTGCAGCGCGCCACTGGCACGCCATTCGGGCAGCGGCCGCTGCAGACCGCGGCGCAAGTCCGCTTCGGTGTCGGCGCGCGCGCTGATCAGGCCCAGCCAGCCGTCGCGGCCGCTGCGCTTGACCTCGTACAGCGCGGCGTCGGCCAGCTTGACCGTGGCCGCCCAGTCCAGCGCGCGCGGCAGTTCGGGTGCCAGCGGGAAGCAGGCAAAGCCGATCGAGCAGGTCTTGCGCAGCGCAAGGCCATCTGCCAGGACGAAGGGCTGATCGGACACGGCGCGGCGCACGCGCTCGGCCAGCTCGGCCGCGCCGGCGCGCGCCGCGTCGCGCGCCACGATCAGGAATTCCTCGCCGCCCCAGCGCACCAGGTAGTCGGCCTCGCGGAACACCTGCTGCAGGCGGCCGCGCATCTGCACCAGCACCGCGTCGCCGGCATCGTGGCCGTGGTCGTCGTTGACGCGCTTGAAGTGGTCGATGTCGACCATGAAGAACACCAAGTCGGCGGCGTCGGGCGGCGCCATGCCCTGGCGCCGGAAGTTCTCGTGCCGGCGCACCGCCAGCGTGGTGTCGCTCTCGATGCGCTGCAGCAGGAAGCGGCGGTTGTGCAGGCCGGTGAGGGGGTCGATCAACGCGGTGGCTTCCAGCGCCAGGGTCTTCTGTTCCAGTGCCATCTTCGTCGACTGCAGCCTGGCCGTGCGCTCGCCGACCACGCGCTCGAGCTTGTCGTGGCGACGCTGCAGCACGCGCAGGCGCAGCGCCACCACGCCGCGGCCTGCGACCAGCAGCCCGATGACCAGTAACCCGAGGGCGTACCAGGTCTGCCACCAGGCCGGGTGCACCTGCACCGGCAACGCCAACTCGGCGGGGCTGGGCACGCCGCTGCGCGTGGTGGCACGCACGCGCAGCAGGTAGCGGCCGGGCCACAGGTTGCTGTAGGCGGCGACGCGGAGCTCGGCACCGGTCTCGACCCAGTCCTCGTCGTACTTGTCCAGCCGGTAGGCGTAGCGCACGCGCGCGGCTTCGGTGAAGTCCAGCGCCGCGAACTCGACGCTGAAGCCACGCTGCCCGGGCTGCAACTGCAGCCCGGGCGCGCCGGGCCCCGCGCTGTAGGGTTCGCCGTCGACGCGCACCTCGGACACCACCAGCGGCGGCGCGTGCGTGGGCCGGTCGAAGGCCTCGGGCCGCACCACCAGCAGGCCCTTGGTGCCGCCGAACAGCAGCCGACCGTCGGCCGTGCGGGCGTGGACCAGGAAGCGGCCGTTGCCGATGCGCACGCCGTCGCTGGCGTTGAGCGTGTCCAGGCGGTCGGCAGCCGGGTCGTAGACGTGCATGTGCGTCCAGATGCGGCCGCGGCCGTCCTCGAGCAGGCTGCTTCCGAAGGGCCGGTTGACGTGGCCGTGCCGGGCGCTGACGCGGTCGAAGCGCGCGCGGGTGCCGTCCCAGGCCACCAGACGGTGCAGGCCGGCCACCGGCGTGTCCAGCCACAGCCCGCCCCGGCGGTCGACCAGCAGACCGATGACGATGGGATTGCCCAGCCCATGGCCGGGTTCGGCCTGCACCGGCTCCAGTTCGGTGGCGCCGGGCGGGATGCGGAACAGGCCCTTGGCCGTGCCGGCGATCAGCCCCAGCTCGGGGGTCTCTGCCAGCACGTACACGTCGCCGGCCAGCGCCGGCCCGCCGGCCAGGCGCATGCGCTGCAGCGTGGCAGCGCCGGGCGCCAGGCGGTACAGGCCGTCCTGGGTGGCGGCCCACAGCGTGCCGTCACCGCTCTCGTGCAGCTGATTGGCTATGCCTCCCTCGTGGCGCATTCGGCCCCGTGGCTGGCGCTGGCGGTCCAGGCGCATCAGCACGCCGTTGGCGCCCAGCCAGACCGAGCCGTCGCGCAGTTGGCGCATGGCGGTCACCGCCCCGGGCGCGGGGCTGGCGTCGCTGGCCAGCGGCACGCTGCCGACCACGCGCAGCTGCGCGTCCATCACCGCCACGCCGCCGCCCTGTGCGCCGAACCAGATGTCGCCGGTGTCCAGCGCCAGCAGGCTGCGCACGTCGGCTTCCAGTGCGCAGCTGCCGGGCGCCGGGCCGATGGTGTGCACCCGGATGCCGCGGTTGCCGGGGTTGTGCCGCTGCAGCCCGATGCCCACGCCGCCCACCCAGATCCAGCCGGCGCGGTCCAGCATCAGGCTGGTCACCTGGTGGCCGGCCAGCCCGGCGGGCTTGCACAGGTCGTGGCGCAGGCTTTGCAGCCAGCGCCCCTGCTGCGCATCGAACAGGTCGATGCCGCCATCGTGGCCCACCCAGACCGGGCCGCCGGGCGGCTGCAGGAAGGCCGTGACCGCGCCGCGCGGCGGGCCGGCCTGCGGGTCGGATTGCGCAGCCGCCAGCAGCTGGCCCTGGCCGGTGGCGGGGTCTACCAGCGCCAGCTCGCCACGACGCGTGCCCAGCCAGATGCGGTCATCGGCGGCCTGGAACAGCGCCTGCACCACCAGGCCTTCGCGGCCCGCCTCGGGGCCACCGAACACGGTCTCGAAGCGGCCGCTGCCCGGCACGAGGCGGCTCAGGCCCTGCCAGGTGCCCACCCACAGCGTGCCGTCACGGCCCACCAGCAGGGCCAGCACGCGGTCATCGGGCAGGCTGCCGTCCAGCGCCGTCTGGCGGTGGTGGGTGACGCGTTGCTGCGCGGGCTCGTAGCGCGTCAGGCCACCGCCCATGCGGCCTATCCAGATGCTGCCGTCCGGGCCTTCGGCCAGCGCGTGGATCTGCGGCACGCTGGAAAGCCCGGCGGCGGCATCCGCTGCCTGCAGCGCGGCGATCAGGCTGACGCGGCCGCTGGCGGGGTCGTGCACGGCCAGGCCCTGGGATTCGGTGGCGATCCACAGGCGCCCGTCGCGCGCCGCCAGCAGGCTGCGGATCCAGCCCAGGTTGCGGTCGGCCGGGCTGGCGGCCTCGCGTTCCTGCGGGCGGAAGCGGTAGCCATCGTGGCGCACCAGACCGTCGCCGGTGGCGATCCAGACGAAACCGGCAGTGTCTTGCGCCAGGGTGGCGACCACGTCGCGCGGGATCGCACCGGCACCCACCGTCTCGAAATGCGGCTCGACCGGAATCTCGCTGGCCAATGGCACCGGGCGCGCTTCGGCCGCGCGCGCCCCCGACGCAAAAGCCAGGCAACACACAACCCCCAGCAATGCCGCCTGGAGCCCTGGTCTGCGCAGGCACGTCTGCATGCGCCAAGGCTAGGCCCCCACGTGCACCGTCGCTTGATGCAGCGCAAGCCGACGCAGCGCGCACGGGGGCTACCGTCCTCAGTTGTGCGGTCGCACACACAGTCAATAGACAGCGGCAATCGGCAGCATTCTTTCAATCAATCCAGCAAATGCTGCGGCGCACACACAATCCAATCCGTCAGATCAATAGTCTCTTTCTTCCTTAACCACCCACCACGGAGTTCCATCCATGTCGCTGATCAACACCACCGTCAAGCCCTTCAAGGCCACCGCCTTCCACAACGGCAAGTTCGTCGAGGTCTCGGACCAGTCCATCAAGGGCAAGTGGAGCGTGTTCATGTTCTACCCGGCCGACTTCACCTTCGTCTGCCCCACCGAGCTGGAAGACCTGGCCGCGTTCCACCCGCAGTTCAAGGACATGGGCGTCGAGCTGTACGGCGTCTCCACCGACACCCACTTCGCGCACAAGGCCTGGCACGACACGTCCGACGCCATCAAGAAGGTCAACTACGCGCTCATCGGCGACCCCACCGGCACCCTCACCCGCAACTTCGACGTGATGATCGAAGAAGAAGGCCTGGCGCTGCGCGGCACCTTCGTCGTCAACCCCGAAGGCCAGATCAAGCTGTGCGAGATCCACGACAACGGCATCGGCCGTGACGCGTCGGAGCTGCTGCGCAAGGTCAAGGCGGCGCAGTACGTTGCCAGCCACCCGGGCCAGGTGTGCCCGGCCAAGTGGCAGGAAGGCGCGGCCACGCTGACCCCTTCGCTCGACCTGGTCGGGAAGATCTAACCCGGCTTCACACCGGCCCGGCGCAGCACCCGCTGCACCGGGCCCCGCGGGCCCCGCTGCCAGCGCGTCGTGCGCGCGCCGGCAACAGGGTCTGAACACCCACGCCGCTTCACTTCAGTCAAAAGGGAACCACCATGTTGGACGCCAACCTCCAGGCCCAGCTCAAGGCCTATCTGCAACGCCTGACGCAGCCCATCGAACTGGTGGCCTCGCTGGACGATCGCCCGGCATCAGGCGAGATGCGCGATCTGCTGCAGCAGGTTGCCGGCCTGAGTGAACTGATCAGCCTGCGCCTGGACGGGCAGGACGCCCGCCGGCCCTCGTTCTCGATCAGCCGTGCCGGGGCCGACATGGGCCTGCGCTTTGCCGCCATCCCCATGGGGCACGAGTTCACCTCGCTGGTACTGGCGCTGCTGCAGGCCGGCGGCCACCCGCCCAAGGTCGAGGCCGACGTCATCGAGCAGGTGAAGGCGCTGCAGGGTGACTTTGTCTTCGAGACCTACATGTCGCTGACCTGCCACAACTGCCCGGACGTGGTGCAGGCGCTCAACCTGATGGCCGTGCTCAACCCGCGCGTGCGCCACGTGGCCATCGACGGCGGGCTGTTCAAGAGCGAGGTCGAGGCACGCCAGATCATGGCGGTGCCCACCGTGTACCTCAATGGCCAGGTGTTCGGCTCGGGCCGGATGGAGCTGGCCGAGATCCTGGCCAAGGTGGACACCGGCAGCGCCGCGCGCGACGCCGCCAAGCTGGGCGCGAAAGACACGTTCGACGTGCTGATCGTCGGCGGCGGCCCGGCCGGCGCGGCGGCCGCGGTGTACGCGGCGCGCAAGGGCATCAGCACCGGCATCGTGGCCGAGCGCTTCGGCGGCCAGACGCTGGACACGCTGGGCATCGAGAACTACATCTCGGTGCTGGAAACCCAGGGCCCCAAGTTCGCCGCCGCGCTGGAAGCGCACGCCCGCGCCTATGGCGTGGACATCATGAACGGCCAGCGCGTCAAGTCGCTGGAGCCGGCGGCCGAGCCCGGCGGCACGGTGGCGCTGACGCTGGACAACGGCGCGGTGCTGCGCGGCCGTACCGTCATCCTCTCCACCGGCGCGCGCTGGCGCAACGTCAACGTGCCCGGCGAAGCCGAGTACCGCAACAAGGGCGTGGCCTACTGCCCGCATTGCGACGGCCCGCTGTTCAAGGGCCGCGACGTGGCCGTCATCGGCGGCGGCAATTCGGGCGTCGAGGCGGCCATAGACCTGGCCGGCGTGGTGCGCCATGTCACGGTGATCGAGTTCCTGGACCAGCTCAAGGCCGACGCGGTGCTGGTCAACAAGCTCAAGAGCCTGCCCAACGTCACCGTCTACACCGGCGCGCAGACCACCCAGATCACCGGCGACGGCCAGAAGGTCAGCGCCCTGCACTTCAAGCACCGCGCCAGCGGCCAGGAACAGGTGGTCGAACTGGCCGGGGTGTTCGTGCAGATCGGCCTGGTGCCCAACACCGAATGGCTCAAGGGCACGGTGGAGCTCAGCAAGTACGGCGAGATCATCGTCGACGCGCGCGGCGCCACCAGCCTGCCGGGCGTGTTTGCCGCGGGTGACGCGACCACCGTGCCCTACAAGCAGATCGTCATCGCCGCGGGTGACGGCGCCAAGGCGGCGCTGTCGGCCTTCGACCACCTGATCCGCACGCCGCGCGCGGGCTGAGTCGCACGAACACCGGCGCCCGCACGGCGCCGGGCTTCAGTTCTGGCGCGAGCGGTCGAAATCAGGGCTTGAGGGCCCCTGTCTTTCGGCCCTGAAAGCCTGCGCCATGAAACTTTCCCGATTCAGCGTCACCCAGCGGCTGGCCTTTGCATTCGGCGTCGTGCTGCTGATCTCCATCGCCGTGGCCGTGTTCTCGATCACCAAGTTCGACTACATCGGGCACAACCTCGAGGACGTGGCAGTCAACAACGCCAAGGTCTCGGCCACCAACGAGGTCGTCGACGGCGTCAAGGACGGCATGGTCGCGCTGCGCAACCTGGTGCTGCTCGAGGACAAGGCCAAGGTCGAGGCCGCGCTGGGCCAGCTGAAGGAGGCGCATGCGCGCTACGACGAGCACTGGGCCGATTTGCTGAAGGCGCCGGCAGGCCAGCGTGGCCTGGCGATGCGCGAGAAGATCGCGGCGGCGCGCGCCGCCGTGCTGCCCCTGGACGAGCGCGTGGTGGCGCTGCTGCGGGCCGACCAGCGGGCCGAAGCGGTGGCGCTGGTAATGGGTGCGTCCAGCACCGCCAACCAATTGCTGAAGGACTTGCTCGAAGAGGACATCAGCATGCTCGAAGGTCTGAGCACGACCAGCTTCGAGGAAGCCCAGCAGGCGCATGAGCAGGCCCGGCTGTTGCTGATCGTGGCCAGCCTGCTGAGCGTGGCCGTGGCCGCAGGCCTGGCTTGGCTGGTGACGCGTTCCATCACGCAGCAACTGGGCGCCGAGCCGGGCGCGGTAGTCGACCTGGTGCAGGCCGTCGCCCAGGGTGACCTGAGCCAGGACATCCGCCTGCAACCGGGCGACCACGGCAGCCTGATGTCGCATGTCAAGGACATGCAGGCCTCGCTGGTCAAGGTGGTGGCCGGCGTGCGCGAGAACGCCGAAAGCGTGGCCACGGCCAGCGCCGAGATCTCGCAGGGCAACGCCGACCTGAGCCAGCGCACCGAGCAGCAGGCTTCGGCGCTGGAAGAAACCGCGGCCTCGATGGAAGAACTGGGCTCTGCAGTTCAGCAGAACGCCGACCATGCGCGCCAGGCCAACCAGCTGGCCCAGGGTGCATCCGAAGTGGCGGCGCAGGGCGGCGCGGTGGTGGGCGAGGTGGTCGAGACCATGAAGTCCATCAACGACAGCTCGCGCCGCATCGCCGACATCATCGGCGTGATCGACGGCATCGCCTTCCAGACCAACATCCTGGCGCTCAACGCCGCGGTCGAGGCCGCGCGTGCCGGTGAGCAGGGCCGCGGCTTCGCCGTGGTGGCGGCCGAGGTGCGCAGCCTGGCGCACCGCTCGGCCGACGCCGCGCGCGAGATCAAGACCCTGATCGGCACCAGCGTCGAGCGTGTCGAGCAGGGTTCGGCCCTGGTCGACCGCGCCGGCGCCACCATGAACGAGGTCGTCAGCTCGATCCGCCGCGTCACCGACATCATGGGCGAGATCAGCGCCGCCAGCAGCGAGCAAAGCCGCGGCGTGGCCCAGGTGGGCGAGGCGATCTCGCAGATGGACCAGGTGACGCAGCAGAACGCCGCGCTGGTGGAGCAAAGCGCCGCGGCCTCGGACAGCCTGAAGCTGCAGGCCGGACAACTGGTGCAGGCCATGGCGGTGTTCCGCACCGGCCGCAGCGCCGCCCAAAGCCAGGCGGCGCCCGCCGCAGCGGCCAGACCGGCGAGCAAGCCTGCCAGCAAACCCCCCTACAAGCCCCTGCCCAAGGCCACAGTCAAGGCCAGCTCGGCGGCCGTGCCCGAGCCCAGCCCGCAACAGGCCACACAAACGGTGCTGACCAAGGTCAAGGCCATGGCTGCAGCACCCGCCGCTGCCCCGCCGGCCAAGCCCAGCCCGGCCACGGGCGGCAACGACGACTGGGAAACCTTCTGACCCAAGCGCTGCCCGCGCGGTCCGGCGGGCTCAACCCCTGTAGATCACCGGAGCACTCACCATGAAGACCACCCTTGCCCTTGCCCTGCTGGCCGCGGCCATCGCCCTGCCGGCCCAGGCCGCACCCGATGCCGCCGCCGCCCTGGCGCTGTCCGAATCCAACAAGTGCAACAAGTGCCACACCGTGGACAAGGGCAAGCGCGGCCCTTCGTACAAGCAGATCGCTGCCAAGTACAAGGGCCAGGCCGACGCCATGGCCAAGCTCTCGACCATGGTGACCCAGTCACCCAAGGTGAAGTACGAGAACGGCGACGAGGAAGAGCACAAGCCGCTGAACACCAAGGACCCGGCCAAGGTGCGCAACCTGGTCGAGTGGATCCTGGCGCTGTAGGGCCCGCCGCGGCTGCGGCCGCAGGCACAATCGCGGCCCCATGGAAGACAGCCCGGCGCCGCGCCACATCCCCATCCGCAGCTACGTGCTGCGCCCCGGCCGCATCGGCCCCGGCCAGCTGCGCGCGCTGACCGAGCTGGGGCCGCGCTACCTGCTGCCCTTTGTGCCGCAGCCGCTGGACCCGGCCACCACCTTCGGGCGCAACGCGCCGCTGGTGCTGGAGATCGGCTTCGGCATGGGCGACGCCACCGCGCAGGTGGCCGCGGCCCAGCCGCAGACCGATTTCATCGGCGTCGAGGTGCACCCGCCCGGCGTGGGCGCGCTTCTGCAGCGCATCAAAGAACGCCAGCTTGCGAACCTGCGCATCGTGCAGTTTGATGCCGTTCCGGTGCTGCAGCAGATGCTGGCGCCGGGCACGCTGGCCGGCGCGCACGTGTGGTTTCCAGACCCCTGGCACAAGACCAAGCACCACAAGCGCCGGCTGATCCAGCCGCCCTTGGCGGCGCTGCTGGCCAGCCGCCTGGCGCCGGGTGGCTACCTGCACTGCGCCACCGACTGGCAGCCCTACGCCGAGCAGATGCTGGAGGTGCTGTCGGCCGTGCCCGGCCTGGCCAACACGGCCGGCAGGGGCTACGCGCCGCGCCCGGCCTGGCGGCCGCAGACCAAGTTCGAATCACGCGGCCTGCGACTGGGCCACGGCGTGTGGGATCTGGTGTTCACGCGCTCCAGTTGACCCATCCGCCCCAGGCGGTGGCCAGCACGATGGCGCCGAAGACGATGCGGTACCAGGCGAACACCGTGAAGTCGTGCGTCGACACGTAGCGGATCAGCCAGCGTATGCACAGCAGCGCGCTGAAGAACGACACCACCAGGCCCACGGCGAACATCGGCAGATCACTGGCGTGCAGTGCGGCGCGTTCCTTCCACACCGAGTAGGCGCCGGCTGCCATCAGCGTGGGGATGCCCAGGTAGAAGCTGAACTCGGTGGCGCACTTGCGCGAGAAGCCGAAGACCATGGCGCCGATGATGGTGGCGCCCGAACGGCTGGTGCCGGGAATCAGCGCCAGGCACTGCATGCAGCCCACCTTGAAGGCGTCCATCGCCGTCATGTCGTCCACCGACTCGACGCGTGCGCGCCGCGTGCCCTGCAGGTCCATGGCGCCGTAGCGGCGCCGGTGCCAGGCCTCGACGAAGAGGATCACGATGCCGCCCACGATGAAGGCCATGGCCACCGGCACCGGGTGGAACAGGTGCTGCTTGACCATCTTGCCGAAGGCCAGCCCCAGCACCGCCGCGGGCATGAAGGCGATGAGCAGGTTGCGCACGAAGCGTTGCGCCACCGGGTCGTGGCCCACGCCCACCACCGTGCTGGTCAGGCGCTTGCGGTACTCCCAGATCACGGCAAACATGGCCCCGGTCTGGATGGCGATGTCGAAGACCTTGGCCGCCTCACCGGTGAATCCGATGAGTGACCCCACCAGGATCAGGTGCCCGGTGGAAGAGATGGGCAGGAACTCGGTCAGCCCCTCCACCACGCCCATGATGGCGGCCTTGATCAGCAGGATGGGGTCCAAGGGTGGCGCTCCGGGCAGGGGCAAAGCGACGGATCATAGTCGCCGGGTATGCGTGGGCCCCTTCAGCCGGCCGCAGCCGGCGTCAACCGGCGCTGGGCACGAAGTCCAGTTCCAGCCCGCGCGGCGTGATGCGCAGCGCGCCCGGTGCCAGGCCCTGGCGCTGCAGCCGCTGCACGCGATCGGGCGGCAGCTGGTAGACCATCAGGCCCTCCAGCAGCTGCCCGGCCACGGCCGCACCCAGGCGTTCGGCCGGGCCGCGGGCGGGGCTGGCGCTGCTGTCCAGGCGCAGCTCCTGCACCCGCACCTGCTGCAGGCGCACGGTGTGGTCCTGCGTCTGCCAGCGCAGCGCCGCGTCCAGCTGCATCTGGCCGCGCCACTGGCCGCCCAGCACGCGCTCGCGCGCCTGCAGGTCCAGCGCCAGCGCCAGGCGTTCGCGTTCGGGCAGCAGGCGCAGCCGCCCGGCCGGCAGGCTCACGTCGAACAGCTCCAGCACGCGGCGCTGCAGCGGCAGGCGCTGTTGCAGCAGGGCGTCGAGCTCGTCCTCGCTCAGGCGCAGCGTGGGCGGGCCCAGCAGGCTGGCGCAGCCGCTCAGGCCCAGGGCCAGCAGGGCGGACAAGGTGTGGCGGCGGCTGGGCAGGGACATGGCGGCATTCTAGGAGTCGCTTGACCGCCGCCGCCGCGCAGCCTAGCATTACTGACCGGTCAGTCATTAATGTGAATCCAAGCCCCAAGACACCAGAATTCGGCCCGCGCCAGCGGCGCAAGCAGGCCCGGCCCCAGGAATTGCTGGACGCCGCCCTGGCCCTGTTCGTCGAGAAGGGCTTTGCCGCCACGCGCGCCGAAGAAGTGGCGCAGCGCGCCGGCGTGTCCAAGGGCACGCTGTACCTGTACTACCCGAGCAAGGAAGAGCTGTTCAAGGCGGTGGTACGGCAGAACCTGTCCAACCTCATCGCCGAGGGCCAGGAGCTGGTGGCCTGCCACCAGGGCAGCAGCGCCGAGCTGATCGAGGACCTGATGCGCGTGTGGTGGCAGCGCTTCGGCAGCACGCCGGCCGCGGGCATCCACAAGATCGTGCTGGCCGAGGTGCGCAACTTCCCCGAGCTGGCGCAGTTCTACACCGACGAAGTCATGATCCCGGCCGACCGGCTGTTCTGCAGCGCGGTGCAGCGCGGCGTGGACCGCGGCGAGTTCCGCGCGCTGCCGCTGCACGACGTGGCGCACGCGCTGATCGCGCCGCTGATCTTCACAGCCATCGAATGCCATTCCTTCGGCGCCTGCCCGGTGCGCGGCGGCGTGACGATCGACCCCTTCACCGGACTGAAGGTCCACCTGGACTTGTTGTTGCGCGGCCTGGTGACGCGCGATGACAGGGCCCCGACATGACGAAGCGGGCCCGCTGGATCCTGGCCCTGGTGCTGCTGCTGGCGGTCGCCGCAGCCGTTGTGGCGCTGCGCCGCGGCAGCACGCAGACGGCCGCCAGCGCTGCGCGCGCGGCCTCGGCGCCCACGCCGGCCATCGAACTGGCCGCGGGTGACGTGGCCACGGCTGCGATGGCCGAGCTGAGCAGCCTGCTGCAGGTCTCGGGCGGCCTGAAGGCCAGCCGCAGTGCGCTGGTCAAGGCCAAGGTCGCGGCCGAGCTGACCGAGTTGACTGTGCGCGAAGGCGACCGCGTCGCCGCCGGCCAGCTGATCGGGCGCCTGGACGCCACCGAATTCCGCTGGCGCCTGCGCCAGGCCGAAGACCAGGCGGCCGCGGCGCAGGCGCAGCTGGACATCGCGAAGCGCACCCTGGCCAACAACCAGGCGCTGGTGGCGCAGGGCTTCATCTCGCGCAACGCGCTGGACACGTCCGAAAGCAGCGCCGCCGGCGCCGCCGCCTCGCTGCAGGCCGCGCGCGCCGCGGCCGAACTGGCGCGCAAGGCCGTGGCCGACAGCGAGGTGCGCGCGCCCATCGCCGGGCTGGTGGCACAGCGCCTGGCGCAGCCGGGCGAGCGCGTGCCGGTGGACGGCCGCATCGTCGAGATCGTCGACCTGTCGCGTATCGAGCTGGAAGCGGCCGTGGCGCCTGAAGACGTGCTGGGCCTGCGCATCGGCCAGGCGGCACGGGTGCAGGTGGACGGCCTGGCCGAGGAACTGCCGGCGCGCGTGCTGCGCATCAATCCGGCGGCGGCAGCCGGCACGCGCTCGGTGATGGCCTACATCGAGCTGGCCCCGGGCGCGGCCGCGGCCGGTCTGCGGCAAGGCCTGTTCGCGCGCGCCACCATCGAGCTGCAACGGCGCAGCGCGCTGGTGGTGCCGGCCTCGGCGCTGCGCGTGGACCAGGCGCGCCCGCAGCTGCTGGTGGTGGAAGGCGGCCTGGCGCGGCAGCGCGCGGTGCGCACCGGCGCGCGCGGCGAGGTGCTGATCGACGGCCGGCCCGAGGCCGCGGTGGAGATCCTGGAAGGCGTGGCACCCGGCGCCACCGTGCTGCGCGGCACCGTGGGCACGCTGCGCGACGGCACGCCGGTGACGCTGGCGCGCGTTGCAACAGCCACTGCCGCGGCCCCTGCAGCGGCCGGCCCCGCTGCTTCGGCCGCGCGCTGACACCATGTGGTTCACCCGCGTCTCGATCGCCAACCCGGTGCTGGCCGTGATGGTGATGCTGGCCTTCGTGGTGCTGGGCCTGTTCAGCTACCAGCGGCTGTCGCTGGACCAGTTTCCCAACATCGACTTCCCCACCGTGGTGGTGAGCATCGACTACCCCGGCGCCAGCCCCGAGATCGTCGAGGCCGAGGTCACGCGCAAGATCGAAGAAGCGGTGAACACCATCGCCGGCATCAACGCGCTCAGCTCGCGCTCTTACGAGGGCACGGCGGTGGTGATCGTCGAGTTCAACCTCGACGTCGACGGGCGCAAGGCCGCCGACGACGTACGCGAGAAGGTGGCGCTGATGCGCCCGCTGCTGCGCGACGAGGTGAAGGAGCCGCGCGTCTCGCGCTTCGATCCGGCCGCCCAGCCCATCTTCAACGTCGCGGTCATGGCCAGCGGCAGCGAAGCGGTGCCGGCCACGCCGCAGGACCTGACCACCTGGGCCAGCCAGGTGCTGCAGAAGAAGCTGGAGAACGTGCGCGGCGTGGGCGCGGTCAGCGTCATCGGCGGCGTGCAGCGGCAGGTGAACATCTACCTGCGCCCGGCGGCGATGGAGGCCGCGGGCGTGTCCACCGAGCAGGTGGCCGCGGCCCTGCGCAGCGAGAACCAGGAACTGCCACTGGGCGCCATCCGCTCGCGTGAACAAGAACAGGTGGTGCAGATCAACGCGCGGCTGAAGACGCCGCGCGACTTTCGCGACATCGTGGTGGCGCGCAAGACCGGGGGCGCCGTGGTGCGCCTGTGGCAGGTGGCCGACGTGGTGGACGGCCCGCAGGAGCAGGAAAGCCTGGCCCTGTACAACGGCCAGCGCACCGTGCTACTGAGCGTGCAGAAGAGCCAGGGCGAGAACACCATCGCCGTGGTCGACGGCCTGCGCCGCGCGCTCGATCAGGCCCAGGCGCTCACGCCGCCGGGCATGCGCACCGAGATCAACCGCGACAACTCGCGCGGCATCCGCGTGAGCGTGGCCAACGTGCAGCGCACGCTGCTGGAGGGCGCGGCGCTGACGGTGCTGATCGTCTTCCTGTTCCTCAATTCCTGGCGCAGCACGGTGATCACCGGGCTGACGCTGCCGATCGCGCTGATCGGCACCTTTCTCTTCATGCACCTGTTCGGCTTCACCATCAACACCATCACGCTGATGGCGTTGAGCCTGTGCGTGGGCCTGCTGATCGACGACGCCATCGTCGTGCGCGAGAACATCGTGCGCCACGTGCAGATGGGCAAGAGCGCGCACGACGCGGCGCTGCAGGGGACCGATGAAATCGGCCTGGCGGTGCTGGCCACCACGCTGTCCATCGTGGCCGTGTTCCTGCCCATCGGCTTCATGGGCGGCATCGTCGGCAAGTTCTTCCACGAGTTCGGCATCACCATCGTGGCGGCGGTGCTGATCAGCATGTTCGTGAGCTTCACGCTGGACCCGATGCTCAGCAGCGTGTGGCACGACCCGGCCGCCGAGCACGGCTCGCACCTGGGGGACCGCCGCGTCACGCTCTACGACCGCACCCTGGGCCGCGTGACCGCGCTCTTCGACCGCCTGACCGCCTGGTTGTCGCGCGCCTACCAGGCCATCCTGGGCTGGGCGCTGGTGCACAAGATCAAGACCGTGCTGATCGCCACCGCCACCTTCGTCGTGGCGCTGGCGCTGCTGGGCGCCATCGGCAAGGAGTTCGTGCCCAAGGCCGACTTCTCCGAGACGCTGGTCAACTTCTACACGCCGGTGGGTTCGTCGCTGGAGGTGACCGAGATGCGCGCCAAACAGGTGGACGCGGCGCTGCGCGAACTGCCCGAAGTGCGCCACACCGTCATCACCGTGAACAGCGGCTTCGCCCAGGGCAAGATCTTCGGCTCGGTGTACGTGCGCCTGGTCGACCGCAAGGACCGCAGCCGCAGCATCGCCGACCTGGTGGTGCCCATGCGCGAGCGCCTGGCGCGCATCCCGGGCATCACCGTCACCAACATCGGCGTCACCGACCTGGGCGGGGGCAAGAGCATCGCGTTTTCGGTGCAGGGGCCCGACCTGGCCGAGCTGGAACGGCTGTCGCGCCAGATCATGCCGCGGCTGGGCGCGATCCCCGGCCTGACCGATCTGGACAGCACGCTCAAGCCCGACAAGCCGACCCTGGCCATCGACGTCAAGCGCGACGCCGCGGCCGACCTGGGCCTGAACGTCAACGCCCTGGCCGGCGCGCTGCGCACGCTGGTGGCCGGCATTTCGGTGGGCAACTGGCGCGCCGCCGATGGCGAGAACTACGACGTGCGCCTGAGCCTGGCACCCAGCGCGCGCGACGCGGCCGCCGACCTGGTGAACCTGCCGCTGGTGCTGGGCAGCAACGCCGACGGCACGGCGCGCGTGGTGCGGCTGTCGCAGGTGGCCGAGGTGCGCGCCGCCACCGGCCCCAACCAGATCAACCGCCGCGACCTGAGCCGCGAGATCAACATCGACGCCAACCCGCTGGGGCGCAGCACCGGCGAGGTCAGCACTGACATCCGCGCCGTGCTCGACAGCATCGCCTGGCCGCCGGGCTACCGCTACAGCTTTGGCGGCTCCACCAAGAACATGAACGAATCCTTCCAGTACGCGGTGGGCGCTTTAGGCCTGGCGGTGGTCTTCATCTACATGATCCTGGCCAGCCAGTTCAAGAGCTTCCTGCAGCCGCTGGCGCTGATGAGCAGCCTGCCGCTCACGCTGATCGGCGTGGTGGGCGCGCTGCTGGCCTTTGGCAGCACGCTCAACATGTTCTCGGTCATCGGCATCGTCATGCTGATGGGGCTGGTGACCAAGAACGCCATCCTGCTGATCGACTTCGCCATCCGCGCGCGCGCCGACCAGGTGCAGCCCGATGGTTCGGTGCTGCCCGGCCTGGAGCGCAACGCGGCGCTGCTGGAAGCCGCGCGCGTGCGCCTGCGCCCCATCCTGATGACCACGCTGGCCATGGTCTTCGGCATGGTGCCGCTGGCCTTTGCGCTGACCGAGGGCTCGGAGCAGCGCGCGCCCATGGGCCAGGCGGTGATCGGCGGCGTCATCACCTCGTCGCTGCTCACCCTGGTGGTGGTGCCGGTGGTGTACTGCTGGCTGGACGACCTGTCGGCCTGGGCGCGCCGCGGCTTCCGGCGGCGTCCGCTGGGCGCCAGGGTCGCGGCCTAAAATCGCGCCCGCCCGACGAACACACCTCTCTCAGAAAGCCATGAACAACGAGATCGCCCGTTTCAACATGATCGAGCAGCAGATCCGCCCCTGGGACGTGCTGGACGGCAGCGTGCTGTCGCTGCTGGCCACCGTGCGCCGCGAGGACTTCGTACCCGCTGCGCTGCGCGCCCTGGCCTTCGTCGACACCCAGGTGCCCCTGTTGCCGGGCCAGGCGCACGGCCCGGCCATGCTCGAGCCCAAGGTCGAGGCCCGCCTGCTGCAGGAACTGCAGGTGCAGCGGCATGAGAAGGTGCTGGAGATCGGCGCCGGCTCAGGCTTCATGGCCGCGCTGCTGGCGCACCGCGCGCAGCAGGTCATCAGCCTGGAATGCCGGCCCGAACTGGCGCGCATGGCGCGCGAGAACCTGCAGCGCAGCGGCGTGCTCAACGCCCGGGTGCAGGAAGTCTCGGCGGCCGAGGGCACGCTGGGCCTGCCGGCCGAGGCGCCCTTCGACGTGATCCTGCTGTCGGGATCGGTGGCCGAGGTGCCGCGCGAACTGCTGCAGCAGCTCAAGCCCGGCGGCCGCCTGGCCGCCGTGGTGGGCGACGAGCCCGTGATGCGCGCCCGCCTGTACAAGCGCACCGGCGACGTCGCCTGGTCCGAGACCGACCTGTTCGACACCGTGGCGCCGCGCCTGGAAGGCTTTGCCGAGCCCACGCGCTTCAAGTTCTAGCCCGCAGTTCCTATGCCCTGCCCCGTGCCAACCGCCGCCACCCTGGCGCCACCGCTGGTCGCGCCGCCTGGCCGTCGTGTCGCGCGCCGGCTGCAGCCCGTCGCAGGGCAGGGGCGCGGCGGGCACCGCCACCGCTATAACGGCACCGGCGCTGCCGCGGCGCCGCACTGATCACACCGAGGAATCCGCATGCCCGTCCCCTTCCAACGCCGCACCCCGCTGGCGCTGCTGGTCGCGTTGATGCTGGCCGCCCTGCCCGGCCTGGCCGCAGCGCAAAGCCTGCGCGAGCTGTACGAGGCCGCGCGCGCCTTCGACGCCACCTACCTGGGGGCCAAGGCCAACGCCGCATCGGCCGAGTACCGCGCGGCGCAGAGCGATGCGCTGATGCGCCCCGCGCTGGCCGCCAACGCCTCGGCCGGCACCACCCAGTCCAACCTGCCCAACCTGGGCGCGCGCGGCACCGACAGCATCGGCGCGTCGCTCAACGGCCGCTACCCGCTGTTCAACCGCGCCAACGGCGTCACCATCGAACAGGCGCGCAAGGGCCTGGTGTCGGCCCAGGCCGACCTGGACGCCGCCGAGCAAGACCTGATCGTGCGCGTCTCGCAGGCCTATTTCGACGTGCTGGCGGCGCAGGACGCGCTGGGCACCACGCAGGCCAGCAAGGCCTTCATCACCGAGCAGCTGGCATCGGCCAAGCGCAACTTCGAGGTGGGCACGGCCACCATCACCGACACGCGCGAGGCGCAGGCGCGCTTCGACCTGGTGCTGGCGCAGGAAATCGCGGCCGGCAACGACCTGCAGAGCAAGCGCATCGCGCTGGACACGCTGGTGGGCCGCGGCAACGTGCAGCCCAAGGGCCTGGCGCTGCCGCCCGTGCTGCCGGCGGTGACGCCGGCCAACCCCGAAGAGTGGGTGACCGTGGCCGACCAGCAGCACCCCACGGTGCGCCGCGCCCGCGTGGGCCTGGACGTGGCGGTGCTGGAAACCGCCAAGGCGCGCGCCGGTGATTCACCCACGGTGGACGCCACGGCGTCACTGGGCAGCAACTACGCGCGCGGCTCGGGCGCCACGCTGCCGGGCACCACCACCTCGGCCAGCCTGGGCGTGCAGATGAACTGGCCGCTGTACACCGGCGGCTTTACGCAGAACCGCATCCAGGAAACGCTGGCGCTGGAAGAGAAGTCGCGCCAGGACCTGGAAGCCGCGCGCCGCGCCGTGGGCCAGGGCACGCGCGTGGCCTATTTCGGTGTGCAGTCGGGCCTGGCCCAGGTCAAGGCACTCGAGGCCGCCGAATCGTCCAGCAAGCTGGCGCTGGAAGCCACGCAGCTGGGCTACAAGGTGGGCGTGCGCGTCAACCTGGATGTCCTGAACGCCCAGACCCAGCTCACCACCACGCAGCGCGACCTGGCCAAGGCGCGCTACGACGTGCTGGTGGGCAGCCTGCGCCTGCGCCAGGCCTCGGGCCAGCTGGCGCCGACCGACATCGACGCCGTCAACCGGCTGCTGGTGCCTTAAGCCTCAGGCCGCCTGCGGCGGCGCGGGCAGCCGCGCCAGGATCTCGGCGGCCATGCGCCGCGCGGCGCCGCGGTGCGCCGCGGCAAAGGCCAATGCGCGCTCAGCCGCCGCCGGGCGCTCGGCGCCGCCGGCCAAGGCCACGGCCAGGGCCACGCCCTCGTCGATGTCGCGCACCCGTTGCGCCGCGCCGGCCTGTAGCGCCAGCTCGGCGGCCTGCTCGAAGTTGAAGGTGTGCGGCCCCATCACCACCGGGCAGCCGCAGGCGGCCAGCTCGATCAGGTTCTGGCCGCCCAGCGGCGCGAAGCTGCCGCCCAGCAGGGCCACGTCGGCCAGCGCGGCGTACAACGCCATTTCGCCCATCGTGTCGCCCAGCCAGACATCGGCCTGCGCGGCCTCGTCGGGCGGCGCATCGGCCCAGCTGCTGCGGCGCAAGCCCTGCAGGCCGGCCTGCTGCACCGCGCGCGCCACCTCGTCGAAGCGCTGCGGGTGGCGCGGCACCAGCAGCAGCAGCGGCCGCGGCGCGGGCAGCGCGCACCAGGCCTGCAGCAGCGGCGGCTCTTCGCCTTCACGCGTGCTGGCCGCCAGCACCACGGGGCGGCCCAGGGCCTGGCGCCATTGGCGGCCGCGCGCCACCAGCGCCGGCGGCGGCGTCATGTCGAACTTGATGTTGCCCAGCACCTGCACCGCCAGCGCGCCCGATTGGCGCAGGCGTTCGGCGTCGGCCTCGGTCTGCGCCAGCACGGCGCTGAAGCCGGCCAGGGCCGGGTGCATCAGCGCGGCCAGGCGCTGGCCCTTGGCGCGGCTGCGCTCGGACAAGCGGGCGTTGGCCAGCAGCATGGGCACGCCGGCCGCGCGCGCCTGGGCCATCAGGTTGGGCCAGACCTCGGTCTCCATCACCACGCCCAGCGCCGGGCGGTGGTGGCGCAGAAAGCGCCGCACCGCGCCCGGCGTGTCCCAGGGCAGCCAGGCCTGGGCGTCGCCCGCTTGCAGCAGCGCCTGCCCGGCCGCGCGCCCGGTGGCGGTGCCGTGGGTCAGCAGCAGGCTCAAGCCCGGTCGCTGTGCACGTAATTCGGCAATCAGCGCCGCGGCGCCGCGCGTCTCGCCCAGCGACACCGCGTGCAGCCACAGCCGCCCCGGCACGGCCGCTGCGCGGCTGCCGCCCAGGCGTTCGAGCCAGTGCGTGCGGTAGGCCGGCTCTTCGCCGCCCCGCCACCACAGCCGGGCCAGGTACAGCGGCGTGGCCCCGCGCAGCAGCGTCGAATAGGCGGCGCGCGCCAGCCCGGCGCGCAACACTAGTGGGCCGCCGCGGCCACCTGCGCGTCGGGCTTGACGCTGCGCAGCGCGGCCATGAAATCGCCCTGGATGCGCTGCAGCGCCTCGTCGGTGTGGCCCTCGAAGCGCAGCACCAGCACCGGCGTGGTGTTGCTGCCGCGGATCAGGCCGAAGCCGTCGGCAAAGTCCACGCGCAGGCCGTCGATGGTGCCCACCTCGCCACCGGCAAAGGTCAGGCGGCCGTCGGCCACGCGCGCCAGCAGCTCGGCCACCACCGCGTGGTGCTCGCCCTCGGCGCAGGGCACGTTGAGCTCGGGCGTCGAGAAGCTGGTGGGCAGCGCGTCGAGCAGGGCACTGGGGTTCTTCTCGCGGCTCAGGATCTCGAGCAGGCGCGCCGCGGTGTACATGGCGTCGTCAAAGCCGTACCAGCGCTCGCTGAAGAACAGGTGGCCGCTCATCTCACCCGCGAAGGGCGCGCCGGTCTCGCGCAGCTTGGCCTTGACCAGCGAATGCCCGGTCTTCCACAGCAGCGGCTTGCCACCGGCCTTGCGGATGACCACCGGCAGGCGCTGGCTGCACTTGACGTCGAAGATGATGGTGGCACCGCGGTTGCGCTTGAGGATGTCGCGCGCGAACAGCATGATCTGCCGGTCGGGGTAGATGATGTTGCCGCCGGCGGTGACCACGCCCAGGCGGTCGCCGTCGCCGTCGAAGGCCAGGCCCAGTTCGGCGCCGGTGGCGTGCACCACCTTGATCAGGTCGGCCAGGTTCTCGGGCTTGCTGGGGTCGGGGTGGTGGTTGGGGAAGTCGCCGTCGACCTTGCTGTACAGGTCGACCACGTCGCAGCCCAGCGCGCGCAGGATGGCCGGGGCGCTGGCGCCGGGGATGCCGTTGCCGCTGTCGACCACGATCTTCATGCGCCGCGCCAGCTTGCAGTCACGCGTGATGCGGCGCGCGTACTCGGGCACGATGTCCATGGTGGCGCTGCGGCCGCGCTTGCGCGTGTAGGTCTCGGTCTCGATGCGCTGGCGCAGCTTCTGGATGTCGTCGCCATAGATGGCGCGGCCGCCCAGCACCATCTTGAAGCCGTTGTAGTCCTTGGGGTTGTGGCTGCCCGTGACCTGTATGCCGCTGCGGCAGCCGTGCTTGCCGCGCGTGGCGGCCACGTAGTACAGCATGGGCGTGGTCACCGCGCCCAGGTCCACCACGTCCAGCCCGGTGCTCTTCAGGCCGCGTATCAGCGCGGCCACCAGGCCCGGGCCCGACACCCGTCCGTCGCGGCCCACGGCCACGGCCTTTTCGCCGGCGGCCACGGCCTCGCTGCCGAAGGCGCGGCCCAGGTGCTCGGCAAAGGCCGCATCGATGTTGCGGCCGACGACGCCGCGGATGTCATAGGCCTTGAAGACGGTGGGATCGATCTGCATGGGCGGCGCTGCTGTGAAGGTGCGCGGCATTGTAGGCAGCGCCCCTGTGCGCCCGGCCCGTCGCTGCCTGCTGCCAGGGTCTCGGCAGCGCAGCGCCGCATCCACTGGGCCGGGCGCAGCTTCAGCACCTATTTGGTTGTAATTGGGCTGGCTTGCGTACCAGCCGGGCCACGCCGGGCCGGCTCAGTACCCCAGCATGTTGGCGCGTACATGCTGCAGGTGCGCCAGGCACAGCGCACGCGCGCGCTCGGCGTCGCGTTCGCGCAGCGCGGCCACCAGGGCGCGGTGTTCCTGCTGGTATTCGCGCCGACGCTCGGGCGTGGCGCTGCGGCGCTTGAGCAGGCCCCATTCGCCCTGCGCGCGCACCTCGTTCATCAGGCGGAAGACGCCGCTGATGAAGCCGTTGTGCGCTGCTTCGGCAATGGCCTCGTGCAGCGCCGCGTCCCACTTCTCGAACTCTTCCAGCGTGCTGGCCGCCTCGGCCTGCAGGTTGCAGTCTTCCATGCGCTGGAAGTCGGCCGGAGTGGCGTTGACGATGGCCATGTCGATGAGCGCCGGTTCCAGCACCATGCGCGCGTTCATCAGCTCGGCCGGACTCACCTGGTGGGGGCCGGCGGGCGGCGAGATGGCGGCCAGCGCCTCCTGCACACCCTCGGCCACGTAGGTGCCGCTGCCCACGGTCTGGGTGATCAGGCGGCGGCGCTTCAGATCGGCCAGCACGCGCCGCACGGTGGAGCGGCCGACGCCGTAGCGCTCGCTCAAGGCGCGCTCGGTGGGCAGGCGGTGACCAGCGCGCCAGACGCGGGTGCGCAGGTTGTCGATGATGTCTTCGCGCAGCTGGGCAGTAGCATCCATGGCGCGCAATGGTATCCTTTTGGGCGATTTGGGTCAGCACACCGAACCGGGGATACAGCATGCGCATCGCCACCGTTCTGCACCAGGGCCGGCCGCGCGTCGGCCGCATCAGCGCCGACGGGGCCACGCTGGAGCTGTACAGCGCAGACGGCAGCCGCGGCGCGCTGGCGCTCATCGAAGCCGGCAGCCTGCCCGACAGCGGCGAGCGCGTGGCGCTGGCCGGCGCGCAGCTGCTGGCGCCGTTGCCGCGGCCGCGGCGCAACATCTTCTGCGTGGGCCGCAATTACCACGCCCATGCGCGCGAGCTGCGCGAGTCGGTGTTCAAGGACAACGCCAAGGCGGTGGACGCCTGGCCCATCGTCTTCAGCAAGGTGCCTGAATGCGTGGTCGGACCGGGCGCCACGGTGACGCTGCCCGCGGCCGTCTCGCAGCAGATCGATTACGAGGCCGAGCTGGCCGTGGTCATCGGCCGCGGCGGGCGCAACATCGCCCGCGCCGATGCCATGGCCCATGTCTGGGGCTACACCATCGTCAACGACGTGACCGCGCGCGACGTGCAGATGCGCCACGGCCAGTGGCACCTGGGCAAGAGCTTCGACGGCTTCTGCCCGATGGGGCCGTGGCTCGTCACAGCCGATGAACTGGATGGCCAGGACACGCGCGTGCGCTGCTGGGTCAACGGCGAGCCGCGCCAGGACGCGCGCACCACCGACCTGATCTTCGACATCCCCAGCCTGATCGAGACCTGCTCGCGCGGCATCACCCTGTACCCGGGCGATGTCATCGCCACCGGCACGCCGGCCGGCGTGGGCATGGGCCTGTCGCCGCCACGCTGGCTGGCGCATGGCGACGTGGTGCGCATCGAGATCGATGGCATCGGCGTGCTGGAAAACCGCTTCATCGAGGAGAACCGCGCATGAACCGTCGCCATTTCCACCGCGCTGCCGCTGCAGCGCTGCTGTTCGCCGCCGCCGCCGTGCAGGCCCAGGGCGTACCGACCCAAGGCAGTTGGCCCGAAAAGACCATCACCCTGGTCGTGCCCTTCCCGCCCGGCGGCGTGGCCGATACCGTGGCGCGGCCGGTGGCCGAGGCCCTGGGGCGCGAGCTCAAGCAGACGGTGGTGGTCGAGAACCGCGTCGGCGCCGGCGGTGCAACCGGCATGGGCAGCGTGGCGCGGGCCGCGCCCGACGGCTACACGCTGCTGATGGCGCTGTCGTCCATCTCCATCCTGCCCGAGGCCGACCAGATCCTGGGCCGCAAGCCGGCCTATGCGCTGAACCAGTTGCGCCCCATCGCGCGCTTCACCGCCGACCCCACGGTGCTGGTGGTGCGCGCCGACGCGCCATGGAAGACCCTGGCCGAGTTCGTGGCCGACCTCAAGGCCCAGCCCGCCCGCTACAACTATGGCAGCTCGGGCAACTACGGCACCATGCACGTGCCGATGGAGATGCTCAAGGCGGCGGCGGGCTTCCGCATGACGCACATCCCCTACACCGGCGCCGGCCCGGCCGTGCTGGCGCTGCTGGGCGGGCAAGTGGACGCCATCAGCAGCGGCCCGGCCAGCGTGCTGCAGCACATCAAGGCCGGCAAGCTGCGCGCGCTGGCGCACTGGGGCGACAAGCCGCTGAGCGCATTGCCCGATCTGCCCAGCCTCAAGCAGGCCGGCTTCGAGGCCAGCTTTGCCCAGTGGTCGGCGCTGTTCGTTCCCGCCGGCACGCCCGAAGACGTGGTGACGCGGCTGCGCGCCGCCGCGGCCAAGGCGGCGCGCGACCCGCAGGTGGTGCAGACCATCCAGCGCGCCGGCAGCCCGCTGGAATACCAGGACGCGCCCGAGTTCAAGACCTACTGGGACGCCGACGCCGCGCTGATGGTGCAGGCCGTGCGCCGCATCGGCAAGGTGGAGTGACGCTCAGGCGGGGCCCGGGTCCACCACGCGCTGCTTGATCAGCGCCAGCGCCGGCTTGAAGGCCGCGTCGGTGCAGGCGTCCAGCCACTCGAAGGCCACCATCTCGGTGCTGACGATCACCGCGCCGGCGCTTTCCAGCCGGCGCATCGCCGCGGCGTGGTCGCGCGGCGAGCGCGAGGCGCAGGCGTCGGCCACGACGAACAGCGACTGCCCGGCGCGCAGCAGGCCCAGCGCGGTCTGCAGCATGCAGACATGTGCCTCGCAGCCGGCCAGCACCACGTCGCCGGGGTCGGCCGGAGCGACCGATTCGCGCAGCGCGTGCAGCAGGCCGTCGCGACAGGCGTCGAAGTGCATCTTGGGCAGCGTGGGTGAGCACAGTTCGCGCAGGGCCGCGACGTTGGGGCCCAGGCCGGCGGGGTTCTGCTCGGTGCCGATCACTGGCAGGCCCAGCAGCCGCGCCAGGCGCGCCAGGAACAAGGCTTCGTCGACGGCACGCGCGCCGCCGTGCAGCGCGGGCAACAGCCGCTGCTGGTAGTCCACCAGCACCAGCACCGCCTTGTTCCTGTCCATGTTCTTCATCGCGCTGCGGCCTTTCCCCGGTTGGAATCCGGGCCTGAGCGGTGCATCGTACGCTCGCCTTCCCCGGCCCACCGCACGACCCCATCCCCATGCACACCGATGCCCCCAGCCCGCCCAGCACCGCCCACCTGATGCGCGGCGCCGACTACCGCGAATCGCTGCGCCGGCTGCGCCCCGTGGTGTACGTGGACGGCCGGCGCATCGAGTCGGTGGCCGACGAGCCCGCGCTTCAGCCCGGCATCAACGCCCTGGCGGTGACCTATGACTTTGCGCACGACCCGGCGCTGGCGCCGCTGATGCTGGCGCGCCAGGGCACGCGCGCGCTGCCGGTGAACCGCATGCTGCACGTGGACGAATCGGCGGGCGACCTGCTCAACAAGCTGGAGGCGGTGCGCATCCTGTGCCAGGAAACCGGCTGCGCGCAGCGCTACCTGGCGCACGACGCGCTGGGCGCCCTGGCCCAGGTGTGCGCGCGCATAGCCGACGCCGACGGCAGCAACGAGCTGCGCGCGCGCTTTGCCGCCTACCTGGAACACGTGCAGGCGGCCGACCTGGCGCTGGGCATTGCCATGACCGACGCCAAGGGCGATCGATCCAAGCGCCCGCATGAGCAGGCCAACCCCGACACCTACGTGCACATCGTCGAGCGCAACGCGCGCGGCATCGTCGTGTCAGGCACCAAGGCCATCGTCACCGGCGCGCCCTACATGCACGAGCTGCTGATCATGCCGGGCCGCGCCATGGGCCCGGCCGACGCCGAATTTGCCGTGTGCTGCGCCGTGCCGATAGACGCCGCCGGCCTGACCATCGTCTCGCGCCCGGCCGGCCGGCCCGGTGACAAGGTGGAGCACGGCGCGCCGCTGTTCTCACGCCGCTACGGCCAGGCCACCGCCGTGGTGCTGCTGGACCGCGTGTTCGTGCCCTGGGAACGCGTGTTCGTTGCCGGCGAATGGCAACACGCCGGCCACCTGACGCACAGCTACGCCACCCATCACCGCCACAGCTGCATCGCCGCGCGCGCCGGCTTCGGTGATCTGCTGATCGGCGCCGGCGCGCTGATGTGCGAGGCCAACGGCCTGGACATCGCCAGCAACGCCAGCCTGCGCGAACCCATGGTCGAGCTGATCAAGATCACCGAGGGCTTCTACGCCTGCGGCGTGGCTGCCAGCGTCTACGGCGCCCGGGATGAGTTCAGCGGCAGCTTCATGCCCGAGCCGGTGTTCGCCAACATCGGCAAGCTGCTGCTGGCCACGCAGATCTACGACATGCACCGCCTGGCGCATGAGGTCTCGGGCGGCCTGATCGTGGCCCTGCCCGGGCCCGACGAAGACCACAACCCGGCGACTGCCGCCACCCTGGCCGAGGTGCTGCGCGCCAACCCGGCCGTACCCTACGACAAGCGCATCGAGGTGGCGCGCTTCGTCGAGGACCTGACGGCCTCGTACCAGGGCGGCTGGTATTCGGTGATCAGCCTGCACGGCGGCGGCTCGCCCGCGGCCATGAAGCAGGAGATCTGGCGCCGCTACCCGGTGGGCAACAAGGTGGAACTGGTGGAGCGCCTGTTAGAGCGCGGCGTGCTGGCCGATGAGCAGCGCAGCATCACCGCCAACCGCCAGCCCGGCCGCTGCTGCGACCAGGGCTGCAGCACCCCGGGCCAGGCGCTGATGGTGCCGCTGCCCGAGCCCGGCCGGCGCCGCTGAACGTTGAACGCTAGTTGAAGCGGCAGGCCCCCGGCCCGCCCGGGTTGCCGCAGCTGCCGCAGGGGCTGGCGGCCATGGGTGCGGCTTCGGGCGTGGCCGTGGACGTGGCAAACACCGACAGCTGCTTGGTCAGCGATACCGAGTGGCAGGCGGGGCATTCGGGCACGGTGTCCGAACGCACGAAGGCCTCGAACTCGCGGCCGCAGTCCTGGCAGGCGTACTCAAAGATGGGCATGGCGGATCTCCTGGGGAATGGCGCATTTTCCTTCAGTCCGGCCGCGCCTGGACGCTGCATGCTTTGCACACCGCCCCCTTGAAGATCGGGGCAAGGGCCTCCACATCGGTTGCATGGAACATTCCACACCGCTTTCCATCCCTGCCCGGCTGCAGAGTCTGGCTGCCATGGCCAGTCTGATCGAACGGCTGGAGCGGCAACCCTTGCGCGCCAGCGCGGCACAGTACCGCGGCGTGGCCCAGTTGCTGGACAGCCTGCTGGCCCAGGCCGCCCCCGGCGCCGAACTCGACGCCCTGCTGGGGGCTTCGCCGGCACTGGCCGAGCTGTACGAGAATCAGCACTACGCACAGGCCGGGCTGTGCCGCTCGCCGCTGGAAGCAGGGCTCAACGCCGAGCTGGCCGCCGCCGCCGCACTGCGCCACGCCGCCCGCACGGGGGCCTGAACAAGCGCCGCCCCGATGCCCCCACTGAAGCGCAGCGGCCCGCCCAGCCCCTGACGCCAGGGCCGCAACCCTGCGGTCAGGGGTTATGTTCGATGTCGCACAGACAGGCCTGCGGCGGCATGCGATGTTGCGGAGCCTGTGTCCTTCGCCACCCCACCCCGCTGCCCAAGATCGCCCGCGTCGGCGACGTTCCGCATGCACGCAGCCGCGGCGGGTGAACCGTGATCCTGCCGCGCCTGAAGCAGGCCACCGCGGCACGCCACGCCGCCATCGAAACGCGCTCGGTGCTGCTGGAGCCGGGGCTGTCGTACGCCGCTTACCGCGCCTGCCTGCGCCGCTTCTTCGGCTACTACGCCCCGCTGGAGCGGCGCCTGCTGCGCTCGCCGGCCTGGCGCGGGGCCGGGCTGGCCTATGCCGACCGGCACAAGACGCCGCTGCTGACGCAAGACCTGGCGGCACTGGGTGTCACGGCCGAGGAACTGGCGCTGAGCCCCTGGTGCCTTGCACTGCCCGACCTGCGCACCACGGCGCAGCTGTATGGCTGCCTGTATGTGATCGAAGGTGCCACCCTGGGCGGCCAGATCGTCACGAAACACCTGCAGGCCAGCCTGGGGGTCACGCCGCAGACCGGCGGCGCCTTCTTCAGCGGCTACGCCGAGCACACAGGTTCGCGTTGGAAGGCCTTCGGAGCACAGCTGAACGCCTTCGCTGAGGCATCGGGCGCCGACGAAGAAATCACTGCCAGCGCCAATGAAACCTTCGCGACGCTGGACCGCTGGCTCTACCCGGCACCCCTCAGGGCACCCCTGCACGATGAACTCGCGATCCACCCCTGAGCCTGCCCTGCCCTGGGGAGAAGGCCCCTACAGCATCAAGCGCCACGGCACCACGCTGACCACCTGCGACAGCGAACCGGTGCAGACCCCCGGGTGCATACAGGCCCACGGCGCGCTGCTGGTGCTGCGCCTGGTTGACCTGCGCATCCTGCAGGCCAGCGAGAACACCCTGCAGCATCTGGGCGAGCCGGCAGCGCAGCTGCTGGGGCAGCCGGTAGGCCGCGTGGTGGGGGCCGCGTGCGAAGCGCGGCTGCGCGAGATGCTCGAGCGCGAAGACCTGGACCGCGGACCGACCTACGCGTTCACGCTGCCGGCGCGCGCCGGCGCCGTGCCGCTGGACGTGTGCGTGCACACCAGCGGTGGTGTGGCCGTGCTCGAGTTCGAGGCCACAGGTCGCGCCGGCCATCACAGCGACGGCGACTTCTTCGCGCTGGTGAAGTCGGCGGTCGGCCGCCTGCAAGCCGCCGCCAGCGTACGCAGCTTCTGCCAGCACGTCACCGAAGAGGTGCGCACCCTCACCGGCCTGGACCGCGTGATGGCCTACCGCTTCCACGCCGACCAGCACGGCGAGGTCATCGCCGAAAGCAAGCGCGACACGCTGGCGCCGTGGCTCGGCCTGCACTACCCGGCCGAAGACATCCCCCAGCCGACGCGAGAGATCTTCAAGCGCATCTGGATCCGCCCGCTGCCCGACGCCGCCGCCGCGCCGGTGGAAATGCTGCCGCTGGCCAACCCCGACAGCGGCCGCGCGCTGGACATGACGCACTGCGCGCTGCGCGGGGCGTCGGTGATGTACACCGAATACCTGGCCAACATGGGCGTGGCCGCCTCGCTGACCATGCCCATCCTGCGCGACGGCGAACTCTGGGGCCTGATCGCCTGCCACCACGGCACCGCCACCCACTTCCCCTACCAGGTGCGCGCGGCCTGCGAGCTGCTGGCCCAGGTGGCTTCGCTGCAGCTGAAGTCGGCCGAGCATGCCGAGCAGCTGGCCTACCGGCTGCGGCTGGAGAACGTGCACCAGCAGTTGGTGGCGCGCTCGGCGCGCGAAGGCGACCTGCTGGCCCTGACCGCGCACCAGCCTTCGCTGCTGGATGCCATCGATGCCGGCGGCGCCGCGCTGTACCACCTGAACCGCTGGTGGTGCGTGGGTCGCGTCCCGGAAGTCGAGCAGCTCGACGAACTGGCTGCGTGGCTGTACGGGCAGCCCGAGTTCGAATCGGCCACGCAGCCGGTCTTCGCCAGCGATGCGCTGGCGCGCGTGTGCCCGGCCGCGGTCGGGCTGGAGGACTGCGCCAGCGGTGTGCTCGCGGTGGCGCTGTCGCGCCAGCGGCAAGGGCTGATCATCTGGTTCCGGCCCCAGACCCTGCAGACCGTGCAGTGGGCCGGCAACCCCCACGACGCCCCGCCAGTGCCCGGCCGGCAGGGCCTGCGCCTGAGCCCGCGCGCCTCGTTCGAGCTGTTCGTCGAATCGGTGCGCGGGCGCTCGCTGCCGTGGCAGGACATCGAGATCGACGCCGCGCTGCGCCTGCGCCTGCTGGTGCTGGAACTCGTCATCACCCGTGCCGAGCGCCTGGCCGACCTCAACGCCGACCTGACGCGCAGCAACGAAGAGCTCGACGCCTTCGCCTACGTGGCCTCGCACGACCTGAAAGAGCCGCTGCGCGGCATCCACCGCTACGCGCACCAGTTGCTGGAAAGCGCCGAGTCGATCGGCGGCGACAACCGCCGCCGCGTCGAGAACCTGATGCGGCTGACGGTGCGCATGGACAGCCTGCTCGATTCGCTGCTGCACTTCTCGCGCGTGGGCCGCATGGAACTGGAACTCGAGGACACCGACCTCAACGCGGTGCTCGAAGAAGCAGTGGAGATGATCGGCGCGCGCCGGGCCGAAAGCCGTTGCAGCATCACCATACCGCGCCGGCTGCCGCACGTGCAGTGCGACCCGGTGCGCGTGCGCGAGATCTACAGCAACCTGCTGTCCAATGCGCTGAAGTACAGGCGCCGGGCCGACGCACGCATCGTGGTGGGCTACCTGGCCCCGGATGAGCCCGCCGCACGCCCCAACGCACCGGCCGAAAGCGCCGGGCAGACCGTCTTCTACGTCAAGGACGAAGGCATCGGCATCGACCGTCGCCACTACGAGCAGGTCTTCCGCATGTTCAAGCGCATGCACGGCCGTGACGACTACGGCGGTGGCGTGGGCGCCGGCCTGACCATCGTGCAGAAGCTGGTGCAGCGCCACGGCGGGCGCGTCTGGCTCGACTCGGCGCTGGGCGCCGGCAGCACCTTCTACTTCACCCTGCCGGGCGTGCCGGCCAGTGCCTAGCCATGCACAGGAAGTACATCCTGGTGGTCGAGGACTCGGACGAGGACTTCGAGACCGTGGCCGACGCTGCGCGCCGCGGCGGTCTGGCTCACCCCATCGTGCGCGCCAGCTCCGGGGGTGAGTGCCTGCGCCTGTTGCGCGGCGCGGCGGGGCGCCGCGATGCGCTGCCGGCGCTGGTGCTGATGGACCTGAGCACGCCCGGCGACGACGGGCGCGAAGCGCTGCGCGAGATCCGCAGCGACACCGGCCTCAAGGCACTGCCCCTGGTGGTGCTCAGCGGTTCGGCCAATCCGCGCGACCTGCAGTTCTGCTACAGCGAAGGCGCCAACGCCTACCACGTCAAGCCCGTGGACCACGCGGCGCACCTGCTGGTGCTGCAGCAGATCTTTGCGTACTGGCTGGGCAGCGTCGTGCTGCCTGCCTGAACCCGTGAGCACCTGATGGCAATCGCAAGACCCCTATGGCACATCCTGCTGATCGAGGACAGCGCCGATGACCGCGCCGACCTGCGCCAGATGCTGCTGCAAGGCAGCCCCCGCCGCTACCGCTTCAGCGAGGCCGAACTGGGCACCGACGGCGTGCGCCAGGTGCTGGAACGCACACACGGCCCGGTTGACTGTGTGCTGCTCGACCACGACCTGCCCGACATGGACGCCCCCGAGGTGCTGGCCGCCCTGTGCCAGGGCGCCAACCTGCCGCCGTGCCCGGTGGTGGTGATCACCGGCACCGTGGGCAACAGCGGGTCCAGTCTGCTCAACGCGGGGGCGCAGGACTACATCGGCAAGCGCTGGACCACCGCCGAGAGCCTGACGCGCGCGGTCGAGAACGCCATCGAACGCTTCGCGATGCGGGCCGAGCGCCAGCGCGTAGAAGCAGCCCTGCGCACGTCCGAAGAACGCTACCGGGCACTGTTCAACTCCATCGACGCGGGGTATGCGGTGCTGGAGATGATGTTCGACAAGCAGGGCGTCGCGATCGACGCGCGCTACCTGCAGGTCAACCCGGCGTTCTCGCGCCAGAGCGGGCTGGGCGATGTCGAGGGCCGGACCGTGCGCAGCCTGATCCCCGACCTCGAGCCGGAGTGGTTCGAGACCTACGGCAGCGTGGCGCTGACGGGCGTACCCGTACGCTTCGAGCGGCACACCGAGGCGCTGAATGTCTGGTTCGAGGCCTACGCCTTCCGCCTGGGCGCACCCCAGGCTCACCAGGTGGCGGTGCTGTTCTACGACGTCACCGAGCGCAAGCAGTCCGAGCTGGCGCTGATGGCCGCCAATGCCGCCGCCGAGCGGGCCAGCCGGGCGAAGTCGGACTTCCTGCTGAGCATGAGCCATGAACTGCGCTCGCCGCTGAGCGCGATGCTGGGCTTCGCGCAGCTGATCGAAGCCGGCACGCCCGCGCCCACGCCGGCCCAGCAAGACAGCGTGCAGCAGATCCTGCACGCCGGCTGGTACCTGCTGGGCCTGATCAACGAGATCCTGGATCTGACGGCCATCGAGTCGGGCAAGCCGGTGGTGGACTCGCAGTCGATGTCGCTGGACGAGGTGCTGGACGACTGCCGCGCCATGATCGAACCGCAGGCGCAGGCCGCAGGCATCGAGGTGCGCTTTCCGGTCTTCGAGCGGGCTTGCCTGGTGCAGGCCGACGCCATACGAACCAAGCAGGTGCTGCTGAACCTGCTGACCAACGCCATCAAGTACAACCGCAGCCCCGGAAGCGTGGAGGTGCGCTGCGCCGCGGCCCCCGGGCAGCGCGTGCGCGTCAGCGTGCAGGACACCGGTCTCGGGCTGTCGGCGGCGCAGCTGGCGCAGCTGTTCGAACCCTTCAACCGGCTCGGCCAAGAGACAGGCGGCGAGCCGGGCACCGGCATCGGCCTGGTGATCTGCAAGCGCCTGGTCGACCTGATGGGCGGCAGCATCGGCGTCGACAGCAGCTTGGGCGTGGGCAGCTGCTTCTGGTTCGAACTGGACGCGGCGCCGGCGCAGCTGCCGCACGGCCTGCCGGTGCACACGGTGCTGTGCATCGAAGACGATCTGGCGCGTCTGCAACGGGTCAAGGACCTGCTGGAGCATCGGCCGGGCGTGTGCCTGCTGCGCGCGCGCGACATCCGCGGCGGCATCGAGACCGCGCGCTCGGCGCGGCCCGACGCGATCCTGATGGGTGTTCCCCTGGCGGACCCGGATGCCCTGCAGGCGATGCTGCAACTGGCCAAGGACCCGGCCACGGCGCACATCCCGGTCATCGCGCTGGGCACCGACGCCGTGCCGCACGACATCGAGGCCGGCCTGGCCGCGGGCTGCTTCGATTACCTGGCCCAGCCCGTGCACAGCGAAGTGCTGGCGCGGGCACTGGAACTGGCATTTCAACGAAACCACGCGGGCGGCCTGCGCGCCACCGCCGAGGAGACCATCTGATGTTGACCGAAGCCGACCTGCTGAACGCCAGAATCCTGGTCGTCGACGACCAATTGGCCCACGTGCAGTTGCTCGAGCGCCTGCTGAATGACGCCGGCTACCTGAACGTGGCCTCCACCACGGACCCGCAGCAGGTCCGCGCGCTGCACCGCGAGCAGTGCTTCGACCTCATCCTGCTCGACCTGCTGATGCCGGTGCTGGACGGCTTTGGCGTCATGGCGGCCCTGCAGGCGGATGCCGGCAGCGGCGTGCTGCCGGTGATCGCCCTGACCGCACAGCCGGGGCACAAGGTGCGGGCCCTGCAGGCCGGAGCGCGGGACTTCATCAACAAGCCCTTCGACATGGTGGAAGTCAAGCTCCGCATCCACCACATGCTGGAGCTGCACCTGCTGCACAAGATGCTGGAAGCCCACAACCAGACGCTGGAGCGCACCGTGCAGGAGCGCACGGCCGAGCTGCGCGAAAGCGAAGATCGCTATCGCTGCCTGACCGAACTGGCCGTCGACTGGTTCTGGGAACAGGACGAAGTGGGCGTGGTGACGCGGGCCTCGGGGCCGGCGCTTCAACTGCTGGGCCTGCCCGACCCGGCGGCCGACACCGACGCCGGTGTCGACGCTGGCGCCATCTGGGACGCCACCGGCCGCCAGAGCCTGCAGCAGAGGATTGCGGCACGCCGGCCCTTCCTCGACTTCATCGTTGACCGCCTGCGCGCCGACGGATCGCGCCAGCAGTTCAGGATCAGCGGCGAACCCAAGTTCGCCCGGGGCTGTGCCTATGCCGGCTACCGCGGTGTCGGCACCGAAGTGCTCAACGCAAACCCGCCCGATTGAGCCCGAGCCGCCGGACGGCAGGTCCGCAAGCGGCTGAGTGGACACGCTGGCGCGCTCAAGTCACGCGCCCGGCTGCCGACAACCCCTGAACGGCGGCGGTATCGGCCGTGCGGCGGGCGGCGCGACAGTGCCGCCCTGGAAACAGCACCTGCGGAGCCCCCCCCACATGCCCTCCCTCAGCATTGCCAGGCGGCTGGCACTCATCATCGCCTGCGCCGCCCTGGGCATCGTCGCCCTGGCGGGGTGGTTCCTGATCTCCGAGCGCGGGCTCATCCTGGACGAACGCCAGAGCGCCGTGCGCCAGGCGGTAGAGGTGGCGCACGGGCTGGCCCGGCACCACCACGAGCAGGTGGGCAAGGGTACGCTCACCGACGAAGAGGCCCGCCGCCGCACGCTGGCCGCCATCAAGGCGCTGCGCTACAGCGGCGCCGAGTACTTCTGGATCAACGACATGCACCCGACGATGGTGATGCATGCCATCAAGCCCGAGCTCGACGGCAAGGACCTGACGCAGAACAAGGACCCGGCGGGCAAGCACCTGTTCGTCGAGTTCGTGCAGGTGGTGCGGGCCAGCGGCGCCGGCTACGTCTACTACCTCTGGCCCAAGCCCGGCAGCGACGCGCCGGTGCGCAAGGTCTCCTACGTCCAGGGCTTCGCGCCCTGGGGCTGGGTCATCGGCTCGGGCGTCTACATCGACACCGTGGAATCCACCTTCGCCCGGCGCGCGGCCAGCTTCGGCGTCGGCACCTTGCTGCTGGTGGCCCTGCTCGTGGCCATCGGCTGGTTCAACGCGCGCAGCCTGCTGCGCCAGTTGGGCGGCGAGCCGGCCTACGCATCGGACGTGGCGCACCGCATCGCCGCCGGTGACCTGGGCGTGCGGATCGCCCTGCGCGCGGGCGACCAGTCCAGCATGCTGCACGCCATCGAGTCCATGCGCGGTGGCCTGGCGCAACTGGTGAAGCGCGTGCGCGACGGCTCGGAGTCGGTGGCCGTGGCCAGTACGCAGATCGCGCGCGGCAACCTCGACCTGAGCCAGCGCACCGAGCAGCAGGCCTCGGCGCTGCAGCTCACTTCGGCCTCGATGGAGCAGCTGGGCGGCACCGTGGGCCAGAACGCCGACAACGCGCGCCAGGCCAACCAACTGGCGCAGGGCGCGTCCACGGTGGCGGCGCAGGGCGGCAGCGTGGTCGGCCAGGTGGTGCAGACCATGCGCGGCATCAACGACAGCTCGCGCCGCATCGCCGACATCATCGGTGTCATCGACGCCATCGCCTTCCAGACCAACATCCTGGCGCTCAATGCGGCGGTCGAGGCGGCGCGCGCGGGCGACCAGGGCCGCGGCTTCGCCGTGGTCGCCACCGAGGTGCGCAGCCTGGCGGGGCGCTCGGCACAGGCCGCGCGCCAGATCAAGCAGCTCATCGCCGACAGCGTGGGCCGCGTCGAGTCGGGCACCGCGCAGGTCGAGCAGGCGCAGGCGACGATGACCGAGCTGGTGGGTTCGATCCGGCGCGTGTCGGACCTGATGGGAGAGATCAGCGCGGCCAGCGTCGAGCAGCGCCAGGGCGTGGGCCAGGTCGGTGAAGCCGTGATGCAGATGGACCGCAACACGCAGCAGAACGCAGCCCTGGTGGAACAGAGCGCCGCCGCCGCCGACAGCCTGCAGCAGCAGGCACGCCAACTGGTGCAGGCCGTGGCGGCCTTCAGGCTGGGCTGAGCACGCGCCGCGTCGCGCTTTGGCGGACACTGCGGCCGTCATGTGCCCCTGCCGCCGCGCGTTGAAGCGATGAGATCCTCACCAGGCCCACGCCGCTCGGGCCGGCCGCGCGCGGGCAGCCAGCCCGCGGTGCTGGTCGAGTGCGTAGGCGGCGCCGCGTGGGGCCCGCTGCTGCCGCACCTGCGGCGGGCCAGCCGCTGGGTGGTCGGCAGCGACGCGGACCCGTTGGCGTTCGGCCTCTACGAGGTCGACCATGGCTTCCTGCTCGCGCAGGACAGGCTGGACGACTACATGGAACGGTCGGTCGAGGTCTGCCGTGCGCAGGGCGTCGACATCGTCATCCCCAGCTTCGGCCCCGCCCTGCTGGCGTGGGCCGGGCTGCGCGAGCGCCTGGCCGCAGAGGGCATACAGGTCTGCGTCTCGGCGCCCGAGGTGGTGGCGATGTGCCTGGACAAGTGGCAGGTCCACGGCTTCTTGCGGGCGCAGGGCGTTCCGACGCCGCAAACGTCCTTGCAGCACGCGTTCGAGCTGATCAAGCCGCGCCATGGCGAAGGCAGCAGGGACGTGTTTCGTGCCCGGCCGGGCGGCAGCGTGCAGGTCGAGATGGACGGCTACGTCTCGCAGGAACTGTTGATCGGCGCGGAGTACTCCGTGGACGCGCTCTGCGATGCGACGGGCAAGCCCGTCTACATCGTGCCCCGCCTGCGGTGCCGGGTGAGCGACGGACGCTCCGTTGTCGCCCAGGTGGTCGACGATGACGAGATCGTCGCGTTCACCCGCCGCATCCTGGCCGCGGCAAGCTTCGTCGGGCCGGTGAACATCCAGTGCTTTCGCACCGAAGCCGGCTTGCGCTTCACCGATCTCAATCCGCGCATCGCGGGCGGGCTTTCGCTGTCTTTCGCAGCCACCGAGAACTGGTTCCGGCTGCTGCCGCGGCTGCTTCGCGGGGAATCGATAAGGCCCCGCCACACGGTCACGGGCCTGGTGATGATACGGCGCCTGGCAGACACGATCGTTGACGGGGCCCGGCTGATTGACTAATCTGCAGCGCCCGTCAACCGCATCGGAGCACTCATGTCGATCACACGCAATCTGGGTCCTGGCTTGGGTGCAGCGCTGGGTTCGGACCAGGCCACGAAGGTGATGCAACAGCAGATCGCCGAGCTCGAGCGCCAGCTCGCGCACGTCACCGAGAGCCTGGACGCGATGGCCCAGTTGAGCCAGGCCTTGTCAGCCAGCCTGTCGGCCCAGGGCAAGCGCGTGCCCAGCATGCAGAAGGTGATGACGGGGCCGAACACGTTCAAGCTGGTGTTGCGGCCCTGAGCGAACGCGCATCCTGACCGCCAGCGCCGTTCACGTCCGGCGCCCGGCGCGCCACCGGGGACAGGTCCGAAAACGGCCAGTGCGGGCCAAGCCCCGGCCTATGATGGCCGCATGGTTCTCGATGCCGACGCTGCCTACCTTGCACTGAAAGCGCGCGATGCGCGCTTCGATGGGCGGCTGTTCGTCGGCGTCAGCTCCACCGGCATCTACTGCCGCCCGGTGTGCCGCGTGCGCACGCCGCGGCGCGAGAACTGCCGCTTCTTCGACACCCGCGCGCAGGCCGAGGCGGCGCGCTTCCGCCCCTGCCTGAAGTGCCGGCCCGAGATCGCCCCGGGGCTGTCGCACACCGATTCCTCGCGCAGCCTGGCCGATGCCGCGGCGCGCTTGATCGAACAAGCCGTGCAGCGCGGTGAGCCAGCGCGCCTGCCGGCGCTGGCCGCGCGCCTGGGCGTCACCGACCGCCACCTGCGCCGCATCTTCCTGGCGGCGCAGGCGGTGCCGCCGCACGCCTACCTCAACACCCAGCGCCTGCTGCTGGCCAAGCAGTTGCTGACCGACACCGACCAGCCCGTCACGCAGGTGGCCCTGGCCAGCGGCTTCGCAAGCCTGCGCCGCTTCAACGCCGCGTTCGCCGAGCATTACCGGCTCAACCCCACGCAGCTGCGGCGCGCGCGCGGCACGGCACGCGCGGGCACGGCAGGACCGGCCGCGCTTCGCCTGGCCTACCGGCCGCCGCTGGACAGCGCGGCATTGCTGGGCTTCTTTGCGCGCCGGCAGCTGCGCGGCGTGGAGCAGGTCGAAGGCCTGAGCCTGCGCCGCACCCTGGCCTGGCCACACGGCGGCGGGCGCATCGCGGGCTGGTTCGACGCGCGCTTCGTGCCCGAGCGCTGCGAGGTCCATCTGGCCTACGCCCCCGCCCTGGCCCCGGTGCTGGGCGCGCTGTTGGCCTGCGTGCGCCAAGGGCTGGACCTGGACGCCGACCCGGCCCTCATCGCCCCGGCGCTGGCCACGCTGCCCGGGCCGCCGCGGCCGGGCCTGCGCCTGGCGGGTTGCTTCGACGGCTTCGAGCTGGCGACGCGCGTGATCCTGGGCCAGCAGGTCACGGTCAAGGCCGCGTGCACGCTGACGCAGCGCCTGGTGGACCGCTTCGGCGCGCGCGTGGACACGCCGTTCGCCGCGCTCAGCCAGATCTTCCCCGACGCCGCCACGCTGGCCGGCGCCGACCCGGCGGAGATCGGCGGCCTGGGCATCGTGCGCCAGCGCGTGCGCGCGCTGCAGGCCCTGGCCGCGGCCGTGACCCAGGGCCGCCTGACCCTGCACCCCGGCGCACCGCTGCAGGCCACGCTGGACGCGCTGCGCGCCTTGCCCGGCGTGGGCGAATGGACGGCGCAGCTGATTGCGCTGCGCGCCCTGGCCTGGCCCGACGCCTGGCCGGCCGGCGACATCGGCCTGATGCAGGCGCTGGGCACGCGCGACGCCAAGCTGCTGGCCGCGCGCGCCGAAGCCTGGCGTCCCTGGCGCGGCTATGCCGTGATGCACCTGTGGCAGCAACTGGAGAACCCTGCATGACGCACCCCCCCTGCACCGCCCAGGGTCGGCTGGACACCCCGCTGGGCCCGCTCACGCTGTGGGCCAGCGAAACCGGCCTGAGCGCCGTGCTGTTCGACGCGCAGAAGCACCACCCCGGCGCCAGCAACGCGCCGCTGGCGCCGCAGCATCCGCACATCGCGCGCGCCGCGCAGCAACTGGCCGAGTACTTCGAGGGCCGCCGCCGGCATTTCGAGCTGGCGCTGGACCCGCAGGGCACGCCCTTCCAGCTGCAAGTGTGGCAAGCGCTGCTGCAGATAGGCTGCGGCGAACTCAGCAGTTATGGCGCAGTGGCTCGGCAAGTGGGTCGGCCGGCCGCGGTGCGCGCCGTGGGCGCGGCCGTGGGGCGCAACCCGCTGTCCATCGTCGTGCCCTGCCACCGCGTGGTGGGCAGCAGCGGCGCGCTCACCGGCTATGCCGGCGGCCTGGATCGCAAGCGCGCGCTGCTGGCCCTGGAAGGCTCGCTGAGCGCAGCGCTGGCATGAATCGACGCGACGGCGCCGAGCTGCTGCTGCTGGGCGCGCTGTGGGGCGGCTCGTTCCTGTTCATGCGCGCCGGCGCGGTGGACTTCGGCCCGGCGGCGCTGGTCTTCGTGCGCGTGGCCGGCGCCAGCGCGCTGCTGCTGCCGCTGCTGGCCTGGCGTGGCGAGGTCGGCGCGCTGCGCCGGCACTGGCGCGCCATCGCCGTGGTGGGCCTGATCAACAGCGCCCTGCCCTTCCTGCTGTTCACGGTGGCCGCGCTGGTGCTGGCGAGCGGCCTGATGGCCATCTTCAACGCCACCGCGCCGATCTGGGCCGCGCTGGTGGCGCGCGCCTGGCTGGGCGAACGGCTGGACCGCGGCCGCTGGCTGGGCATGGTCATAGGCCTGGCCGGCGTGGCGGCGCTGAGCTGGGACAAGGCCGAGCTGAAGCCGGGTGCCTACGGCGTGAGCGCGGCCTGGGGCATTGCCGCCTGCCTGGCCGCGGCCGTGTCCTACGGCGTGGCGGCCAACGTGTCCAGGCGCCGCCTGGTCGGGGTGCCGCCGCTGGCGGTGGCCGCGGGCAGCCAGCTCGTCGCCGCGCTGGCGCTGTTGCTGCCGGCGCTGTGGACCTGGCCTGCCGTCAACCCGGGCCCTGCCGCCTGGGGCGGGGCGGCGGTGCTGGCGCTGGCCTGCACCGGCCTGGCCTACGTGCTGTATTTCCGCCTGATCGCCCACGTGGGCGCGTCCAACGCCATCGCGGTGACCTTCCTGATCCCGGGCTTTGCCCTGTTGTGGGGCTGGCTGGCGCTGGGCGAGGTGCCGACGCCGGCGATGATCGGCGGCGGCGCCGTGATCCTGCTGGGCACGGCGCTGGCAACGGGGGCCGTCAGGCTGCCGACGCGCGCTCGCGCAGGCGCATCGTAAGACCCACCGGCGCCATCGCCAGCTGCAGCTTCTCGCGCGGGGGCTGGCCGTCGGGCGTGTTCACCGACTCAATCTCGAAGGCGCCCAGCAGCGCGGCCATGGCCATCTTCATCTCGATCAGCGCCAGGTAGCGGCCGGGGCAGATGCGCGGGCCGGCGCCGAAGGGCATGGAGATGCGCTTGGCGCTGGCGGCCGCCTGCGACGGGCCGCCGTCGCCCAGCCAGCGCTCGGGGTCGAAGGCCGCGGCGTTGGGGATGTGGCGCTCGCTGGTGGCGTCGCGCCGCATCACCGCGATGACAACCATGCCGGCGGGGATGTGCACGTCGCCCAGCGTGGTGTCACGCAGCGCCTGCATCGCCTGCTGCGGCGCCACCGGCTTGAGCCGCATGGCCTCATGCGCGCAGGCTTCGATGTAGTCGAGGCGGCCGATCTGATCGATATCGGGCGCCAGCGTGCCGCCGCAGACCTGCGCCACCTCGGCACGCGCGCGTGCCAGCGCCTGCGGGTGCTGCCACAGCAGGTGGATCATCCAGGCCACGGTGTTGGCGGTGGTGTCCTCGCCGGCCAGCAGCAGCGTGAGCACGTTGCCGGCCACCTGCGCGTCGTCGATGCCGCTGCCGGGTTCGTCGGCGGCCACCAGCATGGCCTCGAGCAGGTTGTGCGGCTGCGCGCGCCGCGCCGGGTCGTCGGCCAGGCGCGTGCGTGCCTGCGCGATGAAGCCGTCGACCGCGGCGTTGACCTCGACCACGCTGCGCGCCAGCGCGCGGTCGTCGGCCGAAGGCCACCAGCGCCAGGTGGGCAGCGGCGCGAAGATGCGCTTGAAGACGGCCGGGAACAGGCGGTTGAGGTGCTGCTGGATCACGTCTTCGTCGGACGCCAGCGTGTTGACCTCGGCACCGAAGGCCAGCCCGGCGATGGCGTCCACCGTGAAGCGCATCAGGTCGGCCTGCAGGTCGATGGCGGTGCCCTGGCGCGCCGCGACGCGCCAGCGCGCCACCAGGCGCTCGGCCACGCGCTGCAGCGCCGGGTGGTAGCGGCGCACGTGCGCCGGGTCGAAGCCGGCCATCACCATGCGGCGCTGGCGCCGCCAGGTGTCGCCGTTGGCGCCGAACACGCCCGGCAGCAGGCCCATCTCGAGCCACACCTGCTCGAGCTTGGTGGTGCGGCGGAAGCCGTCGGGGCGGTCGCGCAGCGCCTTGGCGATGAGCTCGTGGTCGCCCACGACCACCGCGCGCCGCTGCGCCAGGCGCAGCTTGAAGACGGGGCCGAACTCCTGGCACCACTGCTCGAGCTGCTGGTGCATGCGCGTGGAGTCGATCTGCAGCAGGTTGCCGAAGACCGGAACGCCGCGCGGCCCGGACAGATCGGCGTAATGGCGCAGGGCGGGCGCTTCAGGGGCGTTCGTTTCCATGGCCGGCTCCAACGCGCCCGAGGGCGCCAAGGAAAAAGGGCCGCCATGTTGCCATGGCGGCCCCTGCGCGCGGGTGCCCGGCTCAGCGGAACTTGCTTTGCGGCACCGTGTGCAGTTCGCTGGGCAGCGAGCCGAGGTAGCGGGCCATGGCCTTGAGCTCCTCGCGCTTGAACTGCTTCACCTGCCCGGCCATGATGGCGTTGCCGCGGCCGATGTTGGCATTGCCCTCTACGCCGTAGGCCGCCAGCGCCACGAACAGGTAGTCGCCATGCTGGCCCGCCAGCTTGGGGTAGGCGGGATCGATGGGCTTGCTGTAGTTGGGGCCGTGGCAGCTGTTGCAGGCACCCTTGGCCAGCAGCGCGGCCACGTCGGCGGGCGGTGCCGGCGGCGCAGCCTCGGCCGCGGCGGGTGCGCCGCCGTGCTTTTCATAGTAGGCCGCCAGGTCGGCCATGTCCTGGTCGCTGAGCGAGGCGGCGATGGCGCGCATGGTGGGGTGCTTGCGCTCGCCCTTCTTGTACGCGACCAGCGAAGCCACGATGTACTTGCCGCCCTGGCCCGAGATCATGGGCACCTTGTGCACCTGGGGGAAGGTGGCCTGGTAGCCGTGGATGCCGTGGCAGCCTATGCACATCGCCGCCTTCTTCTCGCCGGCAGCGGCATCCTGGGCCCAGGCGGAAGACACGGCGCCGGCGGTCGTCACCAGGGTGGCCAGCATCAAGGTGATCGCTTTGCTCATCGTCGCAGGGGGGGTCTGGTGGGGGGTGATGGTGCGGGGCCTGGGCCCGTGCACCGGCGCAAAGCGCGCGATTATAGGGGGCACCTATATACTGACCCGAGACCCCCCAAGCGGCACCCGCCACAACCCCCGAGATGAAGTTCCAAGGCTCCGACCAGTACGTCGCCACACCCGACCTGATGCTGGCGGTGAACGCCGCCGTCACGCTCAAGCGCCCGCTGCTCGTCAAGGGCGAGCCCGGCACCGGCAAGACCATGCTGGCCGAAGAGGTGGCACGGGCGCTGGGCATGCCGCTGCTGCAGTGGCACATCAAGAGCACGACCAAGGCGCAGCAGGGCCTGTACGAGTACGACGCGGTGAGCCGGCTGCGCGACAGCCAGTTGGCCGGTGTCGAAGGTGGGAACAAGGTCAAGGACATCCACAACTACATCGTCAAGGGTGTGCTGTGGCAGGCCTTCACGGCCGAGCAGCCGGTGGCGCTGCTGATCGACGAAGTCGACAAGGCCGACATCGAGTTCCCCAACGACCTGCTGCGCGAACTCGACCGCATGGAGTTCTACGTGTACGAGACGCGCGAACTGGTGCAGGCGCGCCACCGCCCGCTGGTCTTCATCACCAGCAACAACGAGAAGGAGCTGCCGGATGCGTTTCTGCGCCGCTGCTTCTTCCACTACATCAAGTTCCCCGACGCCGACACCATGCGCAGCATCGTCGACGTGCACTTCCCCGGCCTCAAGCGCGAGCTGCTGGCCGCGGCCATGAAGACCTTCTACGAGGTGCGCAACCTGCCCGGCCTGAAGAAGAAGCCCAGCACGAGTGAACTGCTCGACTGGCTCAAGCTGCTGGTGGCCGAAGACATCCCGCTGGAAGTGCTGCAGAGCAAGGACGACAAGGTGGCGGTGCCGCCGCTGGTGGGCGCGCTGCTCAAGAACGAGCAGGACGTGACCTTGTTCGAGAAGCTGGTGTTCATGCAAAGGCACAACCGCTGACCGGCAATGGCCTGGCCCGATCCCGTGACGCTGGCCGGGCCCCATGCCCGGCTCGAACCGCTGTCCACCGCCCACCACGACGCCCTGTGCGCGGCCACGCGCGACGGCGAACTCTGGCGCCTGTGGTACACCGCCGTCCCCGCGCCCGAGGGCATGGCCGCCGAGATCGACCGGCGCCTGGCGCTGCAATCCGCCGGCAGCATGCTGCCCTTCACGGTGTTCGATGGGTCATCGAGCGAGGGTCGCGTGGTCGGCATGACGACCTACATGCACATCGACCCGGTGCACCGCCGCGTCGAGATCGGCAGCACCTGGACCGCCGCCAGCGCACAGCGCGGCCCGCTCAACACGCAATGCAAGCGCCTGCTGCTGGGCCACGCCTTCGAGGCCCTGGGCTGCATCGCGGTCGAATTCCGCACCCACCGCCTCAACACCCAAAGCCGCCGCGCCATCGAACGCCTGGGCGCGCAGCTCGACGGCATGCTGCGCGCGCACCAGCGCAGCGCCGACGGTTCGCTGCGCGACACCGCCGTCTACAGCATCACCGCGGCCGAGTGGCCCACGGTGAAGGCGCACCTCGACTGGCAACTCGTCAAGCCCCGCTGAAGGAAGCCCCGCCATGCCCCGCAAGAAGCCCATCACCGTCGAAGACCTGTGGCAGATCGAACGCCTGGGCACGCCCAGCCTGTCGCCCGACGGCGCCCAGGCCGTGGCCGCGCTCACGCGCTTCAGCATGGACGACAACAAGTCCAGCGCCTCGCTGTGGCTGCTGTCCACGTTGGGCGGCCGGCCGCGGCCGCTCACGCACTGCGGCAGCAAGGACGGCGCACCGCAGTGGAGCCCGCACGGCGACCTGATCGCCTTCACCGCCAAGCGCGAACAGCAGGGCGTCAAGGACGACGAGACCCAGCTCTACCTGATCGCCCCCGACGGCGGCGAGGCCCGGCGCGCGGCCGAGGTGCCCACCGGCGTGGACGCCTTCCGCTGGTGCCCCGATGGGCGGCGGCTGGTACTGCTGTCCTGGGTCTGGCCCGGTCTGAAGGGCAGCAAGGCACAGGCCCAGGCGCACAAGGACTGGAAGGCGCGCAAGGAGACCGGCTACGCCACCAGCGAAGCGCAGTACCGCCACTGGGACCAGAACCTGCCCATGGGCCGCGTGCCCCACCTGCACCTGCTGGAGCTGGGCCGCGACGGCACGCCGGCCAAGCTGCGCGACCTGTTCGAGGGCACGCCTTACGAGCTGAACCGCGCCGACCCCGACGCCACGCACTTCGACATCAGCCCCGACGGCCGCCGCCTGGTGTTTGCCTTCGACCCGACGCCCGAGAAGCGCGCCGATGGCCGCTTTGCGCTGGCCGAGATGGACCTGTCCAGCCGCAAGGTGGTGGTGATCGCGCGCGACGCCGAATGGGACTTCGGCGCGCCCCGCTACAGCCCCACGGGCGATCGCATCGCCTTCAGCGCCAGCCACCAGCAGCGCAAGCACACCATGCCGGCGCAGCTGGCGCTGTGGGAGCGCGAGACCGGCGCCTGGGAAGTGGTCAGTGCCGAATGGGACCACGAGGTACACGCGCCGCTGCTGTGGGAGGAAGACGGCCAGGCGCTGCTGTTCACGTCCGAGGACAAGGGCCGCCAGCACCTGTGGCGCTTCGACCTGCCCGACCGCCGCGCCGAGGTGGTGGTGACCGGTGGCTGGGTGGGCGGCTTCGACAAGACCGCCGGCACGCTGGTGGCGCTGGCCGACAGCGCCAGCCACCCGGGCCGGATTTCGGTGCACCGCACGGGCGAAGCGCCGCGCCGCATCGAGACCTTCAACGACGCGCTGCTGGCGCGCCTGGACCTGGGCCGCGTCGAGGACGTGTGGTTCGAGGGCGCGCGCACCGTGGCAGAAAGCGCCGAGGGTGACCCGGTGCAGATGTGGCTGGTCTACCCGCCCGGCTTCGACCCCAAGAAGAAGTACCCGGTGCTGCACAACATCCACGGCGGCCCGCACACCGGCCCGGGCGACAACTGGCATTACCGCTGGAACACCCAGGTCTTTGCGGCCCAGGGCTACGTGGTGGCCAGCGTCAATTACCACGGCTCATCGGGCTTCGGCTACGCCTTCCTCGACAGCATCACCCACCGCTGGGGCGAGCTCGAGCTGCAGGATGTGGAGGCCGGCACCGACTGGCTGCTCAAGCGGCGCTGGGTCGACAGGAAGCGCGTCTTCGCCGCCGGCGGCAGCTACGGCGGCTACATGGTGGCCTGGATGAACGGCCACGTCGCGCCCGGGCGCTACCAGGCCTACATCTGCCACGCCGGCTGCTTCGACTGGGTGGGCATGTTCGCCGACGACGCCTGGGCCTGGCACGCGCGCGAACTGGGCGCCTGGTACTGGGACGACATGGCCAAGCTCAACGCCCAGAGCCCGCACGCCTTTGCCGGCAACATGGCCACGCCCACGCTGGTGATCCACGGCGCGCTGGACTACCGCGTTCCCGACGCGCAAGGGCTGGCCTACTACAACACGCTCAAGGCGCGCGGGGTCGATGCGCGGCTGCTGTGGTTCCCGGATGAGAACCACTGGATCCTCAAGCCGCGCAACAGCCGCCAGTGGTATGCCGAGTACTTCGGCTGGCTGAAGCAGCACGACCCGGCCACGGCTCGCCGGGCCTGACCCGGGTTCAGCCCGCCGGGCCTGATCCGGGTTCAGCCGGCGCACTCGACCCGGTTGCGCCCGGCCGCCTTGGCGCGGTACAGCGCCGCGTCGGCGCGGCGCAGCAGGTCGTCGCTGCCGCGGTCGGCGTCGACGATGGCCGCCACGCCGAAGCTGGCGGTCAGGCGCACGGGCTCGCCGCCCAGCGCAATGTCCAAGGCCTGGATACGGGCGCGCACGCGCTCGGCAGCGGCGGCGGCCTCGGCCAGGCCGGTTTGCGGCATCAGCAGGCAGAACTCTTCGCCGCCCAGGCGCCCGGCGCTGTCGACCTCGCGCGAGGCCGCCTGCAGGCATTGCGCCACCGCCACCAGCGCCTGGTCGCCGGCGGCATGGCCGCGCGTGTCGTTGACGCGCTTGAAGTGGTCGATGTCCACCATCACCAGCGCATGGACCTGGCCACTGCGCTGGTGCCAGCGCTGCTGGTCCTCGATGCGCCGCATCAGCTCGCGCCGGCTGAGCAGCCCGGTCAGTGCGTCGCGCTGCGACAGGTCCTGCAGCCGCCGCACCATGCGCGCCATCACCATGTAGGCCAGCAGCAGGTGCAGGATGATCACCAGCAGGCACAGGCCCAGCAGCATCAGCTGGTTGGCCAGGCCCGAGCTGGTGAGCGGCACCGAGCCCTCGGGCACCCGGCCCAGCAGCAGGCGGCCGGCCCGCGTGCCAAAGAGCACGGCGCCGGCCAGCAAAGGCAGCACCGCCAGGCTGGCAGCCACGCCGCCGAACTCCGCCCGGGCCGCACGCCAGGTCAGCGCCACCGCGTGCAGCAGCACGCCGGCCAGTGCCAGCGAGATCAGTGCGACACGCAGGTGGGGCGGCAGACCCCGGATGATGTCCAGAATGCCCAGGGCTGCCGCCACTGCCAGCAGCAGGACGTAGGGCAGGTCGGCCGGCGGCCGGCGGAAAAACACCGCCAGGCCGCGCGCCAGGGCCACCAGGCCCAGCAGCAGGAAGAACTGGGCCAGCGCCGCGGGCCACGGCCCGGGCAGGCGCGAATTGAACGCGCCGGCCAGGCTGGCGGCCAGCCCGGCGGCGCCGAAGACGGACCAGTGGCGCGAGGCGTGGCGCGACACCCGCAGCAGATCGGCGCTCACCCACCAGCCCAGCGCGGCCAACGATTGGGTCGAAACCAGCACCAGGAACAGCAGGACAATCGGGTCCACGGATCGAAGCCGGCAAGGACTGCTGCCGGAGGGTCGAATGACGGGTGTGGCACCATCATGACACCCGGCGGCCACCCCCGGTGCCGAATCGAAGCCAAGTCCTGCACCGAACCCCCAAAGTCATGCTGATCGACTTCTTCTACACGCTGCGCTCCGCCAAGCTCAAGGTGTCGGTGAAGGAATTCCTGACGCTGCTCGAGGCCATGAAGGCCGGCGTGATCGGTACCTCGGTCGACGAGTTCTACTACCTGGCGCGCACCTCGCTGGTCAAGGACGAGGCGCAGTTCGACAAGTTCGACCGCGCCTTCTCCGCCTACTTCAAGGGCGTGGAACTGCTCACCGACTTCAGCCAGGACCTGCCGCTCGAATGGCTGCGCAAGACGCTGGAGCTGGAGCTGAGCGAAGCCGACAAGGCCGCCATCCAGAAGATGGGCTGGGACGAGCTGATGGAAACGCTGAAGAAGCGCTTCGAAGAGCAGAAAGAGCGCCACGAGGGCGGCAGCAAGATGATAGGCACCGGTGGCACCAGCCCCTTCGGCGCCTACGGCTACAACCCGCAGGGCATCCGCATCGGCCAGGACAAGAGCCGCAACAAGAGCGCCGTAAAGGTGTGGGACCAGCGCGCCTACAAGGACTACGACGACACCAAGGAGCTGGGCACGCGCAACATCAAGGTGGCGCTGCGCCGCCTGCGCCGCTTTGCGCGCGAGGGCTCGGCCGACGAGCTGGACCTGGACGACACCATCCACTGCACCGCGGCCAACGCTGGCATGCTGGACATCAAGATGGTGCCCGAGCGCCACAACAAGGTCAAAGTGCTGCTGCTGATGGACGTGGGCGGCACCATGGACGAACACATCCACCGCGTCGAAGAACTCTTCAGCGCCACCAAGACCGAGTTCAAGCACCTCGAGTTCTATTACTTCCACAACTGCGTCTACGACTTCATGTGGAAGAACAACAAGCGCCGCTTCAGCGAGAAGCACCCCACCTGGGACGTGATCCGCAAGTACAACAAGGACTACAAGCTGATCTTCGTGGGCGACGCCACCATGAGCCCCTACGAGATCCTGCAGCCCGGCGGCAGCGTCGAATACAACAACGAGGAAACCGGTGCCGAATGGCTGCAGCGCCTGACCCAGGCCTTCCCGCGCTTTGCCTGGATCAACCCCGAACCGCAGGGCGTGTGGCAGTACCGGCAGAGCATCGCCATCGTGCAGCAGCTGATGAACCAACGCATGTTCCCGCTCACGCTGGCCGGGCTGGAAGGCGCGATGCGCTTGCTGGGCAAATGAGTCTGGCCGCTGCGGCGGCAGCCCGGCTGGCCTTGTGCGCTGCGCTGCTGCTGGGGGGCTGCGCCAGCCTGCCCGGATACGTGGAAACACCTGCCGATGGCGCCTCGGCACCGGCCACGACCCGTGCCGACAGCGGCCTGCGCATCACGATCGACGCCCCGCCCGAGCTCAAGGCCCTGCTCGAGCAGCACCTGGACCTGGTGCGCCTGGGCAGCATGGCGCGCGACGATGTCGACGACGCCGAATGGTCGCGCCTGATCGAGGCCGCCCCGGCCCAGGTGCGCGACCTGCTGCAGACCGAGGGCTACTTCAGGCCGCAGCTGCAGCTCGAGCGCAGCCACGACCCGGCCCATGCCCAACCCGACGAGGTGCGCCTGCGCGTGCAGCCGGGCGCACGCGCACGCGTCTCGCGCCTCACGCTCGAGGCCGAGGGCGCGCTCGGCCGCGACGCCGCCGCCGGCGACGCCTACGCCGTGGCCACCCTGGCCCAGCTGCGCGGCGCCTGGGAACTGCCCGTGGGCAGCGACTTCCGCAACGCCGTCT
>JALHPY010000007.1:0-36104 GCA_022842305.1 Rubrivivax sp.
AGCGCCGAGCGCGCCCGACGCCTGTTTGCCGATGCCGTGGGCCCGGTGACGCCGCTGCCGCACCACGGCCGCGCGCTGCACGCGCCGGCACCGCCGCTGCCGCTGCCGCGCCAGCGCCAACTGGACGAGGCCGCGGCCCTGGCCGAGGCGCTGTCCGACGAAGTCGACATCGAATCGCTGCTGCTCACCGATGACGGCCTGAGCTTCCGGCGCGAGGGCGTGGGCCCCGACGTGGTGACGCGGCTGCGGCGCGGGCACTGGGCCATCCAGGGCGAGCTCGACCTGCACGGCCTGCGCCGCGACGAAGCGCGCGATCGGCTGGCCGGCTTTCTGCGCGAAGCGGCGCGCCGCGGCTGGCGCTGCCTGCGCGTGGTGCACGGCAAGGGCCACGGCTCGCCCGGGCGCCAACCGGTGCTCAAGGCCAAGGTGCAGCGCTGGCTGGGCCAACATGGCGAGGTGCTGGCCTTCAGCCAGGGCAGCGCGCCGCAGGGCGGCGCCGGGGCGCTGGTGGTGCTACTGCGCGGGTGACGGCGCCGCGGCCGGCGGCTTGCACTGGCCCTGGCGTTCGAACCAGTAGACCACGTTGCCCACCAGGGCGATGCTGCCCGAGACCACCGCCGTGGCCGCGGTCACGGCGCCGGCGGCGGCCAGCAGCGCCACGCAGCCTTCGCCCGAGCAGCGCTGGAAACCGCCGACCACGGCCGTCTCCAGCGTCATCTGCTTCCTCATCGTGCGGCACTCGGCGTCGTAGGTTTCGCGCGTCTGCGGCACCACCACGCAGGCCGTGCCCAGCGTCAGCGCCAGGGCCGCCAGGGCGGCCCGAGCGGCGGACAGCACGCGGGCAGTGCATGCAAGCGGTGAGAGCTGCATCAGGTGTTGCGCATCCAGTCGGCCGTGCCATACAGGGCTCGTGACAGCGCCTGTGCCAGCGATTCGTCGATGCCCTGCTCGCGCAGCGCCTGGCCCATGCAGGCCATCCACTGGTCGCGCTCGGTGACGCCGATGCGGTACGGCAGGTGCCGCGCGCGCAGCATGGGGTGGCCGAAGCGCTCGACGTAGTGGTTGGGCCCGCCCAGCCAGCCGCACAGAAACCAGTGCAGCTTGTCGCGCGAGCCGCTCAGTTCACCCGGGTGCAGCGCGCGCAGTTCGGCGTAGGCCGGCTCCAGGTCCATCAGGTCGTAGAAGTGGTCGACAAGTGCGCGCACCGCGCCCTCGCCGCCCAGGCGTTCGAAGGGCGTGGACTCGGGCGCGCCGGCTGCGGCGGCCTCGTTCATGTCGGCATGCGCCCGACGATGGCCGACAGCGCCACCGCGGCGGGGGCTCCGGGTTGGGTCTCGAGCAGCAACTGGCGCCGCTGCACGGCGTCGCGCACGGCGTTGTCGCTGGGGATCTCGCCCAGCAGCTCGAGCCGCACCGGCGCCTCGAGCGTGTTGTTGACGTAGCGGTCCACCACCAGCTGCAGTTGCTGGCGCACGGCGCGGCCTTCGCCGGGCCGACGCACCTGGTTGACCACCAGGTGGATGCGGCGCCGCCCCTGCGTGGTGGCCAGCACCTTGATGGTGGCGTAGGCGTCGGTCAGCGAGGTGGGCTCGGGCGTGGCCACCAGCAGCACCTCGCCGGCCAGCGACACGGTGTAGAGCACCACGTCGGAGATGCCGGCGCCGGTGTCCAGCAGCACGTGGTCGAACTTGGGCGCCACCTGCTGCACCACGCCCAGCAACTGGTCGCGCACTTCGGGCGTCATGCGCGAGTACTCGACCATGCCCGAGCCTGCCAGCAGCACCGAGAAGCCGCCGGGCGCGGGCATGATGGCCTCGGCCAGCGTGTGCTTGCCGGTGAAGACGTCGTGCAGCGTGACCTTGGCCACCAGGTTGAGCACCACGTCCAGGTTGGCCAGGCCGAGGTCGGCGTCGAGCACCAGCACGCGGCGGCCGCCACGGGCCAGCGCCGCGGCCAGGTTGGCCGACAGGAAGGTCTTGCCGACACCGCCCTTGCCGCTGGTGACGGCCATGATGCGGGGCGACGCGGGGATGGGGCCTGACAGAGGGGTCGGCGCGGTCATTCGTGGTCCTGGAACTGGGAGGTCTCGAACAGCAGCCGCTTTTCCTCGACGCTGACCACCGACACCGGCGTGGGCTCCATGCGCACGAGGTTGCGGCCCTGGGCCTTGGCCAGGTAAAGCTGTTGATCGGCACGCTCGAGCCACAGTGAAGGCGTGGATCGCACCCATTGCGGCGCGAAGGCGCCGCCGATGCTGACCGACACCGCCACGCTCTGCTGTTGCGCAATGGCCACCTGCATCTGCGCCACGCGCCGGCGCACGCGCTCGGCCACGGCCGCGCCGAAGCCGCTGCCGCAGTTGGGCAGGATGATGGCGAATTCTTCGCCGCCCACGCGCGCCACCAGGTCCATGGGCCGCACCGCGTCTTGCAGCACGCTCGCAACGGCCTTGATGACCTGGTCGCCGGCGGCATGGCCACGGGTGTCGTTCACGCGTTTGAAATGGTCGATGTCCAGCGCCAGCAGCAGGGCACTTTCGCCACTGCGCGCCACGCGGTCGACCTCACGTGCCAGCGCCAGCTCGAAGGCGCGGCGGTTGGCCAGGCCGGTGAGCGCATCGCGGCTGGACAGGTCGACCAACGCGTCGATCAGGCCCTGCAGCCAGGCATCGCTGCCCGGCTCGGCGGTGGGCAGCGGCCTGCCGGAATGACCCAGCAACTGCAGCGCACGCTCGTACTGCAGTGCGGGCTGCTCGCTGGCGGGCTGGGGGGGCACGGGCAGATTCAATGGACCTCTCGGGCCACGGCGGCGCCGGGAGTGGAGTTGCAGGCAGTCTAGCAGCGCCCCCCTACCCGGCCGGCAGCGGAATAGAGCCACTGCAATCGCCCATCTCTGGCCCCTAGCTGCAGCGAGCGGGGCGACACTCCGACCCGATGCCGCGCGACCGTGACCGCCGGTGCCGCCTGCCCAGTGCTCCGCCCCAACCACCCATGATCGAGACCGCACCACCGCTGGCCCCGCCCGGCGACACCGAGTTCGCGCTCACCCGGGCGGACTTCGAGCGCATCCGCCAGCTCATCTACCAGCGCGCCGGCATCAGCCTGCACGCCGGCAAGCAGGCCATGGTGTACAGCCGCCTGTCGCGCCGCCTGCGCGAGACCGGCTACCGCAGCTTTGCCGACTACCTGGCCTGGCTCGAGCGCGCCAGCGGCGCCGCCGCCGAAGCCGAGTGGCAGGAGTTCGTCAACGCGCTGACCACCAACCTGACCAGCTTCTTCCGCGAAGAGCACCATTTCCACGCACTGGTGGACGACCTGCGCGCGCGCACCGGGCGGCCGCTGCGCATCTGGTGCAACGCCGCGTCCACGGGCGAAGAGCCGTATTCGCTGGCCATGACCGTGGTCGAGACCCTGGGCGCCACCGCCCCGCTCAAGCTGGTGTGCAGCGACATCGACACCAAGGTGCTGCTCACCGCGCAGCGCGGCGTGTATTCGGCCGATGCGCGCGGCCTGTCGCCCGAACGCCTGCGCCGGCACTTCATGCGCGGCACCGGCGCCAACGCCGGCCACATCCGCATCAAGCCCGAACTCGCCAAGATGATCGAGTTCAAGCCCTTCAACCTGATGAGCACCAGCTGGTCGGCGCTGGGCGAGCCCTTCGATTTCGTGTTCTGCCGCAACGTGATGATCTACTTCGACAACCCGACCCAGCGCAAGGTGCTCGAGCACATCCACGCGCAGATGCGGCCCGGCGGGCTGCTGTACGTGGGGCACTCGGAGAACTTCACCGAATCGCGCGATCTGTTCAGGTTGCGCGGCAAGACCATCTACGAGCGGGCCTGACACCTCAAGGCCACCCCGCTGCCGCCGATAACCCGACAATGGCCCTGCCGTCCCCTGCCTCCCCGTCTGCGCCTGCGCGCGCCGCGCCCAGCCGCCTGGAGCGCCTGAAGGCCCAGCCGCGACGCCCCGGCGAGGCCAGCTTCTTCTTCTACGAGGCGCATTTCCGCAACGAGGCGGTGAAGGTGCTGCCGGGCGAGTTCTTCGTCTTCGACGAGGACATCCTGATCATGACCACGCTGGGCTCGTGCATCGCCGCCTGCCTGTGGGACCGCGACAAGCGCATCGGCGGCATGAACCATTTCCTGCTGCCCGACGGCGGCACCGGCGGCGACAGCGGCCGCTACGGCAGCTTCGCCATGGATCAGTTGATCGGCGAACTGGTCAAGCGCGGCGCCACGCGCTCCACCATGGAAGCCAAGGTCTTCGGCGGCGGCGCCGTGATCAGCGGCATGAACACCATCAACGTGGGCGAACGCAACACCGCCTTCGTGCTCGAGTACCTGCGCACCGAACGCATCAACGTGGTGAGCAAGGACGTGCTCGACATCTACCCGCGCAAGGTCTGCTTCCTGCCGCAAAGCGGCAAGGCCATGGTCAAGCGCCTGGCCTCGGCCAACACCGAGGCCCTGGCGGCGCAGGAACGCGCCGCCGCCCAGCGCTTCGCCCCGACCGCCAGTGCAGGCGGTTCCATCGACCTGTTCTGAACAGACCTCGCCGATCCAGCCCCTTGGAGACCGCGCCATGACCCCCAAGATACGCGTACTCGTCGTCGACGATTCGGCCCTGGTGCGCGGCCTGCTCGGCGAGATCATCGACCGCCAGAGCGACATGTGCTGCGTGGGCGGGGCCAGCGACCCGTTGATCGCGCGCGAGATGATCCGCAACCTCAACCCCGACGTCATCACGCTGGACATCGAAATGCCGCGCATGGACGGGCTGGACTTCCTGGCGCGCCTGATGCGGCTGCGGCCGATGCCGGTGGTGATGGTGTCCACGCTCACCGAGCGCGGCGCCGAGGCCACGCTCAAGGCGCTGGAGCTGGGCGCGGTGGATTTCGTGGCCAAGCCCAAGATCGGCGTGGCCGACGGCCTGCGCCAGCTGGGCCTGGACATCACCGAGAAGGTGCGCACCGCCGCGCGCGCCCACGTGAGCCGCCTGAGCGCCCCCGCCACCACCGCCGCACCCGGTGCCACATCGGCCAAGCCCGCGGCCATGGCCGGGCTGGGCCGCCTGTCGACCGAAAAGATCATCTTCATCGGCGCGTCCACCGGCGGCACCGAGGCCACGCGCGAAGTGCTGATGGGCCTGCCCGCCGACAGCCCGGCGGTGATGATCACGCAGCACATGCCCGCCGGATTCACCAAGAGCTATGCCGCGCGCCTGAATGGCCTGTGCCGCATCCGCGTGGCCGAAGCGGTGAACGGCGAACGCGTGCTGCCCGGCCATGGCTACATCGCCCCCGGCGGCTTCCACCTGTCGGTGGAGCGCTCGGGCGCCAACTACGTTGCCCGCGTGGCCGACGGCGACCCGGTCAACCGCCACAAGCCCAGCGTCGAAGTGCTGTTCGAATCGGCTGCGCGCGTGGTCGGGCGCAATGCCCTGGCCGTGATGCTCACCGGCATGGGCGCCGACGGCGCCAAGGCCATGCGCACGATGCGCGACGCCGGCAGCTGGAACGTGGCCCAGGACGAGGCCAGCTGCGTGGTCTTCGGCATGCCGCGCGAAGCCATCGCCCACGGCGCAGCGCACGAGGTGCTGCCGCTGACGCAGGTCGCGCCGCGCTTGCTGGAATGGCTGCGCACCAACGCCGGCAGCTCGATGTCGCGCGTGTAGCGCGCGCACCCGCCGCCAAGCTACCCGTCCCGCGGCGAAAGCGCCGCATCGGCCGCGCTTCAGGGCGCCTGATCGTCCCCCGGCCGGTCGGGCGGCAGGAACAGCGCCTGCAGGTCCGACAGGAAATCGAAGCCGTGCGCCGTGGGCCGCACGCGGCCAGGGTCAGCATCGCTCAGTGGCTCGATCAGGCCGCGCCGGCGGGCAGATTCAAGCGTGGTCGCCAGCACCGACAGCGGCAGGCCGGTGCGCTGGCGGAAGTCTTCCAGATCGAAACCCTCGCGCAGGCGCAAGCCGCCCAGCATGAACTCGAAAGGCAGGTCGCGCCGCGCCACCTCGTGCTGGTTGCTCACGGCCTGGCCGGCCAGCGCCTGGCGCATGTAGGCCGCCGGCTCGCGCCAGCGCACCTGGCGCAGCACGCGGTGCGGAAAGCTCAGCTTGCCGTGCGCGCCCGCGCCCAGCCCCAGGTAGTCGCCGAAGGCCCAGTAGTTGAGGTTGTGGCGGCAGCGGTGGCCGGGCCGCGCGAAGGCCGAGACCTCGTAGCGCTGCAGGCCCGTGGCCGCGGTGCGCGCGACGATCAGGTCCAGCATGTCGCTGGCCAGGTCTTCGTCGGGCAGCGCGGGCGGCGCCGTGGCGAAGGCCGTGTTGGGCTCGAGCGTGAGGTGGTAGATCGACAGGTGCGGCGGCGCGAAGGCCAGCGCCGCATCGAGGTCGGCCGCCAGTCCGTCCAGCGTCTGCCCCGGCAGCGCGTACATCAGGTCGATGTTGAAGGTGTCGAAGGCAGCGGCAGCCTCGGCCACCGCGGCGCGCGCCTGGGCGGCGTCGTGCACGCGGCCGATGCGGCGCAGCGCGGCGTCGTCGAAGCTCTGCACGCCCACCGACAGGCGCGTCACGCCGGCGGCGCGGAAGGCGCGGAAGCGGTCGCGCTCGAAGGTGCCGGGGTTGGCCTCGAGCGTGATCTCGGCGCCCGGCTCCAATGGCAAACGGGCGCGGATGTCGGCCAGCAGCCGGTCTATGCCCGCGGGCGAGAACAGGCTGGGCGTGCCGCCGCCGATGAAGACGCTGCCCACGCGCCGGCCCCAGACCAGCGGCAGCGCGGCCTCCAGGTCGGCGCGCAGTGCGTCCAGGTACTGCGCCTCGGGCAAGGCATCCGGCGCCGCGTGCGAATTGAAGTCGCAGTAGGGGCACTTCTTCAGGCACCAGGGCAGGTGCACGTACAACGCCAGCGGTGGCGGCGCGCCCAGCTGCAGGGTGCCGGGCCGCAGGAAGTGCAGGCTGGGGTCTGCGCTCAAACTCTCCACACCTCGCGCAGCAGCGGCAGCAGCTGCGCCATCGCCAGGGCGCGGTGGCTGTGGGCATTCTTGGTGGCCGCGTCCAGCTCGGCCACGCTGCGGCCCAGCGCCGGGATGAACATCAGCGGGTCGTAGCCGAAACCCAGTGCGCCGCGCGGCTGCGTCAGGATCTCGCCGGACCAGCGCGCGGTGGCCACCAGCGGCTGCGGATCGTCGGGCCGGCGCACGGCCACCAGGGTGCTGACGAAGTGCGCGCGGCGTTCGCTCACGCCCTGCAGTTGCTGCAGCAGGCGCGCGTTGTTGGCAGCATCCTGCGCGCGACGCTGGGCCTCGCGCTCGCCGCTCTGGGGCGGCAAGGGCGCGTAGTGCGCCGAGATCACGCCCGGCGCGCCGCCCAGCGCGTCCACGCACAGGCCCGAATCGTCGGCGATGGCCGGGCTGCCGGCGGCGGCCGCGGCATGCCGCGCCTTGGCCAGCGCGTTCTCGATGAAGGTCTGGTGCGGCTCTTCGGTCTCTTTGATGCCCAGTTCGCGCTGTGCCACCACTTGCAGCGGCAGCGCGTCCAGCAGCGCGCGCAGCTCGCTCAGCTTCTTCAGGTTGTTGGAGGCCAGTACCAGCTGCATCAGGCCAACCCCAGCGCGCGGCGCTGCGCTGCCAGCAGATCGCGTATGCCCTGGTCGGCCAGGGCCAGCAGCTGGTCCATCTCGGCGCGGCTGAAAGGTGCGCCCTCGGCCGTGCCCTGCACCTCCACGAAGCCTCCACTGCCGGTCATGACCACGTTCATGTCGGTGTCGCAGGCCGAGTCTTCGGTGTATTCCAGGTCCAGCAGCGGCGTGCCCTGCACCACGCCCACCGACACCGCGGCGACGAAGTCGCGCACCGGGCTGGCCTTGATACGGCCCTGCGCCAGCAGCCAGCTGACGGCGTCGTGCGCCGCGACAAAGGCACCGGTGATGGCCGCGGTGCGCGTACCGCCGTCGGCCTGCAGCACGTCACAGTCGAGCTGGATGGTGCGCTCACCCAGCGCCTTCAGATCGAACACGCTGCGCAGGCTGCGGCCGATGAGGCGCTGGATCTCCTGCGTGCGCCCGCTCTGCTTGCCCTTGGCGGCTTCGCGGTCGCTGCGGGTGTGCGTGCTGCGCGGCAGCATGCCGTACTCGGCCGTGACCCAGCCTTCGCCGCCGCCGCGCTTGAAGGGCGGCACCTTCTCTTCGACCGAGGCGTTGCACAGCACCTGGGTGTCGCCGAAGCTGACCAGCACCGAACCCTCGGCGTGGCGCGTATAGCCGCGCTGGATGCTCACGGGGCGCAACGCGGCCGGCGCGCGGCCGGCGGAACGTTCGAAACTCATGCTGCCTACTTTCTGATGGAGATGACGGGAATACGCGACCTATCGAGCGGCCGCCGCGGAACCGGCTCTGCCGGGCCGCTGGCGGCGCCGGGGTCGAGGACGCCCCCGGCGCTCGCAGGCGAGAATCCGTCCGCAGGGACGGATTCTCGTCCGGCTCGCCCCCCTCGAGGGGGAGGCGCCGAAGGCGCTTCGGGGGGGGTCCGTTACCGTCGCTTGCTGGAGGAACGCTTGATCGCCTCGTTGATCTCGCGGATCGAGCGCTCGATCTCGGCTTCGTCCAGATCATCGGCGGCGGCGTCGGCGGCCAGGCTGGCCTGGATGGTGGAGGCAAACACCTCGTCACCCAGCGAGATGGTAGAGATGCCGCCCGTGCTGTCGACTTCTTCCGTGCCTTCCCATTCGACCGTGAGCACGGTGACGTTGTCGCTCTTGTCGCCAGCGGCGCGCAGCGCGCGCTCGACCAGCTCGGGCACGGCGTCGGCGATGGGATAGGTGGCCAGCACCTCGGTGATGATGGCGTCGCTGACACTGCCCCACAGGCCGTCGGAGCACAGCATGACGCGGTCGCCGGCGTGCATGAGCAGCGGGCCGGCGGTGTCGACCACCGGCTTGCCCGGGCTGCCCAGGCAGGTGAAGAGCACGTTGCGGTTGACGCGGTCGTTCAGCGGCACCACCTGCGACAGCGTCTCCTGCAGCTCGGAGTAGGAATGGTCGCGCGTGCGCGCCACCAGCTTGTCGCCGCGCACCAGGTACAGACGCGAATCACCGCAATGCGCCCAGTAGGCGGCGTTGCCCTGCAGCAGGCAGGCCACGACCGTGGTGCGCGGCGTGTCGATCAGCCCGCGCTCGGTGGCGTAACGCAGCAACTGGTGGTGGCCGTTCATGATGGCCTCTTGCAGAAAGCGCAGCGGCTCTTCCAGGCGCGGCTTGGCCGACCGCTGGAACAGCGCCGCCAGCGTCTGCAGCGCCAGCTGCGAGGCGACCTCGCCCTCGGGGTGGCCGCCCATGCCGTCGGCCAGCGCAAACAGACCGGAATCCCGCGTGTAGCAATAGCCCATGCGGTCTTCGTTCTTGTCGCGACCGCCCTTGCGGCTGACCTGGTAGACCGAGAACTTCATGGCTGGATCTCAGCCGCGCGGCCGCCGGCCCGCCCCAAGGGCGCAGTCAGCCCCAAGGGCCACGCAGTGGCTCGTTCCGGGCCCCGGGGGCAGCGAACGCCGTTCGCGTGGGGGCTCATGTCTTTGCGCCAGTCTTCAAGGTCTCGAGCTGCAGCTTGAGGCGTTCACCGAAGCTCAGCTTGGTATAGCGGCGTTCGGTCTCGCGCGCCAGTTCCTTCTGCAGCGCAAACACGCTCTGCGGGCGCGACAGCGGGTCCAGCGACATGCACCATTCCGTGACCTCGATCAGGTTGTCGGAATAGATGTTGCGCAGGCGGCTCAAGCTGAGCGCCAGGCGGTCCTTCTCGATGCGCTGCGGCGCGTCGTTGGGCGGGTAGCCCTGCATGCAGGCGTAGATGCAGGCGCCGATGGCGTAGATGTCGGTCCAGGGGCCCAGCGTGCCGTCGCGCTTGTACATCTCGGGCGCGGCGAAGCCCGGGGTGTACATCGGGCGGATGAAGTTGCCTTCCTTGCTCAGCACTTCGCGCGCCGCACCGAAGTCGAGCATCACCGCCTTGTTGTCGTTGGTGACGAAGACGTTGGCAGGCTTGATGTCCAGGTGCAGCATCTTGTGCTGGTGCACGATGCGCAGGCCGCGCAGGATCTCGTCGAACAGGCTGCGGATGGTGCTTTCGCGGAACACCTTGTCGCGCTTGAGGTCGCGCGCGGTGACGATGAAATCCTGCAGGGTGTCGCCCTGCAGGTAGTTCATCACCATGTAGACGGTTTCGTTCTCGCGGAAAAAGTTGAGAACGCTGACCACGCTGGGGTGGCTGATCTGCGCCAGCGAGCGGCCCTCTTCGAAGAAGCTCTTCAGGCCCAGGCGGTACAGGGGCTGCTTGTCGGGCTTGACGCGCGGCGTCAGCTCGCCCGGCGAGCGCTCGGCCAGCGAAGCGGGCAGGTATTCCTTGATGGCCACCAGTTCCTGCTTCTCGCCTTCGGCCAGATAGACCACGCCGAAGCCACCGGCTGCGAGCTTCTTGACGATCGAGTAGCCCCCCACCACGGTGCCTGACGGCAGCGGGGCTGGTTTGGGCTTTGACATAATCGGGGCTTGCTTTTAACGGCGCGGACGCAATGGCGGTTTATAGCATGACGGGGTACGCCAACGCGGCCTCGGAGCCCGGCGGCGGCGGCTCGGTGACGGTGGAGGCGCGCTCGGTGAACGGCCGCTTCCTGGACCTGGCGCTGCGCCTGCCCGATGAACTGCGCGGCCTGGAGCCGGCGCTGCGCGAACAGCTCACCGCCGCCTGCAAGCGCGGCAAGATCGAACTGCGCGTGGCCACCAGCCGCGAGGCCGAAGGCGCGGTGCCATTGGCCAGCGAAGACCAGCTCGAGCGCCTGGCACGGGCCCAGGCCGCGGTGCGCAAGTGGCTGCCACATTCAGGCCCCATCAGTGTCAACGAGGCCTTGCACTGGTGCCGCGGCAGCGGCAGCAGCGCCGCCCTGGACGCCCCCGCGCTGGCCACGGCCAGCCGCTGCATCCAGGGCCTGCGCGAGGCGCGCGCGCGCGAAGGCGCCCGCCTGGCGGCCATGCTGCGCGAACGCCTGGCGCTGCTGCGCGACCTGGCACGCCAGGCCGCGCCCCTGGTGACCACGGTGGTGCAGCGCCAGCAGGCGCGATTTCTGGAACGATGGGACGAGGCCCTGGCCAGCGCCGGCGGCGGCCAGGCCGAACCCGGCCTGCGCGAGCGCGCGCACGAACGCGCGCTGGCCGAGGCTGCGGCCTACGCCATCCGCATCGACGTGGCCGAAGAGCTGAGCCGCCTGACCTCGCACATCGAGGAAATCGAACGCCTGCTGGCCGCTGGCGGAGAACTCGGCAAGCGGCTCGAGTTCCTCATCCAGGAACTGCAGCGCGAGGCCAACACCCTGGGCAGCAAGTCGGCCGCGCTGGAACTGACGGCGCTGTCGGTGGAGATGAAGGTCGCCATCGAGCAGATGCGCGAACAGGTGCAGAACATCGAGTGAGGGCTGAGCGAGGCTTCAAGGCCTCCTCCTGCCTGCAGCGGCAGCCGCAGTACGCTCGACCAGACTTGGTGCCGGCTGTCCGAATCGAACGGACGACCTTCCGCTTACAAGGCGGGTGCTCTACCAACTGAGCTAAGCCGGCGGGGAGGCTGAAGATTGTAGGTGGCGGCTGCGGCCGCCTATTTGACGCGCTTGAGCGACGGCCGGCCACTGGGCGGGTGCGCGGGGTCGGGCGGCTCGTCCGGCGCCGGCGGGGCGCCGGCCTCGGCGGCCTCGGGCGTGGCCAGGCGCAGGCCGCGGGGGGCCGAGGCCTCGTTGGCACCCTCGGCGCGCGCGGCGTCGGTGGGCATGGGGAATGCCATGCCCTGGCCGTTCTCACGCGCGTAGATGGCCACCACGTGGTCGATGGGCACCACGATCTCGCGCGACACGCCGCGAAAGCGCGCGCGGAACTCGAGGAACTCGTTGCCGATCTTCAGCCCCGAGGTGGCCTCGATGCCGATGTTGAGCACGATCTCGTGGTTGTCCACGTACTCCATGGGCACCTGCACGCTGGCGTCGACATGCACCGCGACATAGGGCGTGAAGCCGTTGTCGGTGCACCAGGCGTGCAGCGCCCGCAGCAGGTAGGGGCGGGTGGACGGGGTATCGGACGTGCCGGACATCGAAACAGCCTACTTGCGCATCACCTTCTCGGACGGCGTGAGCGCCTCGATGTAGGCCGGGCGCGAGAAGATGCGCTCGGCATACTTGAGCAGCGGCACGGCGTTCTTCGAGAGGTCGATACCGTAGTAGTCCAGGCGCCACAGCAACGGGGCGATGGCCACGTCGAGCATGCTGAAGTCGTCGCCCAGCATGTACTTGTTCTTCAGGAAGATCGGTGCCAGCTGCGTCAGCCGGTCACGGATCTGCTCGCGCGCCTTCTCGAGCTGGCGCTCGGTGGCCTTGACGCTGCGGCCCTCGAGCAGGTTGACGTTGCTGAACAACTCCTTCTCGAAGTTGAACAGGAACAGGCGCACGCGCGCCCGCGCCACCGGGTCGCCAGGCATCAGCTGCGGGTGCGGGAAGCGCTCGTCGATGTACTCGTTGATGATGTGGCTCTCGTACAGGATGAGGTCGCGCTCCACCAGGATGGGCACCTCGTTGTACGGGTTCATCAGCGCGATGTCTTCGGGCTTGGCGAAGATGTCGACGTCGCGGATCTCGAAGTCCATGCCCTTTTCGAACAGCACGAAGCGGCAGCGGTGCGAATAGGGGCAAGTGGTTCCGGAGTACAGCACCATCATGGCTTGGGGCCTTTCATTAACGCAGCGATGAGCCGGCACCGCTCAACAAGCGGCTTCGGCAAAAGGAAAAACGCAGTGGGTGCGGCGAGCCCCCACTGCGCTGCAGGCCCGGCCTTGCGGCCCGGCCGTGCCCGACCTACTTGACGTCTTTCCAGAACGCGGCATTCAGGCGCCAGGCGATCACCGTGAACAGCGCCAGGAAGATCAATACCCACACCCCCAGGCGCGCACGTGCGGCCTGGTTCGGCTCGCCCATCCATTGCATGAAGGCCACGAGATCCGCCACGGCGATGTTGTACTCGGCTTGCGACAGCGTGCCCGGGGTGATGGCCTCGTACCCCTTGAACACGTGCACGGTCTTGGCCGCGTCATGCGGGTCCTTTTCGTCGACGAAAACGGCCCGCTGCTGGCCCTGCAGCTGCCACAGCGCGTGCGGCATGGCCACGTCGGGGAAGGCGCGGTTGTTCCAGCCGGTGGCCTTGGTCTCGTCGCGGTAGTAGCTGCGCAGGTAGGTGTAGAGGTAGTCGGCACCGCTGCCCTTGGAAGCGTCGGCGCGCGAACGCGCGACCAGCGTCAGGTCGGGCGGCGCGGCGCCGAACCAGTCCCTGGCGTCCTTGGCGTCGAGCGCGACCTTCATGGTCTCGCCGACCTTGACGCCGGTGAAGATCAGGTTGTCCTTGATCTGCTGCTCGGTCAGGCCGATGTCGCGCAGGCGGTTGTAGCGCATGAAGCCGGCGGCGTGGCAGTTGAGGCAGTAGTTGGCGAACAGCTTGGCGCCGTTCTGCAGCGCGGACATGTCGGACATGCGCTCGGTCGGGAACTTGTCCCAGGCCGGGCCGGCGGAAGCCGCCTGGGCCGGCGCCAGGGCCAGCAGCGAGGACAGCGCGAGCAGCGATGCGAACAGCGAACGAATCATCTTGGTCATGTCAAAAGGCTCCGCGTCGCGCTCAGTGGGCTTTGAAAACCACGCGCTCGGGCACGGGCTTGAACTCGCCGATGCGGCTCCACCAGGGCATCAGCAGGAAGAAGCCGAAGTAGAACAGCGTGCCGGCCTGCGCCAGCAGGGTGCCCATGAAGGTGGGCGGCTGGATACCCAGGTAGCCCAGCACCACGAAGACGACGATGAACAGGCCGTACAGCCCCTTGTTCCAGCTCGGGCGGTAGCGGATGGACCTGACCGGGCTGCGATCGAGCCAGGGCAGCACGAAGAGGATCAGCACCGCAACGCCCATCACCACCACACCCCAGAACTTGGCGTCGAAGGTCTTGAGCATCACCGCGAGCACGACTGCCGCACCCAGCGGCACGAACTTCCAGATGCCCTTGAGCCCGCCCATCAGGAAAGCCAGCACGCCGGCCACGCCGATGAGAGCCACCAGCACGTTGACGAAGTCGTCGGTGACGGCGCGCAGCATCGAGTAGTAGGGCGTGAAGTACCACACCGGGGCGATGTGTGCCGGGGTCTTGAGCGGGTCGGCCGGGATGAAGTTGTTGTACTCGAGGAAGTAGCCGCCGGCCTCGGGCGCGAAGAACAGGATCGCCGAGAAGGCCATCAGGAACACGCTGACGCCGACGATATCGTGCACCGTGAAGTACGGGTGGAAGGGGATGCCGTCCAGCGGGATGCCGGTCTTGGGATCCTTCTTGTCCTTGATCTCGACGCCGTCGGGGTTGTTGGAACCCACGTCGTGCAGCGCCAGCAGGTGCGCCACCACCAGGCCCAGCAGCACCAGCGGCACGGCGATGACGTGCAAGGCAAAGAAGCGGTTGAGCGTGGCGTCACCCACCACGTAGTCGCCGCGGATCATCAGCGACAGGTCGGGCCCGATGAAGGGGATGGCCGCGAACAGGTTGATGATGACCTGGGCGCCCCAGTAGCTCATCTGGCCCCAGGGCAGCAGGTAGCCCATGAAGGCCTCGGCCATCAGGCACAGGAAGATGGCGCAGCCGAAGATCCACACCAGCTCGCGCGGCTTCTGGTAGCTGCCGTAGATCATGCCGCGCCACATGTGCAGGTAGACGCAGATGAAGAAGGCGCTGGCGCCGGTGCTGTGCATGTAGCGCACCAGCCAGCCCCAGGGCACGTCGCGCATGATGTACTCGACCGACTCGAAGGCCTTGGCCGCGTCGGGCTTGTAATGCATCGTCAGGAAGATGCCGGTGACGATCTGCATCACCAGCACCAGCAGCGACAGGCTGCCGAAGAAATACCACCAGTTGAAGTTCTTCGGAGCGTAGTACTCCGACATGTGGAAACGGTAAGCCTCGAACGCGGTCGGGAACCGGTTCTGGAGCCACACCGTGGCCTGCGTGAGTGCCGGTGCGCCGGCCGGCGCTTCCTTGAAATCAGCCATCTTGACCTCGGGTCCGAATTGGTTTGCGTCTGGAGAGCGCCAGGCTCAGGCCTTCTTGTCCTCGCCGATCAACAGCGTGGTGTCGGACACGAACATGTGCGGCGGCACTTCGAGGTTGTCGGGCGCGGGCTTGTTCTTGAAGACGCGGCCGGCCATGTCGAACGTGGAGCCATGGCAGGGGCAGAAGAAGCCGCCGGCCCAGTCGTCGGGCAGCGAGGGCTGGGCGCCCGGCGTGAACTTGTCGCTGGGCGAGCAGCCCAGGTGCGAGCAGATGCCCACGCCGACGAAGTACTCGGGCTTGATCGAGCGGTGCACGTTGCGCGCGTAGGCCGGCGTCAGGTCGGCCGGATTGCGCAGGGACTTGGGGTCGGCGAGCTGCGGGTCCAGCTTTTCCAGCACGGCCAGCTGCTCCTTCGTGCGGCGCACGATCCACACCGGCTTGCCGCGCCATTCGACGGTCAGCTTCTCACCGGGCTGGATGGCGCCGATGTCCACCTGCACCGGAGCGCCCGCGGCACGGGCGCGCTCGGAAGGCGCGAAGGTACTCAAGAAGGGCACCGCGACAGCCGCACCGCCCACGGCGCCGGCGCCGCAGGTGATGGCTATCCAGGTACGTCTGTCCTTGTCAAAGCCTTGATCAAGGGTGGCGTCGCTCATGCAAAACCTCTGGCTGCGTAGGTGATTCGGGACAACCACCGATTCTATGCGAGCCGCCCTTGCGGCCGGCTTGCAAGGCAACCGGGCGTGCGCACGCAGCCCCTTGCCGCGCTCTTGACGCTCCTGTCGGCTGCGGCTACCGTGACCATCCGACGGCAGGGCGCTGCCTGCAGTACTCCAACACAAACACACGCCCAGAGGACCCGCCCCATGAGTTTCACATCCGAGTTTCGCGAGTTTGCCCTCAAGGGCAATGTGATGGACCTTGCCGTGGGCGTGATCATCGGCGGCGCTTTCGGCAAGATCGTCGACTCGGTGGTTGGCGACCTCATCATGCCCATCGTCGGCCGCATCTTCGGCGGGCTCGACTTCAGCAACTACTTCATCCCGCTGGCCGGCCAGACCGCCAACACGCTGGTCGAGGCCAAGAAGGCCGGCGCGGTGTTCGCCTACGGCAACTTCATCACCGTGGCGCTCAACTTCGCCATCCTGGCCTTCATCATCTTCCTGATGATCAAGCAGGTGAACCGCCTCAAGCGCAATGCCCCGCCGCCGCCGCCGCCGCCGGCCCCGCCCGCACCGACGCCGGAAGACGTGCTGCTGCTGCGCGACATCCGCGACGCGCTGAGCCGCGGCTCCAAGGCGCCTTGAGGCGCCTTGGACGGCGAAGCGGCCTGACCCTCCGTGGTCTGGCGCTGAGCCGCGGCTCCAAGTCGCCTTGAGGCGACTTGGACGGCGAGGCGGCCCGACCCTCTGTGGTCGGGCGCTGCGCAAGTAAGCGGCTGCAACAACCTGGTGACCCGGCGCCGGACAAGGGCCGACGCCCGGCACGGCCGCAGGCTTGCCGCATACTAGGCAGCCACAAAATCGCGGCAGCCGCGTATTGATGAAGCCGAACCCCGTACACCGCCTTCCCCCGCCGCTGGAGACCGCCGTACAGCGCATCAAGCTGGCGGCGCGCGATGCGGCCGAGCGGACCATCGAGAGCCTGGGCCTGGCCGCCCTGGCATCGAGCAATGCCTTCCACCGCGACGGGCTGCTGGGCGCGCAGTTCGAGCTCAACCGCAAGTCGGCGGTGTTCGTGCTGACCTTCAACGACGCCTTCGACGAGCGCGTGCTGCGCGAAGTCAGCCCGCGCGCCGCCGCTGCGCCGGCGGCGGCGCCTCCCCCGGGCATGGGCCCGGCCTCGGTCTACCCCCCGCTGCAGCCGCGCAACACCAACTGGGACAGCCTGAGCCTGGTCGACGACCGCGAGGTCGAGGCGCAGATCTCGGCCGAGCGCTTCGGCATGGAGATCGCCTATGCCTGCGAATGGGAGCTGCGCGAGCTCGACGCCTACGTCGTGGCGCTGCTGGCCGAAGCCGGCGGCGAAAGTGAGCGCAACCCGGTGCGGCCCGACATCGTGGGCCACGCCATGCTGCGCGGCATCGAGGTCATCTCCGACCGCCCCGACATCCGCAAGGTACTGTCCACCGAAATGAGCCGCTCGCTGGGCGCCCTGCTGCCCGCGGTCTACGCCGGCATCGTGGCCGACTGGCGCAACGCCGGCGTGCAGCCGGTCGGGATGGCGGTGCGCAACCGCCCGGCGCGCAACTTCGGCCACGACACCGGGCGCGGCGACGTCGGCTACGAAGAAGAGCGCCCCGGCACCAGCCGCTATGGGCCGCCCGGTGGCAGCGGTGGCGACAGCCGCCAGGGCGGGCGCATGTCCGGCCCGGGCTTCTCGGCGTCCACGCGCCCCGGCCCCATGGGCGGGCGCAGCGGCGGCACGCAAATCGGCAACATCGATCCGACGCTGATGTCGTTGATCCGTCGCCTGGCGCATGTCGGGCCGGCCTATGGGGACGGCAGCAGCAGCGGCAGCGTGGGTGGCGGCCGATCCAGCCAGGGCTGGGTCGACGAAGACGAGTCCTACGACGGCTTTGCCGGCGCGGGCGGCATGGGCGGCGGTGCGCCGCCGCCCAACCTCATCCGCACCCACCGCGAAGAGCTGCGCCAGGCCTCCAGGGGCGGCGTCGACCACATGGTGATCGACGTCATCGGGTTCCTCTTCGACCAGATCCTGGCCGACCCCAAGGTGCCGCCGCAGATGGCGCGCCAGATCGCCCGGCTGCAGCTGCCGGTGCTGCGCGCGGCGCTGGGCGACGCCAGCTTCTTTTCCACGCGCAAGCACCCGGTGCGGCGCTTCATCAACCGCATCGCCTCGCTGGGCGCGGGCTTCGGCGACTTCGGCGATGAAGCCGCCAAGCGCCTGCTGGCCAAGGTGCGCGAACTGGTGCAGCAGGTGGTCGAGGGCGACTTCGACCAGATCGAGACCTACGAGCAGAAGCTGGCCGCGCTGGAACAGTTCGTCAACGAACAGGCGGCGCAAAGCCTGGCCGCCAGCGGCGACGATCCGGCCGCCGTGCTGTCGGAGAAGGAAGACGAGATCCGCCTGCGCCAGCTCTACGCGCAGCGCCTGGCCGGCGAGCTCAAGGACGTCACCATCCCCGACTTCCTGCGCGACTTCGTCAGCGGCGTGTGGAGCCAGGTGTTGCTGCGCGCCAGCGCGCAGGGCGGGCCCGATGGGCCGCTGGCGCAGCGCCTGCGCCGCGTCGGCCGCGAGCTCTTCCTCAGCGTGCAGGCCAAGCCCACGCCGACGCACCGCAAGGCCTTCCTGGCCGAGCTGCCGCGGCTGATGCAGGACCTGACCGAGGGCATGAACCTCATCGCCTGGCCCGAGGCGCAGCGGCGCGAATTCTTCGGCAAGCTGATGCCGGCGCACGCCGACGCGCTCAAGCGACCGGCGGCGCGCCAGCTCGACATCAACCTGATGGCGCGTCGCGTCGAAGGCGCGCTCGAGCGGCCCCTGCCCTCACGCGAGGACTTGCGCGCCGCGCAGGCCCTGCCTCTGCTGACCGAAGAGCTGGCACAGGCGCGCTTCACGCCCGAGGAAGCGCGGCGCATCGGCCTGGTGGAAGAAGCAGCGGTCGACTGGGACGGCAAGGTCGACATCCCGCTGGGCGACACCTCGCCGGGCGACCTGGGCACCGACGACGACGCCGCCGCCGCCAACACCCCCGTGGCGCCCGGGCTGCCCGCACCCAGCGAGCCACCCGAGCCCACCGAGGGCCGCGCGCTGGCCGACACCCTGCAGGTGGGTTTCGCCTACGAGATGCACCTCAACAACGAGTGGCAGAAGGTTCGCCTGGCGCACATCAGCCAGGGCCGCGCCTTCTTCATGTTCACGTATGGCGGGCGGCACCGCAAGACGGTGTCGCTGACGCAGCGCATGCTGCTGCGCCTGTGCGACACCGGCCGCATGCGCGCCTTCGAGCAGGCCGCGCTGATCGAGCGCGCCACGGCCCGTGCGCGCCGCCAACTGGCGGCGCTGGGCCCGGCTGGAAGCGCCGCGGCCTAGACCCTCAAGCCTGGCGCGCCGCCAGCGCGCGCCGCGCCCAGCGCAGCGCCGCCACCAGGCTGGAGGCATCGGCCAGCCCCTGGCCGGCGATGTCGAACGCCGTGCCATGGTCGGGGCTGGTACGCACCAGCGGCAGGCCCAGCGTGACGTTGACGCCCTGCTCCACCCCCAGGTACTTCACCGGGATCAGGCCGTGGTCGTGCGTCATCGCCACCACCAGATCGAAGGCGCCGCGGCGCGCGCGCATGAACACCGTGTCGGGCGCGTAGGGGCCGCTGGCGTCAATGCCCTCGGCCCGGGCCGCCTGCACCGCCGGGCCGATGATCGTCAGCTCTTCATCGCCGAACAGCCCGCCCTCGCCGGCATGCGGGTTGAGCCCGGCCACCGCGATGCGCGGCGCCGGCTGGCCCCAGTCACGGGCGGCGCGGTGCGCGATGCGCAGCGTCTGCAACACGGCATCGAAGGTCACGGCATCCAGCGCGCGCCGCAGCGACAGGTGGATGGTCACCAGCACCACGCGCAGCTCGTCGTTGGCCAGCATCATGCGCACCGGCGGCGCGGGCTGGCCGGGTGTGGTGCACAGGGCCTGCAGCATCTCGGTGTGGCCCGGCCAGGGCAGGCCGGCGGCGGCCAGCGCCTCCTTGTGGAGGGGCGCGGTGACGATGGCCGCGCCCTGCCCGGCCTGCACCAGCGCCACGGCCTGCTCGATGCAGCGCGCCGCGGCCGCACCGTTGCGCGCGTCGATGCGGCCCAGCGGCAGTTCGGCCAGCCCGGCCGGCAGATCGGGCGGCTGCAGCAGCGGCAGGCAGCCGGACGGCACATCGACCAGGTCGGCGGGCGCATCGATCAGCGCCGTCATCGGCGCACCGGCGCGCCGCAGCACGGCCGGGTCGCCGATGACCACGGCGTCGTGCAGCGCGCCCTGGCGAAAGGCCTGGACGATGATCTCGGGGCCGATGCCTGCGGCATCGCCCATGGTCACGAGCAGCGGCTTCACGCGGGCCGTCCCGGAACTCCGGCCCGGCATGCAGCGCGCAACTGCGCGCAGGCGCACTTGCGCGTCCTCATGCCGGATTCTCGATGTCGATGAAGCGGTGCTCCAGGCCGAAGCGCCCGGCCACGTGCGCCGCCACGGCCGGTGCGCCGTAGCGCTCGGTGGCGTGGTGGCCGCAGGCCAGGAAGGCCGCGCCGGTCTCGCGCGCCAGGTGCTGCTGTGGCTCGGATGCCTCGCCGGTGATGAAGGCATCGGCGCCAGCGGCAATGGCCGCCTCGAAGTAGCCCTGCGCACCGCCCGTGCACCAGGCCACACGGCGCAGCGCGCGGCCGTCACCCGGCAGCACCAGCGGCGCGCGGCCCAGCTGCTGCTGCACGCGCGCCGCCAGTTCGTCCAGCCCCAGCACGGCACTGCCGATGAAGCCCAGCTCCTGCTCGCCGAAGCGCGCATCGGCCGTCAGCCCCAGGCGCAGGCCCAGCTGCGCGTTGTTGCCCAGCTCGGCATGCGCGTCCAGCGGCAGGTGGTAGGCGAAGAGGTTGACCTGCGCCGCCATCAGCCGGCGCACGCGCTCGGCCAGCCAACCCGTCAGGCGGCCGTCCTGGCCGCGCCAGAACAGGCCGTGGTGCACCAGCAGCGTGTCGGCGCCCGCGGCGATGGCCGCGTCGATGAAGGCCAGGCTGGCGGTCACGCCCGAGGCAATGTGGCGCACCTCGCGCCGGCCCTCGACCTGCAGACCGTTCGGCCCATAATCCTTGAAGCCTTCGGGGCGCAGCAATGCGTCCAGACAGGCGGCGATGTCTTGTCGGTCGGTCATGGGCCGATTCTGCCCAAGCCCTGGGCGTGTTGCGGTTCACTTGCTTGGATGTGGCGTAGAACCTGGCTGGTCTTTTCTCAGGCCGTCACCGTGGCGGTGGCGGCGCTGTTCGTGCTGTCCACGCTCAAGCCCGAGTGGCTGCCCGGCGGGCGCGAAGGCCGCCTCCTGCCCGCGCCCACCTTGCTGCAGGCGCCGGCGCTGTCGGCCAGCGGCGTCGCGGCCAGCGGCCACGCACTGGCTGCGCAGCGCGCGGCGCCGGCGGTGGTCAGCGTCACCGCCACGCGCATGGCACGGCGCAACCCGCACGCCGAGGACCCGCGCTTCCGCTTCTTCTTCGGCGACGGCCAGCAGCCGCAGCAGGTGGGCCTGGGCTCGGGCGTGATCGTCTCGCCCGAGGGCTACCTGCTCACCAACCAGCACGTCATCGACGAGGCCACCGAGATCGAGGTGCAACTCACCGACGGCCGCCAGGCGCGCGCCCGCGTCGTCGGCAGCGATGTCGAGACCGACATCGCGGTGCTCAAGATCGATCTCTCGCCGCTGCCGGTGATCGCGTTGGGCGATGTGCGCGCGCTGCAGGTGGGCGACGCGGTACTGGCCATCGGCAACCCCTTCAACGTCGGCCAGACGGTGACGGCCGGCATCGTCAGCGCGCTCGACCGCAGCAGCGCCGGGCAGTCGCGCTACCAGAACTTCATCCAGACCGATGCCGCCATCAACCCGGGCAATTCGGGCGGCGCACTGGTCGACGCGCGCGGCGCGCTGGTGGGCATCAACACCGCCATCTTCTCCAGCAGCGGCGGCAGCATGGGCATCGGCTTCGCCGTGCCGGCAGACACCGCACGCCAGGTGATGGAAGCGCTGATTCGCGATGGCACGGTCAAGCGCGGCTGGCTGGGCGTGGAGCCGCGCGACCTGAGTGCCGACCTGGTGGAAAGCCTGAGCCTGCCGGTGCGCGAAGGCGTGCTCATCACCGGCGTGCTGCAGGACGGCCCGGCGGCGCGCGGCGGCCTGCGCCCGGGCGACGTGGTGGTGAAGGTGGGCGAGCAGCCCATCCGCAGCAGCGGCGACCTGTTCAGCGCCGTGGCCTTGCTCCAGCCGGGCAGCACCGCGGCCGTGGCCGTGCTGCGCGGCGCGCAGACGCTCGAGCTGAAGCTGGTGGTGGCCGAGCGGCCCCAGGCGCAGATCAGCGGGCGCTGACAAGGCCTGAATGAACTTGCTGCGCGACCCGATCTCAGCCCTGCGCTCCTCGCCGTACGGGTGTACGGCTGCGGTGCTCGAGCTGACCTCGGGCCGCTCGCAACGGTTCCTTCACACCTTGTGCGCCTAGAGCATCAGCACCAGGCGCTCGAGGATCAGCACCGCGAAGAAGCCGAACGCTGCCAGCACCGTCCACTTGACGACGACAATGCCGCGCTGGCGCCAGGCCACCTGGCCGGTGCCGATATACATCGCAAAGCACAGCAGGCCGCTCACCAGCAGCAGGCCGAACACCAGGCGGAAGATCATCATGGCGTGGTGCCCCGGTGCGCGCTACCAGGCCGGGGCCAGCGCGGCAAAGCCGCGCGGCGCCTGGTCTTCGCGCTCGAAAGTGACCACCTCGTACGCCGAGGCGTCGGCCAGCAGCTTGCGCAGCAGCTTGTTGTTGAGCGCGTGCCCGCTCTTGTAGGCCACGTAGCTGGCCAGCAGCGGCTTGCCGGCGATGTGCAGGTCGCCGATGGCGTCCAGGATCTTGTGCTTGACGAACTCGTCGTCGTAGCGCAGGCCTTCGCTGTTGAGCACGCGGTAGTCGTCGACGACGATCACGTTGTCCATGTTGCCGCCCAGGCCCAGGCCGCGCGCGCGCATCATCTCCACGTCCTTGGTGAAGCCGAAGGTGCGGGCGCGCGCGATGTCGCGCTTGTACTGGCCGCTGGAAAAATCGAACTCGACCTTGCGCCCGGTGGCATCCACCGCGGGGTGGTTGAACTCGATCTCGAAGGCCAGCTTGTAGCCGTGGAAAGGCTCCAGCCGCGCCCACTTGAGCGTGGCGCCCTCGCCTTCGCGCACCTCCACCGGCTTGAGCACGCGCAGAAAGCGCTTGGGTGCGGTCTGCAGTTCGATGCCGGCGCTCTGCAGCAGGAACACGAAGCTGGCGGCGCTGCCGTCGAGGATGGGCACCTCTTCGGCGGTGATGTCCACGTGCAGGTTGTCCAGGCCCAGGCCGGCGCAGGCCGACATCAGGTGCTCGATGGTCTGCACCTTGGGCGCGCCCGGGTCGCCGCCGGCGCTGATGGTGCTGGCCATGCGCGTGTCGCTCACCGCAAAGGGCGTGACCGGGATGTCCACCGTCACCGGCAGGTCGGTCCGGTGGAAGGTGATGCCGGCATCGGCCGGCGCCGGGCGCAGCGTGAGTTCGACGCGCTGCCCGCTGTGCACGCCCACGCCGACCGCGCGGGTGATGGATTTGAGGGTGCGCTGACGAATCATTGCCTGCATTCTCGCCGATGCCGGCCGTCCGAGCCCCGCGGCGGGCGGTGCCGGCGGAGGTGGCGCCGGACTGTGGCCTAATACGAGGTTTCGCCCACACGCCCGGAATACTCATCATGGCCCAGAAGATCAGAACCGAAGCCGACGCCCGCGCCACCCCGCGGCCGGCCGCCCCCAATGGCGTGACCGTCACCATCCGCCTGGGCCAGAAGAGCAGCCTGGAGCGTGGTTCGCACACGCGCAGCAAGAAGAACCCCGGCAAGCGCCCCAAGAAGGGCGGCTGATCCGCTGCACCGGGCCCCTTCGCCCGGTCTTCCTGAAGCGCCGCCGGCACTGGCGGTGCGCACGCCCCGCGCGATGCTGAGAATCACCGAGCTGCGCCTGCCGCTGGACCACGCCGAACCGGCGCTGCGGGCCGCGGTGCTGCGCCGCCTGGGCCTGGGCGACGATGAACTGTTGCGCGTGGACGTGTTCCGGCGCGCCTGGGACGCCCGCCGCCGCTCGGCCATCGAGCTGGTCTACACCGTCGACTGCCTGCTTTCCGATGGCGTGGACGAGCCCGCGCTGCTGGCGCGCCATGCCGGCGACGTGCACCTGCGCCCCACGCCCGACACGCGCTACCGCTTCCTGGGCCATGCGCCGGCCGACTTTCAGGCCAGCGCCCGGCCGCGCCCGGTGGTGGTGGGTTTCGGGCCCTGCGGCCTGTTTGCCGCGCTGATACTGGCCCAGATGGGCCTGCGCCCGCTGGTGCTGGAGCGCGGCAAGCCGGTGCGCGAACGCACGCAGGACACCTGGGGCCTGTGGCGCCGCGGCGTGCTCGATCCGGGCTCGAACGTGCAGTTCGGCGAAGGCGGCGCCGGCACCTTCAGCGACGGCAAGCTGTGGAGCCAGATCAGCGACCCGCGCCACCTCACGCGCAAGGTGCTCGCCGAGTTCGTCAAGGCCGGCGCGCCCGAAGAGATCCTGTTCGTGGCCAAGCCGCACATCGGCACCTTCCGGCTGGTGAGCATGATCGAGAAGATGCGCGCCGAGATCACCGCGCTGGGCGGCGAGGTCCGCTTCCAGCAGCAGGTGACCGACCTGCTGATCGAGGATCTGCCCCGGCCCGACGCCGCCGGCCGCACGCGCGCCCTGCGCGGCCTGGTGCTGGCCGGCGGCGAGCAGTTGCGCACCGACCAGCTGGTGCTGGCCCTGGGCCACAGCGCGCGCGACACCTTCGCCATGCTGCAGCAGCGCGGCGTGCTGCTCGAGGCCAAGCCCTTCTCGGTGGGCTTTCGCATCGAGCACCCTCAGGGCTTGATCGACCGCGCGCGCTTCGGCCCCAACGCCGGCAACCCCATCCTGGGCGCGGCCGACTACAAGCTGGTGCACCACGCGGGCAACGGGCGCTCGGTCTACAGCTTCTGCATGTGCCCCGGCGGCACGGTGGTCGCGGCCACGTCCGAGCCCGGGCGCGTGGTCACCAACGGCATGAGCCAGTACTCGCGCAACGAGCGCAACGCCAACGCCGGCATCGTGGTCGGCATCAGCACCGAGGACTACCGCCAGACGCCCGGCACGGGCCCGGTGGACCCGCTGGACGGCGTGGCCTTCCAGCGCCAGTGGGAAAGCCGCGCCTTCGAACTGGGCGGCGGCGGCTACCAGGCGCCGGGGCAACTGGTGGGCGACTTCCTGCGCCGCCAGCGCAGCAGCGACGTGGGCAGCGTGCTGCCGTCCTACCAGCCCGGTGTGCACTTCTGCGATCTGGCCGACCCGCGCCAGGGCAGCCTGCCGGCCTATGTGACCGACGCCATCCGCGCCGCGCTGCCGGCCTTCGATCGCCAGATCAAGGGCTTTGCCATGGCCGACGCGGTGCTCACGGGCGTGGAGACGCGCACCTCGTCGCCGCTGCGCATCACGCGCGGGCGCGACCGCCAGAGCCTCAACATCGCGGGCCTGTACCCGGCGGGCGAAGGCGCGGGTTATGCGGGCGGCATCATGTCGGCCGGGGTCGACGGCATCGAGACCGCCGAGGCGCTGGCGCAGGCGCTGCTGGCGGCCTGAGCCGGCCCCCGCCCGCGCGGCCGCATCAGCGCACGGTGTAGCCGCGGGCTTCCAGGCATGCGGTCTGCGCGCGCACGTAGTCGCCGCGGCGCGCGCCGTCTGCGCCCTGGCCGGTGGCCGCGGGCGCGGGGTCGAAGCCGCTTTGCGCAGCCGCCCAGCGATGGCAGGCGTATTCGTCGTCGGCCTGCTGCTCGGCGGTCTGGCTCCGGTTCGGGTAGACGTACAGGCGGCCCGATGCGCCATCGGCGCCGCCCGGGCCGACCAGCGGCGTGGGCACGACCTCGTAGCCGCCCTGCGCACGCTCGCGGTAGTAGACGCCATTGAGGTACAGGTAGCCGATGCCGCCGATCACCACGGCCGTGCGAAAGGCCGGCAGATCGTCCACCACGATGCCGAAGGGCGGGCGCACCACGACGTAGCCGCCGACGGCCGCCGGCGCATACCAGACACCGGCGCTGAACCAGTAAGGCGCACCCGCCCAGACCAGCGCCGGGGCGCGCGGCGGCAGCACCCGCAGGCGCACGCCCGCGGGCGGGTAATGGCGCGCGTGCCCATGCGCCTGGTCGAACCAGCGCGGGGGCGCCGCCAGCGCCGGCGCGGCCGCGGCCTCGCACAGCAAGGCCATCGCCAGCAGCATCGCTGCCCGGCTCGTGGATCGTTCGCGGGTCATGATCGAGACTCCTTTCAGCCGACGCGATAGCCGCGTCCGGACATGCAGGCGCTCATCGCGCGCCGGAAGCCCTCCAGGGGAGCCAGCGCAGCCTGCCGTGCCGCCAGCGCCTGATCGGCAGCCTGCGCGCGCGATTCCTGCGCCACGGCGCCCAGGGCAGCGCCGAAGAGGGCGCCGATCACCACCGACTCGCGCGTGTGGTGGGGCGAGGACAGCACGGCACCGGCCATTGCGCCGGTGATGGCCCCCGCCGCGACATCAGCGCCGTCGCGCGTGGGCGCGGCTGAAGGCGGCGGCAGGCTGACCGGCGTCATGCCGGGATCGAAGCCGCTCTGCGCCGCCGCCCAGCGGTAGCACTCATAGCGATCGCGGTCCTGACGCGGCGCGTCCTGGCCATGCTCGGGATAGAAGTACATCGGGGCTGCGGCCACCGCCGCCGTTGGGGCGGTCCGCGCCACCCTGGCCATCGGCGGGGCGACCACGCACCCGCTGAGCAGGAGCGCCCCTGCCAGCGCCCAGGGGCCGTGTGACAAGCGACTGTTCATGATCACTCCCGTGCAGTTGCGGGCGCACGTCCGCGGTCGCGGCCGGCCTGGCTGGCCTTGCCGCCAGCCAGGCCTGCGCCGAACTCAGCGGCCCCTGCCGCCACCACCACCGGCACCGCCACCGGCACCACCGCCCGCACCGCCGCCAGCACCACCGCCAGCACCACCGCCGGCTCCACCCCCCGCACCACCACCGGCTCCACCGCCAGCACCACCACCGGCTCCACCGCCAGCACCGGCACCAGCTCCACCGCCCGCACCGGCACCGGCACCGGGGCCAGCGCCAGCGCCATAGCCGGCACCGTAGCCGGCGCTGCGGCCAGCGCCTTGCGCCGGCGGCGCATCAGGCAGGCTCACGCCGCGCTCCTTGGCGCGCTCCTGCATCTTGGTGTGGTGCTCGGCGCGGAAGCGGTCGCGTTCCTGCTGCGTGGTCAGGCTTTGCAGCTGTTGCCGGAACTGCACGCGCTCCTGCTCCGTCATCAGCTGGCTGCCGTGGATGCGCTCTTGTGCGGCGGTGCGCGCCTGGGTGGGTGTGTCGGCCGGCACTTGCGCCAGCGCGACCGAGGCAGCGGCGATGGCCAGCCCGGCGACGATGGCCGTGGCCAACAGATTGCGATTCGTGGACTTCATGATTCACTCCTGGCAGTTGAAGACTACTGGCGGCAAGCCGCCGCCGGGGCACAGACGACGCGGCCTAACCCCCTTCGTGTGGGGATTGGACGATGGCGTCGTATTCGGCTTGCGTGAGGACCCTGGCCACGGGCACCAGGCCCTCGCGCTGCAAGTTCAGGTGGAAGGCCCGCAGGTGGTTGCGCGAACCGCGTTCGAGGTTCGCGTACACCAGCAGCAGGTCGGCGTTGTCCACCGTGGCCTGGATCGCGCGCAGGTCACGGATGTCGACTTCCTCGATCTCGGCGCCCACCTGCAACGCGTCCACCGGGCTGAGCAGCCCGCGGGCCAGCAGCGCGTCGTGCAAGGCCTGCAGCGAGGGGTCTGCAAACTGGCCCGGCAGGGTTCCAGCCGCCGGATCGGCCAGCGCATAGCGCGTCAGCAGCCATCCCACCGAATCCATGTGCGCCTGCTCGCTGGCGCCGATGTTGCGGAACAGCGTGAGGTTCCAGCGCGCCAGCAGCGCCGCGTAGACGTCGCGTGCCAGCTTCTCTTCCTCGCGCATGAAGACCAGGCCGCGCGCCTCGTCGGCGGACAGCGGCGCCGCGGCCGTGGCCTGCAAGGACGCGTCGAGGGCCGCCGTCTGGGCCGACAGGCCGCGGGCGGTGGCCTGCGGCTGCGCGTCATCGCCGCCCCCGCCACAGGCGGTGGTGAGTGCAACGAGCGCGAACGCCAGGGTCGAGAGGGTGATCTTCGACGAGTTCATGGGGTGCTTTCTTCGGGTGGGTGTGGGATTGGGGTGCGGGTTCAACGCCGGCCGCCGCGGCCGGCACCGCCGCCGTGTCGATGGCTGCTGGGAAAGCGGTCGACTGCGCGCTGCGGCATGACACGCGCTTCGCCGGCCCCGGCCGGTTGGGAACCGGACGCGGCCAGCCCTCGGGCTTCGTAGCCGCTGCCGTAGGGCTTGGGGGCGGGTCCGCCGCTGGCGGGCGCGCTGGCCGCGGCCTGCGGGGCCGCTGCGGCGGCCGCGCCGGTGGCATCGGCCCCTTGATCGTCGGACGCCTCCGCCGCGCCGACCGCAACCAGCCCCGCAAGCGCCAGCAGCCACAGCCGCCTCCCGGCCGGGTGCCTGGGGTCGAAGAAGGTGGCGGTGGCGTCCATGTGCAGCACTCTGCGCCGCCGGCATTGCAGCCCCACTGCACGCGCGTGCCACTGCGTTTCACTGCGTGTCGTTGCGTTTCACCGCCGCGCACGCGCCGCGCCGCTGGCTAAACTGCCCAGCCATGAGCCTGCCGACCACCGCGCGCATCCTGGTCGTCGACGACGACCCCGGCCTGCGGGAGCTGCTGGTGGCCTACCTGACGACCAGCGGCTACGTCGTCGACACCGCGGCCGACGGCGTGCAGATGCGCGAGCAGATGCTGCGCGCCGCGCCCGACGTGATCGTGCTCGACCTGATGCTGCCGGGCGAGGACGGGCTGAGCCTGGCGCGCGAGGTGCGCAAGACCTCCGAGCTGCCGATCCTGATGCTGTCGGCGCGCGGCACCGAGACCGACCGCGTGGTCGGCCTGGAAGTCGGCGCCGACGACTACCTGCCCAAGCCCTTCAGCCCGCGCGAACTGCTGGCACGCCTGCGCGCCCTGCTGCGTCGAGCCCGGCCGGCCGTTGCCGCCGCGGTGGTTGCACCCGCCGGCAGCCACCGCCATGCCTTCGGCCCCTTCACGCTGGATGCCGATGCCTGGCGGCTGCTGCGCGACGGCAACGAGGTGCCGGTGTCCAGCGGCGAATTCGAGCTGCTGCGCATCTTCGTCGAGCACCCCCATCGCGTGCTCACGCGCGACGCGCTGATCGATCGCCTGAAGGGCTACGAGCGCGGCGCCTTCGACCGCAGCATCGACGTGCGCGTGACCCGGCTGCGGCGCAAGATCGAAGCCGACCCGACGCATCCCGCCTACATCCGCACCGTGCGCGGCGAGGGTTATCTGTTCAATCCGCTGGGCGCGTCCAGCTGATGCAGCAGGCCCGCAGGCGCCCAGGCCTGGCGCGCCTTTACGCCCGCTGGTTGGCTGCGCTGTTCGTCGCGCTGGAACTCGTCACCATCGCCTCGGTGCTGGTGTTCGTCATGTTCCCGATGGCCGAGCGGGGCGCAGACGACCTGGCCGGGCTGATGGTGCTGTCGGCACAGACCTGGGTCGAGCTGCCGCCGGAAACGCGGCCGGTGTTCGAGGCCGAACTGGCGCGCAGCCACCGCATCGGCCTGCGCCCGCAGATGCCGCCCGCGCCCGACAGCGGGCTGCGCCACGGCTTCTACATCCGCTTTCTGGAGCGCGCCTTCGAACGCCGGCTTGGGCAAGAGGCCTTCTTCCGGCACGAGGTCGCGGCCGAGGGCGATGACTGGCTGTGGATCGCGGTGCCGGCCGCGGGCCGGTCTGTCGGTGTCGGCTTCGCCATCAGCCGCCTGCAGACCAGCCCGCTGGCCGCACTGGCTGCTGCGCTGGCCGCCGGCATGCTGTTCGTGGGCGTGCTGGCCTGGTGGCTGGCGCGGCGCATCGCGCAGCCGGTGGCGCGGCTGGAGCAGGCGGCCGAGCAACTGGCCCAGGGCGCGAACCCGGCGCTGCTGCCCGAAGACGGCCCGCGCGAGTTGGCCGATCTGGCACGCCACTTCAACCGCATGGCGGTGCAGGTGCGCGAGCTCAGCGACGCCCGCACCACGCTGTTCGCCGGCCTGTCGCACGACCTGCGCACGCCGCTGGCGCGCATGCGCCTGGCGCTGGAGATGCTGACGCTGGCACCGTCACCGCAGCTGCTGGAGCGGCTGGAACGGGATATCGAAGAGATGAACGGCCTGATCGGCCAGCTTCTGGAAATCGCCCAGGGCCTGCACCCCGAGGCCGCGCAGCAGCTTGCCCTGTGCGCCTGGCTGGAGCAGCGTGCCGAAGCGCACCGCGCCGCGGCCGCAGCGGCGGGGGCCACACTGGTGGTGCACTGCGACGCCGCGCTGCAGGCCCGGGCCGCGCCGGGCATGCTGGCCCGCGTGCTGGACAACCTGGTGGTCAACGCCATCCGCTACGCGCCGGGGCCTGTCGAGCTGGTGGCCCAATCCGTTCCGCAGCCCGACGGTACGGCCGCGGCGCTGCGCATCGGCGTGCTCGACCGCGGGCCGGGCATCCCGCAGGACCAGCTGGACGCGGTGTTCCGGCCCTTCCACCGCCTCGAAGCCTCACGCAGCCGCGCGGCCGGCGGCTACGGGCTGGGGTTGGCCATCGTCAAGCAGCTGGCGCTGGCCAATGGCTGGAGCGTGGCCCTGCAGCGGCGCGAAGGCGGCGGCCTCGAGGCCTGGGTCGAACTGCCGCCGCCGGCCTGAGGCCGCCCACGCCGGCCTGGGCGCCTCGGCGCGGCATGCGTACACTGGCCCTGCAGGCGAGCTGGAGTCACAGGAGTTCCGCCCCCATGAAGCTTGGTGCCATCGACTGGCTGCAACGCATGCCCATCTTCGGCGGCCTGAACGAGGCCACGCTGCAGGTGCTGCTGGAGCAGGCGCGCGAGATCGACCTGCCGGCCGGCGCCTGCCTGTGCCGCGAGGGTGACGCGGGCGGCTCGATGTTCGTGCTGGAACAGGGCACGGCCTCGGTCGTGAAGCAGTGGCAAGGGCGCGAGCAGCTGCTGCGCCGGCTGCAGGCCGGCGATTGCGTGGGCGAGATGGCGCTCATGGACCTGCAGCCGCGCAGCGCCACGGTGCGCGCCGACACGACCTGCCGCGCCATCGAGTTCACGGCCAGCGACCTGATGCGCCTGTACGAGCACGACATCGAGCAGTTTGCGCTGATCCAGATGAACATCGGCCGCGAGGTCTGCCGCCGCCTGCGCCAGACCGACGAGAGGCTGTTCCGCCTGAGCATGGAGCGGGGGCCGCCGGCCGACGCGGGCTGACAGCGCAGCGGCTCACTCGTGCCGCGCCTCGCTCTCGTGCCAGCCGCCCAGCGCCCAGCGAGTGAGCCCGGCCATCAGGGCAAACAGCAACACGCCGGCCAGCGCGATCAGCGCCAGCGCGGCAAACATGCGCGGGATGTTGAGCTGGTAGCCGGACTGCAGGATCTGGTAGGCCAGCCCGGTGCCGCTGCCGCCGGTGCCGGCCACGAATTCGGCCACCACCGCGCCGATCAGCGCCAGGCCCGAGCTGATGCGCAGGCCGCCAAAGAAGTAGGGCAGTGCCGACGGGATGCGCAGCCGCAGCAGCGTCTGCAGCCTTGTCGCGCGCTGGAGCCTGAAGTAGGCCAGCAGCCCGGGGTCGACGCTGCGCAGCCCCAGCGTGGTGTTGGCGATGATGGGGAACAGCGCCACCAGCGTGGCGCAGATCACCAGCGAGGCGGTGGCGTCCTTGACCCAGATGATGACCAGCGGCGCGATGGCCACGATGGGCGTCACCTGCAGCAGCACGGCATAGGGAAAGAGCGCTGCTTCCAGCGTGCGGCTCTGCACGAAGGCGAATGCGATGGCCACGCCCAGCACGGTGGCGCAGGCCAGCGCCAGCAGCGTGACACGCAAGGTGTTGAGCAGCGCGCCCCCCAGCAGCGCGGCGTCGGCCACCAGGGTCTGCGCCACGCGCAGCGGCGAAGGCACCAGGAACACCGGCACGTCCAGCGCCACCACCAGGCCCTGCCACAGCGCCAGCAGCGCCAGCGCCACGGCCGCGGGCCACAGCAGTTGCCGCCGCGACCAGGTCACGCCCAGGCCTCGTCGCCCGCGCTGGCACGCAGCAGTGCGTCCTGCAGGTCGCGCGCCTGTTCGGCAAAGCGCGTGGATACGCGAAAGTCGGGCCCGCGCGGCCAAGGCTCGGTGATGTCGCGCTGCTCCACCACGCGCCCGGGCCGCGACGCCATCACCAGCACGCGGGTGGACAGCACCACGGCTTCGGCGATGGAGTGGGTGACGAAGACCACCGTCAGCCCGCGCGCGCGCCACAGTGCCGACAGTTCGGCGTCCAGGCGTTGGCGTGTGATCTCGTCGAGCGCGCCGAAGGGCTCGTCCATCAGCAGCAGCGTGGGCTCGGTCACCAGGCTGCGGGCGATGGACACGCGCATGCGCATGCCGCCCGACAGCTCGCGCGGGCGCTGCGCCGCAAAGCGCTCCAGCCGCACCTGCTGCAGGGCGGCCTGCACGCGCGCGTCGGCCTCGGCACGCGGCACGCCGGCCAGGTCCAGCGGCAGGCGCACGTTGGCGGCCACGCTGGCCCAGGGCATCAGCGTAGCGTCCTGGAAGACGAAGCCCAGGCGATGGCCCGTGGCCTGCAACTCGTCCACCGGCCGGCCCCACAGGCGCACACGGCCGGCGCTGGGCGCCAGCAGGCCGGCCAGCATGCGCAGCAGCGTGCTCTTGCCGCAGCCCGAAGGCCCCAGCAGCGTGAGGAACTCGCCCTCGCGCACCGCCAGGTCCAGCGGCAGCAGCGCCTGCGTGCCGTTGGGGTAGGTCTTGGCGACGGCTTGGAGCTCGACCGCCGGCAGGCCCGCCTGTGCCTCCATCACCCGGCCACGGTGGTGCGGCGGACCATCTCGGCCAGGAACCAGCGGTCGTTGGTCCGGCGCGGCATCATGTCGCCGAGAAGCCGTGGCCGGTGAGCGCAAAGAAGCCGGTGTCGCGCAGCGCGGCGTCGATCTGCGCCGCGGGGTCGCGCGCGCTGGCCAGGGCTATGACGGGGATCACGGCAGGATCTTCAGGTCCTTGACGAACTGCGTCGTGTAGGTCTTGCGCAGTTCCACTTTGGCCGGGTCTATGAGCTTCTGCGCCACCAGCATGTCGTAGGTCTGCTGCATGCGGGCGTCGGTCATGATGCCCACGCCCTGCCGCGCCGCATCACCGCCCAGCACCATGCCGCGCGCCAGCACCAGCTTGCGGCCGTAGGCCAGCAGTTCGGCGGGCATGTTGGGGTTGTCCTTGCGGATCAGCGCGTCGGCGGCGCTGCTGTCGCCCTGCAGGTAGCTCTTCCAGCCCTGCATGCTGGCGCGCACGAAGGCGGCCACCGCCTGCGGCCGGCGCGCGATGGTGTCTTCCATGCACACCACGGTCATCGAGTAGCTGCTCCAGCCGTGGTCGGACAGCAGCAGCACGTCGGGCTTGAACTTCGCTTCCTTCTCGATGGCGTAGGGCTCGCTGGTGATGTAGCCCTGCTGCACCAGGCGCTTGTCGGCCAGGAAGGGCTGGATGCTGAAGGTGTAGGGCCGCGCCTGCGCATCCGACAAGCCGTTCGCGGCGCGCAGCCAGGGCCAGTAGTTGGTGTGTGCGTCGGCCGAGATCAGGATGCTGCGGCCCTTGAGATCCTGCATACGCTGCAAGGTGCCGGGGTGGCCGATCAGCACCAGCGGGTCTTTCTGGAAGGCCGCGGCCACGGTGACGGCGCGCACGCCCTGCTCGCGCGCCTTCATGGTCTGCACGTCGTAGCCCATGAAGCAGTCCACCTGCCCTGCCGCCAGCAGTTGCATGCCGTTGACCTGCGGGCCGCCCATGCGCAGCGTCACGTCCAGCCCGGCCTGCTTGTACAGGCCGGTGGCCTGGGCCTGGTAGAAGCCGCCGTGCTCGGCCTCGGCGTACCAGTTGGTGAGGAAGCTGAACTTCTCTTGCGCATGGCCGCTGGCGGCACTGGCCAGCAGCAGCAGGGCGGTAAGCGCCCGGCGGGCAAGGGGGAACGGGGGCATGCGGTCTCCAGGGGGTCACGGGCGGTCTGCGCGGCAGCATATCGCAGCGGCACCGGGGCCCGGGGCACAAGTCTGGCGCGGGTCGCCGCTGGCCGCGGCCGGGGTGCACACTGTCGGCCCGGGCTGCCGCAGTCGGCGCCCGACACCGGAGCCCCACGATGAACGACCGCGTACAGATGACCATGGACGACCAGGGCATTGCCGAGGTCTGCCTGAACCGTCCCGACAAGCTCAACGCGCTGGACGGCGCGATGTTCGACGCGCTGAACGCGGTGCTGGCGCAACTGCAGCAGGCGCCGCGCCTGCGCTGCGTGCTGCTGCACAGCGCGGGCAAGGCCTTCTGCGCCGGGCTGGACATGGCCAGCTTCGCCGCCATGGCCGGCGGCCCGGGCGCGGCCTTCGGCGACCTGGGCCGGCGCACGCATGGCATCGCCAACGCGCCACAGCACATCGCCTGGGGCTGGCGCGCCCTGCCCGTGCCGGTGATCGCCGCCGTACAGGGCGTGGCCTACGGTGGCGGCCTGCAGCTGGCGCTGGGCGCCGACCTGCGCCTGCTGGCGCCCGACGCACGCCTGGCGCTGATGGAGATCCAGTGGGGCATCGTGCCCGACATGGCCGGCATGGTGCTGGCGCGCGGCCTGCTGCGCGACGACGTGCTGCGCGAGCTGACCTACAGCGGCCGCGTCGTCGCCGCCGAAGAGGCCGTGGCGCTGGGCCTGGGCACGCGGCTGTGCAACGACCCGCTGGCCGAGGCCCGCTTGCTGGCCGCGCAGATCGCGCAGCGCAGCCCGGCCGCCGTGCGCGCCGCCAAGCGGCTGCTCAACCAGGCGGCGCGCTCGCTGGACGACAGCGCCGCCGAACTGCTGCAGGCCGAATCGGACGAACAGGCCGCGTTGATCGGCGCGCCGCAGCAGGCCGAAGCGGTGCGCGCCCGGATGGAGAAGCGCGCACCGCGGTTCGAGGACTGAAGCGGTGGTCGCAGCAACCGGCAGCGGCCGGGATGCTGCGCCGTCCCGCGATCACTGGTTGGTGAAGCCGACCGGGCCGAGGTTCAAACCGGTCGCGTAGTTGCCGCCGTCGAGATTGGTGTAGTTGAAGCTCGTTCCCGGGACGGTCACCACCACGCGCGCCACCTTGGCCAGCACGCTTGCCGCGCCCGAATCGGTGCTGCAAAGGCCTTTGACGGTGAACCCGGACAAGGGCAGCGTGTAGAAGCCGCCTGCGCCGTTCTTCAGGTTCGCGGTGAGGTTCTGCGTGATTTCAGAGCCGCCCGAGCCCGTTGTGCAGCCGGCAACCTTGGGGCCCGTCAACGTCACTTCGAGGACCGGGTTGAAGTTGGTCCGCTCGAACATGGGCCCTGGGCCCCACACCTTGATCTTGATCTTGCCGAAGCTGCTGACGTTGACGGTGCCATTGTTGGGCGCATTCACGAACAGGCCCATGAACGCGCTGTTGGAGACGGGCCCTGACAAGACGAAGGTACGGAAGAAGTTGGGCACACCGAGGGGTACCCAGGAGGTACCTGTAACCCAACCCAGCTCAGCGACCTTCTGCGGGGCGTTGCTCAGGTTCACATCGTCCTGGAAGAAGCCGATGTCGCCACCCGAGATCCCGGTGATGCCGCCAAAGTTAGCCGATTTTGCGTTCGGATAGGCCGCCAGGTTGAAGGGTGTGGTTGCCTCGGCACTGCCCACGTAGTTCACCGCAAACAGCGCTTCGCCGGCCACGAACATGGTGTTGCCGCCATCGCCGGTCAAGACATCGCCCGTCGCGAGGGTCAGCGCCTGCGGGCCGCCGGAGCCCTGGTCTGCTGGCGGGGTGATGGCGCCTCCACCAGTAGCAGCCAGAAGTTTGATGTCGTCGAAGTAATAGGTCTTTCCTGGGGGGGCATCGACCGTGCCCAGGTTGGGAAGCAGCACGAGAAAGTCGTATGTCTTGGTGGGATCGGCGCTGGTGAAGGTCCAGGTCAGGGTCTGCCAGCCGGCAACGACGGTTTCGTTGGCCTGTGTGTCGCCGGTGGTGATGCCACCAGCTGAGGCCCTGTTCTCGAGCTTGAGCACTATCGGGATACCGGCGGTGGGCGAGTAGACCCGTGCGGACAAGGTTTTGCGGTCGGCCGTGAAGGGCACCG
>JALHPY010000007.1:36114-82716 GCA_022842305.1 Rubrivivax sp.
GCCGGTGGTGATGCCACCAGCTGAGGCCCTGTTCTCGAGCTTGAGCACTATCGGGATACCGGCGGTGGGCGAGTAGACCCGTGCGGACAAGGTTTTGCGGTCGGCCGTGAAGGGCACCGTGGCGTTCAGGAGCCCTAACGCGAAAGTCGCACCGCCCGAACGCAGCAGCGCATAGGCCGAGCCCGAGCCACCCGCTGGCGGCGTTGTGGAGATACTGCCCGTACCGCCATTGGTGTCCGGCACATCGGTCGCGAGGATAGTGTCGAAGTTCGCTATCACCGTGCCCGCAGGCTGCGCAACGGGCGCTGGAAGCAAGGTGATGTCGTCGAAGTAATAGGTCTTTCCTGGGGGGGCATCGACCGTGCCCAGGTTGGGAAGCAGCACGAGAAAGTCGTATGTCTTGGTGGGATCGGCGCTGGTGAAGGTCCAGGTCAGGGTCTGCCAGCCGGCAACGACGGTTTCGTTGGCCTGTGTGTCGCCGGTGGTGATGCCACCAGCTGAGGCCCTGTTCTCGAGCTTGAGCACTATCGGGATACCGGCGGTGGGCGAGTAGACCCGTGCGGACAAGGTTTTGCGGTCGGCCGTGAAGGGCACCGAGGCATTCAGGAGCCCTAACGCGAAAGTCGCACCGCCCGAACGCAGCAGCGCATAGGCCGAACCCGAGCCACCCGCTGGCGGCGTTGCGGAGATACTGCCCGTACCGCCATTGGTGTCCGGCACATCAGTCGCGAGGACAGTGTCGAAGTTCGCTATCACCGTGCCCGCACCGACAGGTGGCGGCGGAGGCGGCGGGGCGGCGGCGTAGTTCTTTGACGTGCTCGCCGCCGCCGTGTTCGCGTTGCCAGTGATGTCGGCAAAGCTGCCCGCCGCAACGCTGACCGACATCGAGCCGGCGACGTTGGCCGTGGGGGTCACCTTCACGGTGGCCTGGGAACCGCTGATGCGCAAGAAGTCGCTTGGCGTGCCGCCCGTCACGACCAAGTCGGTCGCATCGAAGCTGACGCCCACGTCTTCGCTGAACACGAAGGTGAAGTTCACCGGGCCGGTGGCGGTGGGGGCCGGCGTGTCGTTGGCGATCGTCACCGTCGGCGGCGTGGAGTCAATCGCCCCGGAACCTGCCGCAACGCCGCCCCCACCGACCGGCGGCGGGGGTGCTCCGGCGTCGCCGCCGCCGCAGGCGCCGAGCAGGGCGCTGGCCAGCGAGAGGACGGTCATCGAGGTGAGCTTGGAGAAATGTGTCATGGCGATGGGGTCCTGGCTGGGGTCGGGCGGGCGGATGAGCGCTGCGCGGAGCTTGAAAGCGCTTTCACGAAGAATATGACTGCGGCCGGTCGAAGGCAAGCCGGCCTGACCTGTCGCTTTCCCTTAGTTCGCGCGGGCCAGCGTGCCCGGCGCGACGTCAAGGGTCTTGCCGTCGCTGAAACGCACGCTGATGGGCGCCTTGCCGGCGTTGAAGGCAAGATAGGTGCGGCGCCCATCGGCGCGCTTGAAGACCGAATACAGCGGCGTGTCGGCGCTGACGCCGAAGTCGGGCGGGCCCATTTCATTGAGGCTCAGCAGCCAGTGCAGCGTGTGCGAACGCGTCTCGCCGAGTTCGACAGCGCCCCAGCGGTTCCACTGTGCCAGCCCGGCCGCCGGGTCGGCCAGCGCCAGGTACTTGGCGAAGACGTCCTGCCAGATGTCGGCCGGGTCGACCTTCTTGCCACGTGCGGCCCAGATGGCCTGCTCTTCCTTCAGCGCATCGAGGTTGCGCCGGATGTAGGCCGGGTGCTGCCCGAAGAAGGTGGACGCGGTGGTGATGGGCAACAGGTTGATGCCGGTGATCTGGCGCGGGTCGTCGGTCCACCAGGTGTTGTGGATGTACTTGCCGCCGAAGAGCTGCGCCACGTCGACGTTCTTGTACTCTGGCGCCAGCACCAGGCCGTGCACGTCGAACCAGTAGTGGTTGATGGCCTGCCACTCGGTGGCGTACAGGTAGGCGCCGAGGTCGCGCAGTTCGCGATTGCCGGTCAGCTCGCCCCACAGCACGAGCCCGGCCCAGGCGTTGATCGATTCCGACGACGACTCCTGGTTGTTGCCGTGAACACCATACTCACCGACGCCGCCCAGGCCGTTGGCCCAGGCGTGGCCTTCGTAGACGTCGAAGTTGCGCAGGAAGGGAAAGTCGGCGCGGCCACGCTCGGCCGTGGCGATGTCGGCGATCAGCAACTCGATCATCGCGCCCCACTGGTCACGGGCGATCCAGGCCGGGTCACGCAGGCCGATCTCGGCCGCCACCCGGATCCAGTAGCCGAACCAGAAGTGGTGGTCGTTGATCTCGGCGATGGCGCCGAACTCGTCCGGGTAGCTGGCCACCGCGCCCAGCGACTTGTCCAGGAAGAAGTAGCGCTTGGCGTCGCCGCCCCCCAGCCACTCTTCCATGCGCTTCTTCAGCATCGCCAGCAACTGGTCGCTCGCTTCCTTGTCGCCCTGCTGCTCGACCACATCCATCAGCTTGCTGATGCGCTGCAGGCCCTTGCCCTGCCAGTACGCGCTCTTGCCTTCGGGCAGCATCATGCGGCGCGCATTGCGCTGGTCGCTCTTCATCAGATCGGCCAGTTCCGCCTTGCGCGGCGAGTCGCCCACCGCGGGCCAGTAGGGCACGAAGCCGGCGTAGGCATGGCGGGTCTTGAACTGCGGTGCCGCCAGCAGGCGCACCTTGCCGCGCACGGTGTCGTACGCCGCCCCCAGCTTGCCTTCGACCAGCGGATTCTGGAACCAGTGGTGCGGGTACAGGCCCTGCAGCGGGCCGTTGTCGGCGCCTTCCATGACCTGGGTGCTGGCCTTGAACGTGGTTTCCACCAGGCTCGCCGCCACGTCGTAGCGCCATTCGACCTTGGTGTCGGTGACGAAGGCGTAGGCGTGGCGCGAGAACAGCGCCAGCGTCTCGGCCTTGTCGTCGGGCAGCACCGCCGCCGAGACGTAGCGCTTGTCGGCCGGCAGGCGTGCCACCCACTCGGTGGCCGAGACCGACTCCCAGCGCGCGCCGGTCGGCGCGAACAGGGCGTAGGCCTTGCCCTTGACACGCAGCGCCAGCACCCGGGCGTCGGCGCCGCCGTCGAAGCGCTCGCCCGCAGCCGGCAGCCGCAGCCGCAGGTCACCGCGCGACAGTTGGAAGAAGGCGTAGGGGTTGCCGTGGGCCACCGTGACCTGCATGTCGTCGGCGCCGCGCGCGAACGAGATGTCGATGGACCAGTCGGTGACGCGCGCCAGCTTGGCGGTACCGGGCTCGAACGCGAGCGGAGAAAGCACCAGCGGATCGCGGTGCGGATAGCCGACTTCGGTGTCGCGGCGCTCCGAGGCCACGACCTCCTTGCTCGGCAGCACCATCTCGAAGCCGGCCGGCGTGGTGCGCACCGTCATCGGCTGCACGAAGATCGGATCGGGCTTGGGGTTGAAGATCAGCGTGGAATACCACTGGCTGGTGGGCGCCGCCTTCTTCAGCATGGCCTCGGTCCGGAATGGCGCCGCGGGCAGTGCCTTGTCGCTGCCCTTGGGCCCCATGAAGTAGGAGCCGGCGCCGGCCTTGGCCGGCTGGGCGTGCGCGATGGGCAGCGCGGCCGAAAGTCCGACGCAAAGCGCCAGGCCGAAACCGAGGAATCTGGTCATGAACGTGTCCCCTGGGCCGTCCAGCGGCTGACGATGGATTCTTGTTGAAAGCGCTTTCAGTTCATCCTCGCGTTTTCCCGGACAAGCCGCGACGGACGACCGCCCGGACGCCACGGACCCGATCGCGGGAAAACACGCAGGTCGCGATCGTTGACGCGGGCAAGATGGAGCCACTATGCTTGTGAAAGCGCTTTCAGCTTGCGCCTCCCAAGCTCCACTCTCAGCCTACGGGTGACCCTGCATGCACCACCATCCTTGCTGCAACGAGCGCACCGCCTTGCCGGTCCGCGTGGGCGCGCTGGCACGCGCGTCGTGCATCGCCGTGGCCGGCCTGACGCTTGCCGCTTCGGCGGCGGCGATCGACTTCGGGCCCTTCTCCCTGACCGGCTTTGCCAAGGTAGAGACCGTTCGCACCAGCAGCTACTGCCCCTTGAAGGACTGCCAGGTCGAGCAGTTCGCGGGCAAGGAGTTCTACTGGTCCGATGACATGGTGCAGGGCAGGTCTTATGGCGGCGGCACCAACACCCTGACCTTGTTTCAGCCCTACCTGGCAGCCAACTTCAGCCTGCCCCGCGGCTTCAAGCTGTCTGGCCTGATGAGCCAGCGCTGGCGTGACGGCAAGCATGACTTCCCGGGCATCTGGTACGACAGGCAGGTCGCCATCAGCCACGAGGACTACGGCCGGCTGGCAGTGGGCGCCATGCAGACCCGTGCCTGGAGCATGGCCGACTACCCCTTCGGCAGCGACATCGGCGTGGGCGACCCCTGGGCTTCGTCGGGAGCCGGTTACGGCCTGCTGACCCGTGCGCTGCGCTACACCTCGCGCACCTTCGACGTGGCCGAAGGCGATCTCGTCGCCGAAATCACCCATGACATCGGCGTCACCGGCTGGACCCGGAACGAACCGCGCTTCTGGGAAGTCTGGCTGCAGTACCGCCGCGGTGACCTGGGCCTGGATTTCATGTACCAGGACGCGCGCAACGGCACCCCCAGCGCCTTCGGCCACGGCCCCTTCACCAGCCTGTTCTATGACAGCCAGTTCGACAAGGATCTGGGAGGCTCCAGCCAGGGCATCGCGATGATCATGGCCCGCTACCAGGTGGATTCGAAGCTGCAACTCTCAGCCGGCCTGCGCGGCAACCGCTGGAGTGGCGCCTACGCCAAGTTCCTGCAGTCCAAGACCGTCAACCCGCAAGGCTTCGACATCTGGAACAACCCGTTCAACGTCGACTGGAGCAAGGACCTGGGCGACGGCGTCTACAAAGGCTACGCCGCCACCTCGGTCGACTTCGTTCTCGGCGCGCGCTACAAGTTCACCGACAAGTGGTCGGCCCACACCGGCATGGTCCACCTCGGCGCCGCCGCCACCGACAACCCCATGGACCGCGGCCAGTCGAACGCCGCCACGTTCAATTCGCTGGGTGTGGGCTACGACTACGGCCGGGGGCTGCAGCTCTACGGTCTGGCCGGCATGGTGAACTACGCCAAGCGCGGCCTGGCCCCCACCAGCATGCCGGGCAACCAGGCCTTCAGCAGCATCGATTCGCGCCTGAAGACCAGCGGCTGGTGGCTCGGTGCCGGCGCGACCTTCACCTTCTGACATGCGCACGCGCGAGGTCCACTCCATGAAGCACTCTCTCTTCGGCGTCCGATCGATCCGTGCTGCGCTGGCCTGCCTGCTGGCCGTCGTCGTCGCATCCTGCGGCGGCGGTGATTCCATTCCGTACACCGGCGCGCAGGTGCGGCCGCTGAGCCCCGAGTTCACCACGCGCCGGGCGGTGGCCTATTCGCCCTATCGCACCGCCACCAGCGTCGACGGCCTGGGGGCCGAAGTCATTCCCAAGACCAACATCCAAGAGGATCTCGACCTGCTGCTGGCGGCGGGCTTTCGGCTGATCCGCGTGTTCGACAGCGACGACAAGGTCGCCAGGCAGACACTGGAAGTCATCCGCGACAACCAGCTCAACCTCAAGATGCAACTGGGGGTCTTCATACAGAGAGGCGCCGACGCCGCCAACAAGGCCAACCTGGCGCGCGCAGTGGCCCTGGCCAACCATCCCGACTTCAAGGACATCATCCTGGCCGTGAGTGTCGGCAACGAGAACATGGTGACCTGGTCTTTCAACAAGATCGAGCCCGAGATCATGGCCGGCTACATCAAGACGGTGCGCGACCAGATCACGCAGCCGGTGACCACCGACGACAACTACCTGTTCTGGGCCAGCGCGCCAACCGTCGTGACCGACGTGATCGACTTCGCGGCCCTGCACACCTACGCCGAGCTAGACACCTACTTCGACCCGACGCGCTGGGACTGGAAGTTCAGGAACGTGCCCGAGGCGCAGCGCGCCGTGGCGATGATGGACGGCGCGATCGCCGAAACCAAGCGGCAGTACCAGGAAGGCCGCGACTTCCTCGACCGCAAGGGCCTGTCCTACATCCCCATCATCGTCGGTGAGACGGGCTGGAACGCGGTCGACCTGGGCCGCCTCAAGTTCCGTGCCCATCCGGTGAACCAGAAGATGTACCTCGACCGCCTGGCCGCGTGGGCGGCCGAAAGCCGGGCCGGCAACGGGCCCAAGGCGGTGTTCTACTTCGAGGCTTTCGACGAACCCTGGAAAGAGGGTGACGACAAGTGGGGGCTGTTCAACGTAGAGCGTCAGGCGCGCTGTGCGATCCAGGAGATCAATGCCAACAACACGCCCGCAGGCAGTGCCACCTGGGTCTGGGAGCCCGGCAGCTGCGCCGAGGCCGACGCCTTGTTCTTCGTGGAAGCGATCGTCAAGACGCCGATCACCGTCAACAACTACGTCCTCTACACCGACCTGGCGCCGGGCGCTTCGGAAGTGCGGCCGACCGACCTGTTCTGGGACGCGTTTGACGGCAACACGGCGGTAGGACCCGAGATCACGTCCAACTACGCCCCGGGCGACGCCAGCCGCAGCCTGGAGATCACGCCCCGCCCCGCCGGCTTCGGTTGGGGCTTCCTGAGACAGGCCCGCGACATCACCAAGACCGACAACCTGTCCAATTACGCCGTCACCGGGTCGCTGAACTTCTGGATCAGCACCACCTACCCCGGCAAGATCGAGATCGGCATCTCCACCGACACGCAAGACCGCGAGCCGCAAGAGGCCTACCTGCAGATCCAGCCCGGCAATTACGGCTACTGCAACACCGGCGCGTGGTGCCAGGTTTCGATCCCGCTGAAGGACTTCATCGCGGCGAACCCCAAGCTCGACCTGTCGCTGGTGCTGGCGCGCTTCATCATCGCCGATGTCTACTCACGCACCGGCAACACGCCGGGCAGCACGGCCAAGCTCACGATCGACGCCATCCACTGGTCCAAGTGAGCCCCTTGCGGCGCGCCCGTCCTCGGTGGCGGGCGGACCGCCAGCACGCCTGAGATGAGCTTGGCCTTGCGCAGCTTCCTGACGGCCCGCGACGGCGGCGCGCGCCTGGCCGAGCAGCCGCCCCTGCAACCGCTGCACGATGGGCACGAGTTGCCGCGCGTGATGGTCGATGCCACACGCGCCTTCCAGACGATGGAGGGCTTCGGCGGCGCCTTCACCGAGTCGGCGGCGGTGACCTGGGCCAGGCTGGGTGCGCCCCGGCGCGAGGCCCTGCTGCGCGACTGCTTCGATGCGCAGCACGGGCACGGCTACACGCTGTGCCGCGTGCACATCAACAGCTGCGATTTCTCGCTCGGCAACTACGCGCATGCCGCGACCCCCGGCGACACCGCGTTGCACGGCTTCAGCATCGAGCGCGACCGCCAGGCCCTGCTGCCCTTCATCAAGGCGGCGCAGGCCGTTGCCGCGCAGCCGATCAAGCTGCTGGCCTCGCCCTGGAGCCCGCCAGCCTGGATGAAGACCAACGGCCAGATGAACGACGGCGGCGCGCTGCGACCCGAGTACCGCCGCACCTGGGCCCGCTGCTACGTGCGCTTCATCGAGGAGTACGCCAAGGAAGGCGTGCCGATCTGGGGCGTGTCGGTGCAGAACGAACCGGCGGCCCACCAGCGCTGGGACTCGTGCCTGTACAGCGCCGAGGAAGAGCGCGATTTCGTGCGCGACCACCTGGGCCCGGCGCTGCACGAAGCCGGCCTGGGCCACGTGAAGATCATCGTGTGGGACCACAACCGCGACCACATGGTCGAGCGTGCGAGCGTGATGTACGCCGACCCCGAAGCCGCGCGCTACGTCTGGGGCACCGGCTTCCACTGGTACGGCGAGAGCCACTTCGACCACGTGCAGCTGGTGCACGACGCCTGGCCCGACAAGCAGTTGCTGTTCACCGAAGGCTGCCAGGAAGGGGGCCCGCACCACGGGTCGTGGCAGCTGGGCGAGCGCTACGCAAACGCGATGATCAACGACCTGAACCGCTGGACCGTGGGCTGGATCGACTGGAACCTGCTGCTCGACGAACAGGGCGGGCCCAACCACGTGGGCAACTACTGCAGCGCGCCCATCCTGGCCGACACCGCGCACGACGCGCTGCTGCACCAGAGCTCGTACCACTACATCGGGCATTTCGCGCGCTTCGTGAAGTCCGGCGCGCGGCGGGTGCTGTGCGCCGCAACGCGGGCGGATCTGGAGGCCACGGCCTTCGTCAACCCCGACGCGTCGATCGCGGTGGTGGTGCTCAACCGCAGCGAGGCGGCGATCGCATTTGCACTGCGCGTCGGCCAGCAGACCGTGGCGGCCGAGTTGCCCGCGCGCTCGATTGCAACCTACCTGTGCAACACAGCCTGAGGGGAACGGCATGAGGAAACTCTTGATGGCTGCGGCCTGTCTCGCAGCCCTGAGCGCCTGCGGTGGCGGCGGCGGCGACGCAAGCGGTGGCAGCGCGGTGGCCAACCGGGCGCCCGCGGCCCAGGCGGGTGCGACCCAAAGCGTGCGGGCCGGCACGATGGTCGAACTGGACGCCACGGGCAGCAGCGATGCCGATGGCGACGCGCTGGCCTACAGCTGGAGCCTGGCCTCCAAGCCGGCCACGAGCGCTGCAGTGATCGCCGGCGCCACTGCGGCGCGGCCGACGCTGCTGGTGGACGTTGCGGGCAACTACACCTTGCGCCTGATCGTGAACGACGGCCGCGTCGACAGTGCCCCGGCCCAGGTGACCATCGAGGCCACCGCGGCGGGCGCGCCGGCCGGCTACGTGCTGGTCTGGGCCGACGAGTTCAACGCCGACGGCCTGCCCGACCCGACGCGCTGGGACTACGACACCGACCGCAATGCGCTGGGCTGGTTCAACAACGAGCTGCAGTACTACGCACGCGACCGGGCCGAAAACGCGCGCGTGGCCGGCGGCCGGCTCATCATCACCGCGCGCCGCGAAGCCCTGGCCACGCGCCCCGACTGGGGCGGCCAGCAGTACAGCTCGGCGCGGCTGATCACGCGCGGCAAGGCCAGCTGGACCTATGGCTTCTTCGAGGTGCGGGCCAAGCTGCCCTGCGGCCGCGGCACCTGGCCGGCGATCTGGACCCTTGGCACGCGCGGCACCTGGCCCGACGATGGCGAGATCGACATCATGGAACAGGTGGGCAGCGACCCGACGCGCATCTTCGGCACCTTGCACACGCTGCAGAGCGGCGGCCCGGGCACGGGTGGCTCCACGCGCGTGGCCGACGCCTGCAGCGCCTTCCACGACTACCAGCTCACCTGGACCCGCGACGAGATCCAGATCGGCCTGGACGGCGTCAACTACTACCGCGCGCCCAGGTTCGCGGGCGGCTACAGCGCCTGGCCCTTCGACTTTCCGCAGTACCTGCTGCTCAACATCGCCATCGGCGGCACGCTGGGCGGCGCGGTGGACAACGCGATCTTCCCGGTCACGCTGGAAATCGAACACGTGCGCGTGTACCAGAAGCCGTAGCCCCGCCTTGGGCGGGGGGCGGGCGGATCAGGGCTGGCCCGGGCCGGCGTCGAAGGCCACCGTTGCTTCGACTGCGCTGACGCCGCGCGGATCGAAACTCCGATCGGGGCAGTCGACCCAGCCCTGTGCGCCCAGCACGCGCAGTGCCGTCGCCTCACCGCGGCGATAGCGGTAGGGCACACGCGCCCAGGTGAAGCGCAGGGCGCCGCCTTCGGGCAGCTCGGCCGAGTCCAGCAGCACCGGGCAGAAGTGCACGCGTCCGCCGCGCATGCGCAGCCCCAGTTCGCCCCAGCGCGTGAGGATCTCTTCCTTCACCTGGCCGGTCATGCCCGGCTGCTGGGCACCGCCCTCGCCCGGCGTGTGGCTGTACGGGTCGGCCGGGAAGGCGCCCCAGGCCGCGGCAGTCTTGCGATAGCCCAGGCCATCGCGCACGCGGCGGTAATGGGCGATGAGCGCCGGCAGCTCAGGTGCCGCTGCGTCGGCGGCCTCGAACACGCGCTCCTGCACCGCCAGCAGCAGCTTGGCCACCATGTGCCAGTAGATGCAGCCCAGGCCCTCATAGCCGAACATCGTGCCCGAGCGGCCGGTGAACGCGTGATGCCCCAGCAGGCGTTCGTAGGCGTCGGCCAGCGGCTCGATCGCCGCGCCCAGGTCGGCGCCAGCGGCCAGCAGGTCGCCGCGGTTGGACAGCGCCGGCGCGAAACGCACGGTGCCATCACTTTGACGCTGCAGCAGGTCGCTGCGGCCATCGTCCAGCAGCTGGCGCACCACGGGCAGCGCCAGCGCCGCCGCGTCCAGCTGGTTGCGCTCAAAGAACCCGGGCAGCGCGCGGTCGGGGTACAGCAGGAAGCTGCGCCGCCGTTCGTCGAACAGGTCGCTCGCGAACAGCGCGTCGAGCAGGCGCGCGGCTTCGGCCAGTGGCAGCCAGCCGCAGGACAGCAAGGCCACCTGGCCTTCGAGCATGGGGTAGAGGTGGCCCACCTCGGCGCTGCCCTGGCCCAGGTCGACCAGGTTGTAGCTGTGGAACAGGCCATCGCCGCGGCGCGCGCATTGCAGCGTGGCATCCACCAGCGGCAGCAGCGCCCGCGCGAAATCGGTCAGCGTGCCGGGCGGCGCCTGTACCAGGCTGCGACCCGCCGCGCCCTGATAGGCCGCGCTGCGCCAGGCATCCAGCAGGTGGCCCGCGCCGTCGAGGAAGCAGCGCCGGGCCTGCGCGTGGTGCACCGCATCCAGCGGCGTGGCGCGCACCCATGCGCACATGGCCTGCAGCGCCTGCAGCGTGGCCGCAGGCACCGCAAAGGCTTGCTGTGCACACGGCAGCGCGACGATGAAGCCCAGCATGCGCCGCAGATGCGCCAGCGTGACCACCGACAGCCCGTTGCCCACCAGCGCGTTGTTGGCGTCGTTCCACTCCGGCCGCTGCGTGTGCAGCCACAGCCCGCCGCCCGGCACCAGGCTGCCGGCCTTGGCCAGCAGGATGATGGCCAGCTTCTCGGCCAGCGTGGCCAGCATCGGCAGGTCGCCTTCGTCGCACACCAGAAGGCCGTCGCTGCCGATGCGCTGGGCACGCTGGTGCGCGCGCTCGTGCGCGGCAGCGTCGAAGAGCACGGTCGCCTTGGGCTGCGCCGTCTGCTCGGCATGCGGCTTCAGGCGGTAAGGCACGTCGGCAAAGCTGAACAGCGCGCGGTCCCACAGGCCGGCCAGCAGATCGGGGGCGTGATCCTGTGCAGCCTCGAGCAGGCGCAGCAGGTAGATGACCTGGTGGTCGCCCCAGTAGCCGATGTGGCTCCAGGGGTCGTCGGGCGTGACCACCTCCCAGTCGATGCCGTCGCGGCTGATGCGGTAGGGGTTGTAGCCGTCAGGCGTCATCGCACCCAGGAAGGTGGCGATCATCGAGCCCACGTACTCGGGCTGGCTGGGCACCAGCGCCTCCCAGTTCTGGAAGATGTCGCGCCAGTTGCCTTCGTAGTTGACGACGCGCCGCCCCTGCGCGTCGCGCACGCGCACCGAAAACCTGTTCCACGGCCGGCTGGGGTCGCCGTGGCGGCGGCTGAAGGTCAGCGGCAGATAAGCCAGCAGCAGACGTTCGGCCTGCGGCCCGGCGGCGGTGCTGGCCGCCTGCAGTGCCCAGGCGCGCTCCACCTGCTGCGGCCAGGCCTCGAACAAGGGCTGCAGTTGCTGCGCCAGCGCCCGGTTGCGCTGCTGCACGAAGGCCTGCAGGTCGTCGCGGTCCCACAGCGTGCCGTCGACAAACACGCCGCCGCGCATGATGTTGAACAGCACGTTGGCACGGTGGTGCGCCGCGGCCATGGCGTCGCCCGACGACTGCAGGCCATCGGCCCGCGCCAGCAGCCCGTCCAGGCCGGCGGTGTTGCGCGTCAGCGCCTCGCCAATCTCTTGCGGCGTGCCGCCGCCGCCCTGCAGCCAGCGGCAGAGCTCGAAGGCCTGCACCTGCGAGCGCGGGCCGTCGATCACCTGGTGCCACTGCAGCCCGTCGGCGTCGACCACGGCATCGAAGTTGACGAGAAAGGCGCCCGGCCGGCCGCGGGTGAGGGTCTCTGCCTGCACCTGGCCGCTGCGGCAGAAGACTTCGACCTGGTGTGCTGACAGCAGCGTTTTCACTCTCGAAGAAGTCGCGGGCGGGCCGGCATGCCAGGCCAGCAGCGCCTCGAAGGACTCCTTGGGTTCGGCGCGGTCCCAGATCTGGGCGTACAGCGTGAACAGGCCCGCCCGGCCGCCGGCCGCCGACTCGTTCCACTTGTAGGCATCGGTCAGGCTGCTGAACTGGTTGACCTGCTGCAGGCTCAGGCCCGGCGGCACCAGGTTCAGCAGGCCGTCCAGCACCTGCACGGCCACCGGCCCGCGCAAGGCCAACAGACGGGCCGAGCGCACCAGGCCCAGTTCGGCCGCCAAAGACCATTCCACCTCGAAGGCGATGCGGCCCGAAGGATGCTCTTCGCGCAGGCGCAGCCGCGTTCCCGACAGGTTCTTGGCCACCGAACGCGCACCACAGCCCCCGGCCAGGCGCGGCGCGAAGGGTTGCCACAGTTCGGCCTGTGCGCCGTCGAGCAAGCGAATCCAGCTGCGCGGCCCCGTGTGTTCCCAGCGGCGGTGGATCTTGTCGACCGTCTCGTACGGGAAGAACGAACCATCGGCATCGCGCCGACCGGCGGCCAGCGAGCCCGCCGTCGAGACGAAGGCCCACAGGTCGCTGTCGCTGGCCAGCGTGGTGAAGAAGGGGGCTTGGTCGGCCAGGCCTTCGATGCGGTACCAGCCTTCGCCGTCCGCATCGACAAAGCCACCGTGCAGGGGGTTTGGAGTCATGTCGTCAAGCGTACTTAGGCTGCTCTTGCTTGTCCCACAGGCCCCACTGCGTGCCCACTTCTCCCTCTTGCCCCAGCTTCCAGGGCTCGTCGAAGGACGAGAAGTAGAACAAGTTGATCCCTTCGCCCCGGGCCCAGCGCTGCACGTCGACGAAGTACTTCATCGCGTTGTCGGCCGACGGCATGGCATCGCCCACGGGCTGACCGTTGCCGGGCCAACCGGTCTCGGCGACGATGACGGGCTTGTCGCCGCCGGCGGCCTTTACCAGCCCGACCATGCGGCGCAGGTACTGCGCAGCATGGTCGATGTCGGCGCCTTCCCAGAACGGATAGCAGTTGGGCAGCAGCACGTCGCAGGCGGCGACGAGTGCCGGCCGCTCCAGGAACTGGTAGTAGGCGTCGACGCAGCCGACCTGCACATCCTCGGGCACCGCCGCCTTCACGCGCTGGATGCAGGCCAGCAGTTCCTGCTCGGGCAGTTCATCCCGCAGCAGCACCTCGTTGCCCACCACCGCAATGTCGACCATGCCTTCTTGCGCCAGGGTGATCAGGGCCTGGAGCTCGCGTTCGTTGCGCTCGCGGTCGGGGCTGATCCAGGCCCCCACCATCGTCTTGAGGCCCTTGCTGCGGGCCAGCCGGGGAATGGCCTCATGCCCCTCGGTACAGGCGAATGAGCGCACCCAACGCGTGTGCGGCGCGATGAGGTCGATGCGCCGGCTGACATCGGACGCCAATAGCTGGTCTCCCGCCCGCTGCCCTTCGGCGTAGGCACTGAAGCTCAAGCCGTGCAAGCCGCGCTGAAACTGCTCGGCGTACAGCGTGCGGATCTCGTCGGTCGACTTGCCCGCCAGCGGCGAAGGCTCGGCGCCCGGCAGCAGCAGGCCGTGTTCCGCCAGCCAGGGCCTTGCGCCGGAGCCCTGCGATGACGCCCCGCTGGCGCGCAGCTTGCGCCGCTCGAGTTCGGCGTGCACCTCGGTGGCCCGCTTCTCGTCCAGGTCGTAGTTGCGCATGATCCACATGGCCAGCAGCGTGCCGAAGATGGGCACGCCGGAATAGAACAGGCGCAGGCCGTCAACGGCGCCTCCGGGCTGCGACGCGGCACCCGGGGTGAACTCGACCAGCGACATGATGGCGCCGCTGAGCAGGCCGGCGATGGCGAAGCCGAACTTCACCATCCACCAGTAGATGGCGCCGAAGATGCCTTCGCGCCGCTTGCCGGTGGCCAGTTCGTCCAGGTCGCAGACGTCGGCCGTCATCGACATCATCAGCGTGAACAGGCCACCGATGCCGAAGCTGAAGAACGGCAGCGCGAACATGAACATCCAGGGCTTGCCGGGAATCATCAGGAACCACAGCAGGATGTAGCCGATGATGGAGATGCCCTGCGACACCATGAAGGCGTTCTTCTTGCCCATCTTCCTGGACATCCAGGCCACGGTGGGAATCACCGCGAAGGTGGTGACCAGCGCGCCGACGCTGCCGAACAGCGTGGGCCAGATCCAGGCGTCCACCGTGTTGCCGTTGAACAGGTGGTAGACGACGATGAAGAACGAGAACGCCGCCACCGTGTTGAAGGCGTTGAAGATCAGAAAGGTCGAGAAACACAGCTTGCGGAAGGGCGCCGAGCTGAAGGCCTCCTTGAAGCCGATCAGGATCTCCTTCATGCCGCCGCCCAGGTTGCCCAGGGTCAGCGGGACGAGGTGGGTGTCGTCCTTGGTCGAGCGGCTGGGCAGGAAGATGGCCGGCACCATGGCCAGCAGCATGCAGATCACGCCGACCCAGACCGACAGCGTGCGCGTGGCCGTGTCGGCGTTCTCGAACCACTTCGGGTCGTACATCACGACCCAGAACCACGGCGCGATGACCCAGGCCCATTGGCCTATCCACTGCGCCACGGCCATGATGCTGGTGCGCTCGTGGAAGTCGTCGCTCATCTCGTAGCCCATGGCCACGTACGGGATGCTGAACAGCGTGAGCCCCAGGTAGAACACGAAGGACCAGCACAGGAAGTAGACGAAGTTGTAGTTCACCCCGTCGGCGCGGTGCAGCTGCCACATCGCCACGAAGGAGATGCCCATGACGATGGCGCCGATGAACACGTACTGCTTGCGCCGGCCCCAGGTGGAGCGCGTGTTGTCGGAGATGAAGCCCATGATCGGGTCCGTCACCGAATCGAAGACTCGCGGCAGGAAGAAGAGCACGCCCCACATCCAGCCGGGGAAGCCCATGTCCTGCACCAGCACCACCATGAAGATGCCCAAGGCGGCCGGGAACATCTGGTTGGCCAGCATGCCCAGCCCGAAGGCCACCTTCTGACCGAACGGGACCTTGTGGGTCTTGGTGGAGCTGGGTGCGTTCATGTCGCGCTTTCTGTCGGGAGGCCTGTCAAGGGAATGCCGGTCAGTCGTGCAGGCGACCAAGCAGCGTCAGCAGTTCCGGGTACAGCCTTTCCATCACGCGCTTGGGCCGTCGATCCACGGTGAACAAGCCCCAGTGCTTCTCGGGCTCCAGCGGATCGGGCGAGCCTTTCCAGGGCTCGTCGAAGGCCTCGAACACGAAGCACAGCAGCCCGGCCCGCGCGGTCCATTCCATCAGGTCGCGGTAGTAGATCTCCTGCAGTTCCTGCGAGGCATGCTCGGCGTTCATGCCGCGGCCGCTGGAGCTGGTAGCCCAGCCGGCCTCGGTGATGACCACGGGCTTGCCGGGGTACAGGCGCGCCACCGATTCGACGTTGTCCTGCGTGTAGGCAATGGCCTCGTGGATGTGGCGGTACTCCCACACCGGGTAGGTGTGCACCGAGATGAAGTCGAGTTCGGGCACCAGGTCGCGCAGCTTGTTCTGCCAGGGCACGTAGTTCTCGCAGAAGGTCACCGGCTGCGCCACCGCGGCCTTGACACGGCGCACGTACTCGATCATCTGCGGCACGGGCACGAAGTGGTCGGTCCAGTCGACCGTGGCCTCGTTGCCCACCGCCACCGAGAACACGATGTCGGGGTAGCGCGCGGCCAGGGCGATCAGGCGCTCGATCTCGGCCAGGTTCTCGCTGCGGCTGGCTGCTAGCTGCTCTTCGGTGTAGGTGGCGCCCCAGGGGCAGCCGAAGTTGTTCATCTCAGCCCCCAGGTAGGCGCCCAGCATCACCTGGAACGGCAGCTGCTCATCGCGGATGACCTGCAGCACGCGCTCGGCGTGCGGGCTGCAGTCGTACAGGCGCAGCAGCTGCCAGTTCTTCTGCAGGATGCGCAGGTCTTCGCGGATCTCGGCCAGGGACGGATAGACCTTGTCGCCCGGGCTCTGCCCGTGGCGGTAGCCCGAGTAGCAGATGGCGTTGCCGGTGGGTAGCTTCAACATGTGCATCAGGTGAACTTGCGCTGCCCGTCCTTGTCCCACAGGCCCCAGTAGGCGCCCACGTCGCCTTCGGCGCCCACCTTCCAGGCCTCGTCGAAGGCGGCGAAGTAGAAGACCTCCAGGCCTTCGGCCTCGGCCCATTCGATGGTGTCGACGAAGTAGCTCATCGCCCCTTCGGCCGACGGCACCGAACCATGGAAGGCGCTGCCCTTGTCGGGCCAGCCGGTTTCGCTGATCACGATGCGCTTGCCCGGCGCTGCCGAACGCGTGCGCCGCAGCATGTTCTGCATGTAGGCCAGCGCGCCTTCGCGCGGGCAGCCTTCCCAGAAGGGGTAGCAGTTGGTCAGTACCACGTCGCAGGCGGCGGTGATGCGCGGGTGCAGCTCGAACAGGTAGTAGGCATCGACATAACCCACCGGCACGCCGGGCAGCGCGGCCTTCACGCGCTGGATGCAGGCCAGCAGTTCGTCCTCTGGCATGTCCTCGCGCAGCAGTACCTCGTTGCCCACGGCCACGATGTCGGCGTGGCCGGCGCGCGCGACCTCGATCACGCCCTGGATCTCACGCTCGTTGATGGCGGCGTCTGTGCCCAGCCAGGCGCCCACCAGGGTCTTGATGCCCAGTTCGTGCGCGATGCGCGGTGTGTGTTCGTGCCCGTCGGTGCAAGAGAAGCTGCGGATCCAGCGCGTGTGCGGCTGGATGATCTGCAGGCGTTCGCGGATCTGCTCCGGGCTGATCTGCGCGCCCGGAGACTGGCCTTCGAGGTAGGGGCTGAAGCACAGGCCGTGCACCCCGCGCTGCAGCACCGCGCGCAGATCGTCGCGCAGTGCCTTGCTTTCGAGATCGGTCCAGACCTGGGGCGCGGCATGAGACCAGGCCGCAGCCTGCGAGAGTGCCACCGGCTGCGCGCCGGAGCGCGGCTGATCGGTGGCGGGAGACTCGCCGCGCGCGGCGTCACTTTCGGGTATCCGGGGTTTCGACATTGCAGCTCCTGTCAGGACTTCTTCTGCCAAGGGAACTTGCCCTTGCCGATCGGCTTGGCGTCACCGTAGCCGCCGACCTTGTCGTAGACGCGCACATAGTCGACCACCAGTTCGGCGGGAAAGCGGGTCTGATCGTTCGGCGCACCGGGGAAATTGCCACCCACGGCGACGTTCATCACCAGGTAGAAGGGCTGATCGAAGGGCGCCGGCCAGGCGTTCAGATCGTCGGCACGCCGGGGCTGCACGCCCAGCCCGTCCTTGGTCTTGCTGCAGCACCACCAGTGGTCGTAGGTGCAGGTCTGCACGTCGTCGACGTAGAAGCGGATCTCGCCCGGTTCCCACTCCACCGCATAGGTGTGCCAGTCCGACACCGTGCTGCCGCCGGGCAGCGCATGCACGGTGGTGATCAGGTGGCGCCCGGGGTGCGAAGAGCCGAAGTGGATGCTGTTGAGCACCTCGTGCGGCTTCTCGCCCACGATCTCCATCAGGTCGATCTCGCCCGACGCGGCCCAGCCGCCGTAACGGTCGTCCTGCGGCAGCATCCACAGCGCCGGCCACAGGCCCTTGCCCCAGGGCACCTTGGCGCGGATCTCGACGCGGCCGTAGAGCTTGGTGAACAGCGGCGTGCCGTCGCGCTGGCGTGTCTTGATGCGTGCCGAGGTGTAGCCGCAGCCGTGCAGCGCCTCCTTGATGGCGCGGATGGTCAGCAGGCTGTCCTTGACCGAGACGTTCTCGGGCTCGTGCGTGTAGTACTGCAGCTCTTCGTTGCCCCAGCCGGCCACCCAGACGTTGTTCTTGTAGTCGTAGAAGCCATTGCCGATGTCGTAGGCCCACTTGCTGCGGTCCAGCGTCTGGCCCTCGAACTCGTCGGCCCACACCAGCTTCCAGCCCTTGCGCGCGCGCGTTGCCATGTTTGCCCTCATCTCCCTTCGGTGTGCCGCTTCAGGCCGCCAGGCGCGCATTGGCGCCGAAGTGCAGCGCCCAGGTCTTGAGCGTGACCTGTCCCATCTCAGTTTCCCCTGGCGATGGCGGCCGGCGCCTCTCGCTGTGTCTTCAGGAACGCGCGGTACCACAGCGCGCTGTCCTTGAGCGTGCGCTGCTGCGTGGCGTAGTCCACGTGCACGATGCCAAAGCGCTTGGCGTAGCCCGAGGTCCATTCGAAGTTGTCCAGCAGACTCCACACCATGTAGCCGGCCATGGGCGCGCCCAGGCGCAGCGCCTCGCCCACCGCCGCGATGTGCGAGGCGATGTACTGCGTGCGATCGACGTCGTGCACGCGGCCGCCTTGCAGTTGGTCGGGGAAGGCGCCGCCGTTCTCGGTGACGACCATCGGCGGCACGGCGTAGTCACGCGCCAGGCGCAGCAGCAGCGTGGTCAGGCCCTGCGGGTAGATCTCCCAGCCCATGGCCGACAGGGGCAGGCCGCCCTGGGCGACGTTCCAGCTGCCATCGGCGCTGGCCACCGAGCGCGAGTAGTAGTTGATGCCCAGAAAGTCCAGTGGCTGGCGCATGCTGTCCATGTCGTCCGCGGCCACGTGCGGCGCGTCGGCGCCCAGCCAGTCCAGCACGTCCTGCGGGTAGCAGCCGCTGAACAAGGGGTCCATGTACCAGCGCACCAGCCGGCCGTCGTCCAGCCGTGCCTGCGCCGCATCGGCGGCCGAATCCGTGGCCGGCTCCACCGGCGACAGGTTGAGCACGATGCCCAAAGCGCTGCGGCAGCCCTGGGCGCGCAGCGCCTGCAACGCCAGGCCATGGCTCAGCAACAGGTGGTGCGCCACCTGCATGGCCGCGGCGCGGCTGCGCTGGCCCGGCGCGAAATGGCCGGTCTCGTGGCCCAGCGTGGCCATCACCCAGGGTTCGTTGTGCGTGGTGATCCATGCCACGCGGTCGCCCAGGCGCGCCGCCATGCCCTGCGCGTAGTCGACGAAGCGGTGCACCGTGTCGCGCTCGGTCCAGCCGCCACGGTCTTGCAGCGCCTGCGGCAGATCCCAGTGGTTGAGCGTCATGGCTGCCTTCAGGCCGCGCGCCAGCAGGCCGTCGACCATGCGCTCGTAGAAGTCCATCCCGGCCGCGTTCCAGGCACCGGCGCCGGCGGGCTGCACGCGCGACCACGACACCGAGAAGCGGTAGGCGGCCACGCCCAGATCGACCATCAGGTCCAGGTCCTGCGCCCAGCGGTGGTAGTGGTCGCAGGCCACGCGGCCGTCGTCGCCGTCGGCAATGGCGCCGGGCTGCTGGCAGAAGCGGTCCCAGATGGACGGGCCGCGGCCGTCTTGATCGGCCGCACCCTCGATCTGGTAAGCACTGGTGGCCACGCCCCAGACGAAGTCGGGTGGAAAGGCCTGCGGCAAGGTCGCGGCCCCGGTGCCGATGCGGCGCAGCCCCAGCCCGTGAAACCCTGCCCGCATCCAAGACTCCGTTGGCGACCGTGGCAGGCCCGTATGACCCACCTTGTGACGCGCGCATGAAAGCGCTTTCAAATCGTCGAAACTATAGGCGGCGCCTCGCATCACTGTCAATCGAGGGTAAGCGCGGGGGACGACCGCGCAACCCTTGCCCGATCAACCGCGCAAGCGCCGGCTGGATTCGCGCGCGATGAGGCGCGGCGCCGGCAGTTCGGCCACAGGCTGCTTGCCGGCCAGCAGCTGCAGCATGGCCGAGGCCGCCAGGCGCCCCAGCTCGTAGGCGGGCTGGTGGATGGTGCTGAGCGGCGGGAAAGCGTACATCGAGGTGGAGAGGTCGTCGAAGCCCACCAGCGACACGTCGTCGGGCACGCGCAGCGAACGCCGGTGCAGGCCCAGCGCCGCGCCCACCGCCATCTGGTCGTTGCAGGCAAAGATGGCGGTGAACTGCTGGCGGCTTTCGAGCAGGCGGTCCACCGCCATCAGGCCGCTCACCTCGTGGTACTGGCCCGGCACCACCAGTGCCGGATCGACGGCGATGCCGGCCGCTTCCAGCGCGGCGCGGTAGCCACGCAGGCGCTCGTTGGCGTCGGGGTGCTCGGCATCACCGGCGATGAAGGCAATGCGCCGGTGGCCCAGGTCCAGCAGGTGCTGCGTGGCCAGACGCCCGCCCTCGAAGTTGTCGAAGTTCAGCGAGAACAGCCCCGGCGCCTTGAGCGTGCGCCCGGTCACCACCACCGGCTGGCTCTTGGCGCAGACCTTCAGCGCCTGGTCGGTCAGGCGCCCGGTGAGCACGATGATGCCGTCGACGCGGCGTGCGCGCAGCAGGTCGATGCAGCGCGCCTCGGCCTGCGGGCTCCAGTGGCCGCTGACGAACAGCGAGTTGTAGCCGGCCGGGTCGAGTTCGTCCTCGATGCCGCGCAGCGCTGCGCCGTAGAAGGGGCTGTCGATGGCCTGGGTGATGACGCCGATGCTCAGCGTGCGTCCGCCGGCCAGGCCGCGCGCCACCGGGTTGGGCACGAAGCCGAGCTCGGCGATGGCCTTGTCGATGGCCTGGCGCTTGAGCTCGCTGACCACGGCCGTGCCGTTGAGGATGCGCGAGACCGTGCTCAGCGACACCCCTGCGGCCTGTGCCACCATCTCGATGGTCACCGGCCCCTGTGCCTTGGCGCGTGAAGTCCGTGCGCCCTCCCCTGGCCGTGACTTGCTCTTCATGACGGCTGCTCCCCGATGTGCGGACAAGTTTAAGCGCGGCCGGCATGCCCTTTGAAAGCGCTTGCTCAGGGGTTCAGATGCGCGGCGCCAGTTCGAACAGCTGCCGCAGTTCGCGCTCGGGCAACTGCCCGATCCAGGTTTCGCCCGTGCCCACGGCCATCTCGGCCAGCTCGCGCTTGCTGCGGATCATGGCGTCGATGCGTTCCTCGAAGGTGCCGCGCGTGATGAAGCGGTGCACCTGCACGTTGCGCTGCTGGCCGATGCGGTAGGCGCGGTCGGTGGCGTAGGTCCCGACGGCCGGACTTCGCCACAGCCCGACATTCAGCACTTCATCGCTGGCCCGTCCAGGCCGCGCCCCGCGCACCACGTCGGTCCGCATCTGCCTGCTGCCTCCAAGGGGTGAAGCTGAGGTCGGACGGAATGCATCTCGCCCCCCGGCATGGCCAATCCCTGCATTGCGCAGGATCAATTTTTCGGGCACTTGCCAAGCGCATGCTCTTCGAACAGCAGCAGCTTGTCGCCGTGTGGGGATCCGGGCGCGCCGGACATGAAGCTGAAGTGATCTTTCCGGTCGACCTGCTCCAAGACTCAAGGAAGCCGCAGTCCGCAGATTGCCAAGACCGAACAGGACTCACATGATCGAATCCCCTGGTCTGCAAAACTGTACCCTGGTCAGCGTGATCATTCCTTCCCGCAACCGGCGCGAGGATTTGCGGCGCTGCCTGCGCTCGATCGAGCGGCAGTCGCTGTGGCCGCAGCGCGTGCAGGCAATCGTGGTCGATGACTGCTCCAGTGACGGCTCGGAAGCCATGGTCCGGGAAGAATTTCGCTGGGCCCAGATGATCGTGAACAAGACCCGCCAGGGTCCATCGCTGGCCCGAAACCAGGCCATCGTCCGATCCCTTGGCGAGTACCTCCTGTTCCTCGACAGCGACTCGGAGCTTCCGGCCGACGACACCCTCACGGACCTGGTTGCGGCGATGAACCTCCAACCCGACATCGGCTGCCTCGGAGGCGAGATCCGTGTCTACGAGGGCGAACGCGATCGTGCCGTCGGGCGCTCGCTCAGCTTCCGCGGAACCACGCGCCTGGTCTCGGCGATGCGCGGCGTGGGCCTCGCGGCCAAGGACTTGGTGCCCTGCGACTACTCGCCGACCTGCGCCTGTGTGGTGCGCCGCGAACTGGCCCTGCGCTGCGGGGGCTTCGATCCGCACTTCGATTTTGGCGGAGAGGACGTCGACTTCGAGCTCCGGGTGATGAAACAGGGCTACCAGAACTACGTACTCTTCGCGGCCGGCGTGAAGCACCACAAGAGCCCTTCGGGCCGGCTGCAAGACGAGACCTACTGCTACCAGCGCGGCCGCATTCGCACGATCTGGAAGAACAGTACACCGGGGCGCATCGCTGGTGTGCTCCTGATCGATTTCGTGGATGCTCTGCTCTTCTATCCCCTGTTGCCTTTCAAGCTCCTGGCCAAGCTGGCCTTGGGTCGCCCGATCGGCCGGGAGAGCTTCACCGGCGGGCTCATCCTGCTGCAGGCCTACAGGTGGAACCTGCGGCGCCTGACCGAGTTGCGCCGGTCGATCGGGATGGACTTCCTGGCGCCCATGGCGGCACTCTCCGCCGAAGGGAGACGGGCCGACATCCCACTCTCGACAACGACGGCGCAGCTCGAATCGTAGAGACAACGAGCCATGAAGCCCGTACTCAAGGAACTGGCGCGCGGCGTCCTCGCACGGCTGCCCGCGCCGGTGCAGCACGGCTTGGTCGAGCGGTACGCGTGTTCCCGGATCCGCGCCATGAGCGCCCTGCGGACACCGACATCGCTGATCTTCTTCATCACCAACCGGTGCAATGAGAGATGCGGACACTGCTTCTACTGGAAGGACCTGAACACGCACACCGCCGAGCTGACGATCGAGGAGATCGAGACCCTGGTCACCTCACTGGACAAGCCGGTGTCCCTGGCCCTCACGGGGGGCGAGCCGTTCATCCGCAAGGACTTGCCTGAGATTGCGCGCCTGTTCAACAGGATCAACGGGTGCCGCGTCATCGGCATCTCCACCAATGCCACGCTGGCCGACAGGATCATGAGCGGCTGCAAGGAGATACTGGAGACCTGCGACCTTGATCGCTTCGGCGTGCAGATCTCGCTCGACGGGCTGCGCGAGACCCACGATCGCATCCGGAAGATCCCGCGCGCCTTCGAGCGCACGCTGGGGGTGATGGAAGAGTTGATCCCGCTGAAGGAAAGGTTTCCCTCCTTCCGGCCAACGATCAATTGCTGCATCCAGCGCGACAACATCGATGAGATCGAGGGCTTCGTGAGGGCCATGCGGCGCTTCGACATCCCGATCCGCTTCGCCATCATCCGCGGCAACGCCTTCGGGACCTACGGACTCGCCCCGGAGGTGCAGGCGGGGGTGGGTCCGAAGGACGTCGAGACCGCAGCGCTCTCGGCCGATGAGCTGGAACAGGCCTTCCGGCTCATCGCAGAGCTCGATCGCGGGCCCGTGGGCGGATTCTGGACCGACATGGAGAAGCTCAAGATCGAGGCGAGCCTGCGGATGATCAAGACCGGCCAGCGCCAAGTCGACTGCTACAACGGCCGCATGGAGGCCATCATCTACCCGCAGGGCAACCTGGCCATGTGCGAGCTGACCAGGCCGATCGGCAACCTGCGGGACTTCGACATGGACATGGCCAGGATCTGGAAGTCGGAGGCAGCCGAGCACATGCGCGGCCCGATCAGCCGCTGTCACTGCATCCACGGCTGCAGCCTGGTGACGAGCATCGGCCTGCAGCCCGAGATGCTCCTGAAGAAGATCCTCGACCGGCCGCTGGCCATGTGATCGCTGTGGCAGCGACCCTGGCACCGCACCTTCTTCACGTCTTTCCCAGCTTCGCGGCTGCGGGCCCGCAGGTGCGCACCGTGAAGCTGATGGTGGCGCTCGGAGACGAGTTCCGGCATTCGGTGCTAGCCCTTGACGGGCGCTCAGAGGCCTGCGGGCTCCTGCCCACGGGCTTGAAGGTCCGCCTGCTGCAGCCCTTCCCGAAAGCAGGGACGCTCAGGACGGTGCAGGCCCTGCGCAAGCTGCTGGCGAGCGAGCGGCCCGAGCTGCTCCTGACCTACAACTGGGGATCGATCGACGCGGTGATCGCCAACCGCTTGGGCGGCCCCCGCCCCAACCTGCACCACGAGGAGGGCTTCCACCGGGACGAGCTGGTGGCGTTCAAGCGTCGCAGGGTCTGGGTGCGCCGCTTGCTCCTGCCCGGGGTCAGCAGCGTGATCGTGCCCTCGGTCAGGCTGCAGGGGATCGCCAGCGACATCTGGAAGCTGCCGGCTGGTGCAGTGCACCTCATACCGAACGGTATCCACCTCAAGCCATTGGCGCAGGCTGACTGCGGGATGGCGCTGCGCGACCGGCTCGGAATCCCCCGCTCGGCCTTCGTGATCGGCGGCGTGGGCCACCTGCGTGGCGAGAAGAACTACCCGCGTCTGGTGCAGGCCCTGGCCGCGCTCAGGGTCAGCCTGGTCGGACTCGACGCCCACCTGCTACTGCTCGGAGAAGGCCCGGAGCGCGGCGCAATCGAGGCCGTCCGCGACGCGCGCGGCCTGGGCCGATTCGTGCACCTGGTCGGCCACCAGGACCGGACGCTCGACTACTACCGTGCCATGGATGTGTTCTGCATCAGCTCGGACACCGAGCAGATGCCCGTGGCCCTGCTCGAGGCCATGGCCTGCAACCTGCCCGTCGCCTCGACCGACGTCGGAGACATACGCCTCGTGCTGCCCGAGGAACAAGGCAAGTACCTGGCGCCCCCCGCTGGGGCGGACGCCGAGGTCGGCCTGCGGGACGCGCTCGCGCGACTGGCGACCGACCCGGAACTCCGGCGCCGCTTGGGTGCCGTCAACCGCACGCGGGTCGGCCAGCGCTACAGCTTCGAGGGCATGGTTGCAGCTTATCGAAAGCGCTACCGTGAAGCGCTCGAGTCCAGCGTCTCCTGAGGTCGAACATCGGCAAGGGCAAGACTGCGCTGACCACGCCGGGCTGAAGCGCTGTGCCTGCCGCACCCAAGACCCCGACCGAGACCCAGAAGGCGGCAGAGGATGTGCCCATCGAAGCTTCGATGTCAGGAAGAGTCGCTAAGAAGATCGCGTACAAGGAAAGACAGCGAGGAGACCGATATCTCTTGGCCGTTGATCCATGCGGCTGCTCAAGCGCCGGCAGACCGTCGAGCCGGTGATCGGCCACACCAGGGCCGATCACCGGATGGATCGGTGCTGGCTGCAAGGGGCGGCGGACGACGCGTTGCATTCGCTGTGCTGCGAGGCAGGCTACAACATCCACTGGCTGCTGCGGGCCATCGCCCGCCTGGGCGGGCTCTCTTGCGTCTTGTCCGTGCTAGCCATGTACGCCGTCCGCAGACTGACAGCGACGCTTGTGGTGGCGAAGGTCTCCACCGCCGCCTCCCGAGCGCCTGAAGGCCCGATGGCACTCACCGCAACGCGGCACTTGGCGCTGCGGCGAACTCGGAACGGCCGCCGAAGTACCCAGGAAAGCCCGGTCCAGTGGCCGCTGACGAAGAGCGAGTTGTAGCCGGCCGGGTCGAGCTCGTCCCCGATGCCGCGCAGCGCGGCGCCGTAGAAGCGGCTGTCGATGGCCTGACGCTTGAGCTCGCTGACCACGGCCGTGCCGTTGAGGATGCGCGAGACCGTGCTCAGCGACACGCCCGCGGCCTGGGCCACCATCTCGATGGTCACCGGCCCCTGTGCCCTGGCGCGTGAAGTCCGCGCGCCCTCCCCTGGCCGTGGCTTGCTCTTCATGACGGCTGCTCCCCGATGTGCGGGCGAGTTTAAGCGCCGTCGAGCGAAACCATGAAAGCGCTTGCTCAGCGCCTCAGCTGCGCGGCGCCAGTTCGAACAGCTGCCGCAGTTCGCGCTCGGGCAGCTGCCCGATCCAGGTCTCGCCCGTGCCCACGGCCATCTCGGCCAATTCGCGCTTGCTGCGGATCATGGCGTCGATGCGCTCCTCGAAGGTGCCGCGCGTGATGAAGCGGTGCACCTGCACGTTGCGCTGCTGGCCGATGCGGTAGGCGCGGTCGGTGGCCTGGGCCTCGACGGCCGGGTTCCACCACAGGTCGAAGTGCAGCACGTGGCTGGCGGCCGTCAGGTTCAGCCCGGTGCCGCCGGCCTTCAGCGACAGCAGGAAAACGCGCTCGCCGGGCTCGGTCTGGAAACGCTCCACCATCTTGTCGCGCCGCGCCCGCGGCACGCCGCCGTGCAGGAACTGCGGCTCATGGCCCCGGCGCTCGCGCAGCCAGCGCTGCAACAGATCACCCATCTCGCGGAACTGGGTGAAGACCAGCACCTTCTCGCGCGCGGCCTCGATCTCGTCGAGCAGGTCGAACAGCCGCTCGACCTTGCCCGAGTCCAGCGGCTCGTCACCGCCCTGCTTGAGGTACTGCGCCGGGTGGTTGCACACCTGCTTGAGCGCCAGGATCATCTGCAGCACCAGGCCCTGCCGCTGGAAGGTGTCGGACTGCCCGGCGATGCTGGCCAGGCCTTCGCGCACCACCGATTCGTACAGCGCCACCTGCGCCTTGGACAGCGTGCAGTGCTGGTTCTGCTCGATCTTGTCGGGCAGGTCGCTGATGATGGTCTTGTCGCTCTTCAGGCGCCGCAGCAGCAGCGGCGCCAGCACGCGCTTCAGGCGCTCGGCCACGGCCGCGTCGCGGTCGGTCTGGATGGGCGTGGCGAACTCGCGGCCGAAGTGCGTGAGCCCGCCCAGGTAGCCCGCCTGCGCGAAGTCGACGATGGACCAGTAGTCCGACAGGCGGTTCTCCACCGGCGTGCCGCTCATCGCCACGTGCGTGGGCGCAGCGATGGCCTTGACGGCCTTGGTCTGCGCCGCGGCCGGGTTCTTGAGGTTCTGCGCCTCGTCCACCACCACGATTCGCCAGGCCAGGGCGCGCAGCCGGGCCGATTCGGTGCGCGCCACGCCGTAGGTGGTGAGCAGCAGGTCGGGCCGCTGCGCGCCGGCAGCTGCACCGGACAGCGCGCGCTTGCTGCCGTGGTAGATCTCCACCGACAGCGTGGGCGCAAAGCGCGCCACTTCCTTCTGCCAGTTGCTCAGCAGGCTGGTGGGCACGATCACCAGCGCGCGGCCTGCGTCCAGCTCAGCACGCTCTTTGAGGTGCAGCAGCAGCGCGATCACCTGCAGCGTCTTGCCCAGGCCCATGTCGTCGGCGATGACGCTGCCCAGGCCGATGCGCGCATTGCGTGCCAACCACTCGTAGCCGCGCACCTGGTAGGGCCGCAGTGCCGCCTGCAGCCCGCCCGGCAGGGCGATGGGGGCACTGTCCTTGAGGCCGTCCACCAGCTTCTGCGCCGCCTGGTCCAGGCCCACCGGCGCGCCTTCGAAGCTGCCCGCCAGGGCCACGCGCAGCAGGTCCTGCGCGCCCAGGTGCGGCGGCTTGGCCAACTGCTGACGCAACTGCTCGAGCGCGGCCGGGTCGAGATAGACGTATTCGCCCTTGAAGCGCACCACGCCCGTGGCCTTGCCGAGCAGGCGCTCGAATTCCTTGGGCGTGAGCATCTGGTCGCCCAGCGCCACCTGCCAGTCGAACGAGAAGATCTGGTCGGCGTTCAGGAAGGACGGCGACGCACCTGCCGTGGCCTTGACCTGCACCGACAGGCGCGGGCGCAGCAGCCGGTCCAGTGCCTTGGGCAGCAACGCGCGGATACCCAGCAGGCGGATCGCCGGCAGGGCTTCGAACAGAAAGACCGGCAGCGCCTGCAGCCCCAGCGCCAGGGGCTCACGCGCGCCGGCACGCACATGGTCGGCCAGCGGCGGATGGAACTCAGACAGCAGCGCCACGGTCTGCAGCACCGCCATGCGGCGCGCCTGCCAGGCCGGCGACTTCATCACCGTGGACAGCGGCGTGGGCTTGTGCAGCGGCTGCGCCTCGTCGGCCACGGCGATGGACAGCACGAAGCCGTCACCGCCTTGCGCTTCATCCAGCTGCAGCACGGGCGCCAGCGGCTGCCGCGCCAGGTGCAGCCGCGACAGCCAGGTCTGGATGCTGCCCGGCCAGGCGGCCTCACCCGGGCCGTCGAAACGGCCGCGGCCACCGACGAAGAAGAGCTGCGGGATCTTGCCGTCCAGGGCCTTGGCCCGGGCCCCCGGGACCCCCGCCGATTCAGCAGCCGCAAACACGGCCTGGTCCAGCAGCAGTGACAGCAGCAGGCGAGCCTGGGGCAGCGCCGCCAGCGCGCTGCTCTTGCGGCCCTGCCGGCGCTGCACCAGGCCGGCCGGCACGCCGCGGGCCGCACGCTGCACCATGTCGCGCACGGTGCCATCCAGTTCGGCCGGCAGCCAGCGCAAGGCCACCGTGTGCGGCGACAGCAGCATCAGCTCGGGCACCACGGCACCCTTGGCCAGCAGGTGCCAGGCCAGCAGGCGCAGCTGCCACAAGGCCGCCAATTCAGCGGGCAGATCGTCCAGCTGCGCCGGCGCGACGCCGTCCAGCGCAGACAGCAGTTCGGGCAAGCTCGCGACGCTGGCGGCACCGAGCTCGACGCCCGTCACCGCCACCTCGGCGCTGTCGTTCACCGTCAGGCGCAGCCGGCCCGTGGGCAGGGCCCGCGGGCTGTCTGCGGCGCCGGGCGCCATCGCCTGCGCCGCCAGCCGCGCGACACGGCCCAGTTGCTCCTGGGCCAGCGCACGGAAGTCGCCGCCGCGGTGGAACACCGGGTTGGCTGGCAGCACGCGCCACAGCGTCTGGCGCAGATCGGGGATGGTGCTGAGATCCAGCTGCGCCAGTGCGCCCGGGTCGGCTTCCCACTCGGCCGCGGCGTCGGCGGCTGCCGGCTCGCCGCCGAACAAGGCCTGCGCCGCGGTGGGCAGCGCTGCCGCGCCGGCGGCGTCGAGCTGCACGCCGCGCTGCTTGAGCAGCGCCGGCAGGTCGATGCCGCGCAGGCTGAACACCAGGAACGGGTCGCCATCGATCTGCTGGCTGAGCAGGTAGATGACGGCGGCCAGGTGCTTGCACGGCACCGCCCAGTCGGGGCAGGAGCAGTGCATCTGCAGGTCGCTCCAGCGCGCCGGGAAGATGGGGATCTTCAGCTGCTGCGCCATCTGCAGCACCGCGGGTTCGAGTGTGCGGTTGAGCAGGCTGGCCACCAGGCCCGGGTCGGCCGCCAGACGGTCCATCAGGCGCGAGGCCTGTGCATCGTCGACCTGCGGCACACCGATCGTGACCTCATAGGGCCGCGGGCGTGAACCCTGCACGCGCGCGCCGACCGTGGAGCCCGCGACCACCAAGTCACGCACCGCGCCCCGGTTGGCGTAAGTGCGGCCGCGCGGCAGCCGGTTGTCGTGGTCGATCTGCGTCAGGGCCTGCAGCCACTGGGCGCCCCACCAGGTCAGGCCGTAGGAAGGCGATCTCATCGTCGGTTGCTCAGCCGCTCGCCGTGCTCAGCTCAGGGCTGGACCTGGTCCCACAGTTCTGCGCCCGCGCCGGGCGCAGCAAAGGCCTGCAGCGCCGGCCCGGCGACGCGGCAGATGCGCCAGTCGGGCATCACCGTGGCGCCCATGGCCTGGTAGAAGCGGATGGCGTTCTCGTTCCAGTCCAGCACGCTCCACTCGAAGCGGCCACAGCCGCGCGCCACGGCCAGCGCACCCAGAGCCTGCAGCAAGGCCCGGCCCAGGCCGGTGCCGCGGTGCGCCGGCTGCACGTACAGGTCTTCCAGGTACAGGCCGGGCCGGCCCAGGAAGGTCGAGAAGTTCTGGAAGAACAGCGCAAAGGCCACCACCTGGCCATCGACCTCGCCCACCAGCGCCTCGGCCGCCGGGCGCTCGCCGAAGAGCTGCGGCAGCAGCGATTCGGGCGTCACCACCACCAGGTGTTCCAGCTTCTCGAAGACCGCCAGTTCGCGGATCAGGCCGACGATGGCGGGCACGTCGGCGGGGGAGGCGGGGCGCAGGATGTGGGCTGGTGAGGTCATGGCGACGGATTGTCCACGCGTCCCCGCCACGCATCCCGTCGCGCACCCGACAGCGCCGCCCGCGCCCTTGGCCTACAGTGCCCGGCATGTCCGATGCCTACCAACCCCGCCGCGAACCCCGCTCCACCTTCCTGCCCGTGCGCGGCCTGCGTTACCACGTGCTGCAATGGGGCGATGCCAGCCTGGCCACGGCCGCGCGCCCGCCGCTGTTGATGCTGCACGGCTGGATGGACGTGGGCGCCTCGTTCCAGTTCGCGGTGGACGCGCTGGCGGCGGCCGATGGCTTTGAGCGCTGGATCATTGCCCCCGACTGGCGCGGCTTCGGCCTGACCGACGCGCCCGGCGTCGACAGCTACTGGTTCCCCGACTACCTGGGCGACCTCGAAGCCCTGCTCGATGCGCTGGCCATCGCCGGACCCATCGACCTGCTGGGCCACAGCATGGGCGGCAACGTGGCCATGAGCTACGCCGGCCTGCGGCAGCAGCGCATCCGCCGCCTGGTCAACTTGGAGGGCTTCGGCCAGCCGGCGAGCGAGCCGCGCCATGCGCCCCGGCGCCTGGTGCAGTGGCTCGACGAGCTGAAGCAGCCGCAGGCCCTGCGCAGCTACGACAGCGTGGCGGCCGTGGCCGAGCGGCTGATGAAGAACAACCCGCTGCTCACGGCCGACAAGGCCACCTGGCTGGCGCCGCACTGGGCCGCCGCCGGCCCCGACGGCCGCTGGCGCATCCTGGGTGACCCGGCGCACAAGCGCGTCAACCCGGTGCTGTACCGCGTGCCCGAAGTGCTGGAAACCTGGAAGCTGATCAGCGCACCGATGCTCTGGGCCGAGGGCGACCTCACCGACGTGAGCAAGTGGTGGGGCACGCGCTACCCGCGCAGTGAGTTCCTGGAGCGCCTGGCGGTGGTGCCACAGGTGCAGCAGGTGGTGCTGAGCCCCTGCGGCCACATGCTGCACCACGACCAGCCCGAGGCGCTGGCAGGGCATCTGTCCGCGTTCCTGGGCTGAGAGGCTGAGAGTCTTTCACCCATGCCCGCCTGTCGCGCCCAGACACCCCCGCTCGTCGTTGCAAATGCTCGCCATAGCCCGAGCTATGGCTGCGCTTTGCGCCTAGATCGGGGACGCCTGGACGCGCCCTTCGGGCACGGCCGAAAAACTCTCAGCCTCTGAGTGCGAGAATCGACGGCTTTGCACCGCCTGCCAAGCCTGCCAAACCGGGACATCCCATGGACATCGAACACATCAACTCGATCGGCACGCTGCTCGCCGATCTGAGCGCCCGCACCGAGCAGCTCCGGGGGTATCTTTGACTACGACCGCAAATCACTGCGGCTGAACGAGGTCAACGCGGCGCTGGAAAACCCGGCGGTCTGGAACGACCCCAAGCGCGCCCAGGAGTTGGGGCGCGAGAAGAAGACGCTTGAAACCGTGGTGGCGACGATCGACCACCTCAGCGGCAACCTGGCCGACAACGCCGAGCTGTTCGAGATGAGCAAGGCCGAAGCCGACTTCGACGGCATTGCCACGATGGAGACCGAGGCGCACAAGCTGCGCGAAACGGTCGAGCAGCTCGAGTTCCGGCGCATGTTCAGCAACCCGGCCGACCCGCTGAACTGCTTCATCGACATCCAGGCCGGCGCCGGCGGCACCGAGGCCTGCGACTGGGCCGCGATGCTGCTGCGCCAGTACCTCAAGTACTGTGAGCGCAAGGGCTTCAAGGCCGAGGTGCTGGAAGAAACCGAGGGCGACGTGGCCGGCATCCGCAGCGCCACGCTCAAGGTCGAGGGCGACTACGCCTTCGGCCAGCTGCGCACCGAGACCGGCGTGCACCGCCTGGTGCGCAAGAGCCCCTTCGACAGCAGCGGCGGCCGCCACACCAGCTTTGCCAGCCTGTTTGTCTACCCCGAGATCGACGACACGATCGAGATCGACATCAACCCGGCCGACGTGCGCGTCGATACGTTCCGGGCTTCGGGTGCCGGCGGCCAGCACATCAACAAGACCGACTCGGCGGTGCGCCTGACACACATCCCCACCAACATCGTGGTGCAGTGCCAGAACGACCGCAGCCAGCACCGCAACCGCGACGAGGCCTGGGCCATGCTCAAGAGCAGGCTCTACGACCACGAGATGCGCAAGCAGCGCGAGGCGCAGCAGAAGCTCGAAGACACCAAGACCGACGTCGGCTGGGGCCACCAGATCCGCAGCTACGTGCTCGACCAGAGCCGCATCAAGGACCTGCGCACCAACGTCGAGATCAGCAACACGCAGAAGGTGCTCGACGGCGACCTCGACACCTTCATCGAAGCCAGCCTCAAGCAAGGGCTCTGATCCCTGCCGGCCGCGGCCGCGACAAGAACACACCGGAGACCACGCAGATGCGTGAAGCCAGCAGCACCGTCGTCCGGCGCGAGGAATACAGCGCGCCGGCCTTCTTCATCCGCAAGGTCGATCTGACATTCGACCTGGACCCGGCCAAGACCATCGTGGCCAGCAAGCTGGCGATCGAGCGCAACCCGGCGCTGCCGCGCCAGGCGCTGCGCCTGCACGGCGAGGGCCTGAACCTGCTGCGCGTGCAGGCCGACGGCCAGAGCGTGTCGTTCCGGCACGAGGCGGGCGAGCTGGTCATCGACAACCCGCCCGAGGCCGACGCCTTCACGCTGGAGATCCGCAACACCTGCGCGCCCGAGAAGAACAGCGCGCTGTCGGGGCTGTACACCAGCGGCAGCGGCTTCTTCACGCAGTGCGAGGCCGAGGGCTTCCGCCGCATCACCTTCTTCCTGGACCGGCCCGACGTGATGGCCGTCTACACCGTCACGCTGCGTGCCGACAAGGCGCGTTGGCCGGTGCTGCTGAGCAACGGCAACCTGCTCGAAGAGGGCAGCCTGGACAACGGCCGCCACTTCGCGCGCTGGCACGACCCCTTCCCCAAGCCCAGCTACCTGTTCGCGCTGGTGGCGGCGCGCCTGGCTTGCCGCGAGCAGCGCATCCGCTCGCGCAGCGGGCGCGATCACCTGCTGCAGATCTACGTGCGCCCGGGCGACCTGGAGAAGACCGAGCACGCGATGAACGCGCTGGTGGCCAGCGTGGCCTGGGACGAGGCGCGCTTCGGCCTGGCGCTGGACCTGGACCGCTACATGGTGGTGGCGGTCGAGGACTACAACAGCGGCGCGATGGAGAACAAGGGGCTCAACCTCTTCAACACCAAGCTGTTGCTGGCCAACGCCGCCAGCGCCACCGACGCCGAGTTCGCGTCCATCGAATCGGTGATCGGCCACGAGTACTTCCACAACTGGACCGGCAACCGCATCACCTGCCGCGACTGGTTCCAGCTGAGCCTGAAGGAAGGCCTGACGGTCTTCCGCGACCAGGAATTCAGCATGGACATGGCCGGCCCCGCGGGTGAGCCGGCCACGGCCTGGGCGCGCGGCGTCAAGCGCATCCTGGACGTGCAGCGCCTGCGCGGCGCGCAGTTCCCCGAAGACGCCGGCCCCATGGCCCACCCGGTGCGGCCCGACAGCTACCTCGAGATCAACAACTTCTACACCGCCACGGTGTACGAGAAGGGGGCCGAGGTCGTGCGCATGATGCACACCCTGGTCGGACGCGAGGGCTTCCGCGCCGGCATGGACCTGTACTTCCAGCGCCACGACGGCCAGGCCGTGACCTGCGACGACTTTGCCCAGGCCATCGCCGACGCCAACCCGGGCAGCGGCCTGGCGGTGCAGCTCGATGCCTTCAAGCGCTGGTATGCCCAGGCCGGCACGCCGCGCGTGACGGCCCGCGGCGAGTACGACGCCCACGCGCGGCGCTACACGCTGACGCTGTCGCAGCACTGCCCGACCTCGCCCGGCCAGGGCGCGAAGCAGCCCTTCGTCATCCCCGTGGCCATGGGCCTGCTGGCGGACGACGGCCAGGTGCTGGCCGCAGAGCGCGTGCTGCTGCTGACCGCCGCCGAACAGCAATGGGTGTTCGACGACATCGCCGGCGCGCCCGTGCCTTCGCTGCTGCGCGGCTTCTCGGCGCCTGTGCGCCTGGACGACGGCCTGACGCCCGCGCAGCGTCTGGTGCTGCTGGCCCACGACAACGACCCCTTCACCCGTTTCGAGGCCGGGCAGCGCCTGGTGCTGGACAGCCTGCTGGCCGCGCTGCGCGACGGCGGCGCGCCGCAGCTCGATGACGCCCTGGCCCAGGCGCTGCGCCAGACGCTGCGCAGCCCGGCGCTGGCCCCGGCTTTCAAGGAACTGGTGCTGCAGCCGCCCAGCGAGGTCTACATCGCCGAGCAGTTGGCGGTGGTCGACCCGCAACGCATCCACGCCGTGCGCGAGCACTGGCGCATGCTGCTGGCCGAACAGCTGCAAGCCGATTGGCTGTGGGCCTGGGAGCAGCACCAGGTGGCGCAGGGCTACAGCCCGCAGCCGGCGCAGGCCGGCCGGCGCGCGCTGGCCGGGCTGGCGCTGGACATGCTGTGCCTGCTGGCGGTGCGCCAGGGCGACGCCACCTGGCCGGGCCGTGCCTACCAGCGCTTCAAGGACGCCACCAACATGAGCGAGCGCATGCTGGCGCTGGGGGCGCTGATCCGCGCGCAGTCGCCGCTGGCCGATCAGGCTTTGGCGCGCCTGCTCGCGCTGGCGCGGGGCGACGCGCTGATGCTCGACCGCTGGTTCGCGCTGCAGGCCACCGCGCCCGAGCCGGTGGCCGGGCTGCACGAGGCGGTGCCGGGCCGCGTGTTCGCGCGCGCCAAGGCCTTGCTCAAGCACCCCGACTTCTCGATCAAGAACCCCAACCGCGCGCGCAGCCTGCTGCGCAGCCTGTGCAGCGCCAACCCGGCCGCCTTTCACCGCGTGGATGCCGCGGGCTACGTGCTGTGGTCCGAGCGCCTGCTCGAACTGGACGCCATCAACGGCCACGTGGCCGGCAACCTGGCGCGCGCCATGGACCGCTGGGCCTCGCTGGCCGAGCCCTACCGCCACGCCGCGCGCGAGGCCATAGCCCGCGTGGCCGCGCGCACCGATCTCAGCAACGACGTGCGCGAGGTCGTCACCCGCGCCCTGGAGAACTCATGAAGCGAGTCAGCCTCACCCGTTACCTGGTCGAGCAGCAGCGCGAACACGGCCACATCCCGCCGCAGCTGCGCCTGCTGATCGAGGTGGTGGCGCGCGCCTGCAAGCAGATCGCCATCGCGGTGAACAAGGGCGCCCTGGGCGAACTGCTGGGCAGCGCGCACAGCGAGAACGTGCAGGGCGAGGTGCAGAAGAAGCTGGACGTCATCAGCAACGAGGTGCTGATCGAGGCCAACGAATGGGGCGGCCACCTGGCCGCCATGGCCAGCGAGGAGATGGACACGATCCACGTCGTGCCCAACCGCTACCCGCAGGGCGAGTACCTGCTGCTGTACGACCCGCTGGACGGCAGCAGCAACATCGACGTCAACGTCTCCATCGGCACCATCTTCAGCGTGCTGCGCAAGGTGGGCCACGGCCGCGGCGTCAGCGAAGAAGACTTCCTGCAGCCGGGCAAGCAGCAGGCTGCCGCCGGCTACTGCGTCTACGGCCCGCAGACCACGCTGGTGCTGACGCTGGGCGACGGCGTCGTGCTGTTCACGCTGGACCGCGAGACCGGCTCGTGGGTGCTGACCGAGTCCGACCTGCGCATCCCCGAAGAGACGCGCGAATTCGCCATCAACGCCAGCAACCAGCGCCACTGGGCGCAGCCGGTGCGGCGCTACATCGACGAATGCCTGGCGGGCAAGGACGGCCCGCGCGCCAAGGACTTCAACATGCGCTGGGTGGGCAGCATGGTGGCCGACGTGCACCGCATCCTGTCGCGCGGCGGCGTGTTCCTCTACCCCTGGGACAGCCGCGAGCCCGAGAAGCCCGGCAAGCTGCGCCTGATGTACGAGGCCAACCCCATGGCCTTCCTGGTCGAGCAGGCCGGCGGCCTGGCCACCGACGGGCGCCAGCGCATCCTGGACATCGTGCCCACCAAGCTGCACGAGCGCGTGAGCGTGGTGCTGGGCTCGCGCGCCGAGGTGCAGCGCGTCACCGAGTTGCACCAGGCCGAGCAGTAGGCCGCGCGTGCAGGCTGCGGCCCGGCAGCACAAGTCGGTCTTCCTGTCGTATTCGCGGGCCGACCTGGCGCCGGTGCGCGCACTGGCCATGGCGCTGCGCCGCCACGGCCTGAAGACCTGGCTGGACCTGGACGACCTGCAGCCCGGCCAGCGCTGGAAAGAAGCCATCGGCGCGGCGCTGGCCGGTGCCGACGCCATGGTCTTCTGCCTGTCGGCGCTGAGCCTGGAAAGCGCCTGGACCGAGGTCGAGATCGGCAAGGCGCTGGCGCTGGGCCTGCCCATCATCCCGGTGGCCATCGAGCCGGTGGACTTGGGCGCGCTGCCCGCCGCGCTGCACGACCTGCACGTGCACGACATGAGCCGCCACCCGCCGCGCGCCGCCGCGGCGCTGACGGCGCAGGGCATCGCCTGCGCACTGGGCGTGGCGCCGCTGCACCCGGGTGAGCTGCACGCCGCGGCCGAGGACGTGGTCGACCTGGTGGTGGTGGCCATGGACGAGGCCGCGCTGTCCGACGGCGTGCCGCCGGCCGCTGCGCTGCTGGTGGAAACCATGGACTTCAGCGCCCCCGACCTGGTACGCCTGGCCGACCTGCTGCACTGGGCCGGCCACGCCCGGCGTGCGCTGCTGCAGGTGGGGCCCGACAGCGACCAGGCCATGGTCGGCCTGGTGCTGGGCACGCTGTGCCAGGCCTTCGGCCCGGCGCGGGTGCAGGTGCAATGCCGTGGCCCTGCCGGCGCGGCGCTGCGGGCCGCGGTGCAGGCCGCGGGGGTGGCGCTGACGCCGGCTGACGGCTGATATTAGCCCGCTGCAGCGGGCCGGCTCTGCGCCCAGCGGCCCAGTCCCAGGGCGATGAGCGCGGCCATCTCGGCCGGCCGGTGCGTGGCCGCCAGCCGCAGGTTCTCGCCCGCGTCCAGACCGTTGTTCAGGCGCGCCCAGCCGCCGCCATCGGCCGCCACGGCGCGGAAGCGATCGATCGCCGCCAGCGCCCCGGTATCGGCCGGCACATCGCTGGCGTGGCGCGGGCACAGCGCCGCGCACTGCGGGTCCACGGCCGCGGCCAGGTCGAGCGTGATGCCGCCGAAGCCGCCCGCCAGGTACAGCGGCTGCCCGCCTTCGAGGGCAATCAGCGCTTCCTCGACGATGCCCGGCATGGCACCGGTGTAGCCGTGGCGCTTGCCGCCCAGGATCATGCGCGCGGCGATGTTGTCGTGCATGTAGCGGCGCATGGCCGTCAGGGCGCGGGCGCGCACGGCGCGGTCTTCGGGCGGCGGGATGGCCTCGGCGCTGCGCTCGGCCAGCGGCTTCTTGATGCGCTGGCCGTCCTGGTCCAGGCAGTGCAGGCGGCCGTAGATGTCGAGATCGCGCGTGGCGGCCTCGATCTCGGCGATGCTGCTGCGGCGGTGTTCCTGCCAGGCCAGGCACAGGATCAGCGGCACGGCCGGCGCGGCGTCGGCGTCGGCGTCGGCAAAACCGCCGTCGCGCGCGTACTGGCCCAGCTCGCGGATCAGCAGTTCGGTAAAGCCGCCGGGCCGCAGATGCCCGCCATAGGCCAGCGTGCCGCCGCCCACCAGCACGGTGCGCGCCAGCTCGCGCACCGCCAGCTTGAAGTGGTTGGGCGACAGGCCCAGGCGCAGCAGGTCGTCGCTGTCGGACACCGAGATGCCGATGCGCAGCCCGTGCAAGGCCTGCGTGGGCAGCAGCGGGGCGCCGTTGGGCGCTGTAGGGCTTTGGTCGCTCATTTCAGGGCCCTCTTCATGCGCCGCGCGCGGCCAGCAGGCGCGGCGTGCTCAGGTCCAGCGGCCCGTAGCCGGCCAGCTGCACCAGCAGCTGCAGCACGCGGCGCTCGTCTTCGGCCAGCGGCGGGTCGGGGTAGAGGATGCGGATCTCGCTGCCCGGGCCCTGCGCCGGCATGCAGGGCGGCAGGCTGGCGTCGGGCAGGGCCGAGGCCCCGGGCGGCGCGGGCAGCCAGCTGGCCAGGGTGCTGGGCTCGGGCGCCTGCGGTGCCCACCAGTAGCGCGCCAGCGGCGAGCCCTGCTGCGCCTGTTCGTGCAGGCGCAGCCACAGCACGCGCTGCAGCCAGGCGTCGGCCAGCAGGTTGATGGCGCGGCGGATGGCGTCGGCGCCCCACTGCCCCTGCGCGTCGCGGCGCACCGGGATGCGCGGCGTGTGGTCCATCAGGAAAGAGCCGCGCGCCTCGCCCGCGCTCAGGGCGTCCAGCACCACCACCGGCATGCCGTGGCGCTTGGCCGTGAGCATCTCGCGCTGGCACCATTCGCGCGATGCGTACAGGTCGGTGCGCAGCGCCAGCAGCGCGCTGCTGGCGGCGGTGTCGCGCAAGGCGCGGTCCCAGTCGACGCCGGGCTGCAGGTCGTGCGCGTCGTAGAAGTTGTCCACGCGCTTGGAATCGAACGCCGCGCGCACGGCATCCACCAGCCCGGCCACCGGCTCGTCGCGCGTGCCCTGGCGCTTGGTGTGGCTGATGAAGACACGCAGCCGCGGCTTGTCCTCGGGGCTGATCCACTGCGCCAGGCCTTGCGCCAGGTCGCGGCCGCGCATCTCGGGCGCCGGCTCGGGCGACTGGCTGTGCGGGTCGGCCTCGGCGATGAACTGGGTGGGGCCGATCAGCCGTGCCAGCGTGCCGCTGGCGGCCACACCGTCCATGCGCAGGGGAAACAGCGCGGCCTGCGCCGGGTGTTCGCGCCGCGCGCGGTCGACTGCGGACACATAGGCCTGCCAGGGGTCGTCGGGGTCGTGCACGGCGCGGTTGAGCGCGCTGCCCACCAGCAGCACCACGGCCACGAAGCGCGCCGCCGGCAGGCCGCCCGGAGCCGGCTCCCACGGCCAGGGGATGGGGCGCGGCGCGTCGTCTTCGGCACGCCAGCCGGCCGAGCGCATGTAGACCTCCATCGAGCCGGCCAGCAGGTTGCTGTAGACGCCGCCGTGGAAGTGCGTGGCCAGTTCGTCGGCCAGCGCCGCGCCGGATGGGTCGTCCGGGTGCCACAACACGAAGAGCTCGAGCGCCGGACTGAGCATGGCGTACCTCGCGGGCGATGAGGGGGGCTGCAAATCATCATAGGCCCATCGCCCGGCGCGCGTGCCCCGCGGCCCTGCCGCCAGCGGCTCAACCCCCCAGAAAATCCTTCTTGCCCAGCGCCACCCCGGCGTGGCGCAGCAGCGCGTAGGTGGTGGTCAGGTGGAAGTACAGGTTGGGCAGCACGAAGTGCTGGAGGTAGTCCTCGCCGTTGAAGCGCAGTTCGCCCGCGCGCATCTGCATGACGATCTCGCGCGCCTCGCTGCCGTCGATCTGCGCCGGCGTGAAGCTCTGGACGAAGTCGATGGTGCGGCGGATGCGCGCGCGCAGGTCGTCCAGGCTGGCCTCGTTGTCGTCCCACTTGGGCACCTCGACGCCGGCCAGGCGCGCCATGCAGCCCTTGACGGCGTCGCTGGCGATCTGGATCTGGCGCGTGAAAGGCAGCATGTCGGGCGCCAGGCGCAGGCCCAGGTAATTGGCCGGGTCGAACTTGCGCGCCTCGGCGTGCGCCTGCGCCTTGTCCAGCCAGACCAGGGCATTGCCCAGCATGCGGGTGAACACGGGCACGCTGGCCGAATGCATGGAAGGGCTCATCGCTGTCTCCGGGTGGGCGGGACGCGCATGCTAGCCGCTGGCGGCGGCCGCGTCAGGAAGGGGCAGAATCGCCGCCCAGGCCTGCCCCATAGCGCATGAACATCATCATCCTCGACGACTACCAGGACGCGGTGCGCAAGCTCAAGTGCGCCACGCTGCTGGAACCCCTCAACGCCAAGGTCTTCACCAACACCGTCAAGGGCATCGGCCAGCTCTCGGTGCGCCTGCGCGACGCCGACGTGCTGGTGCTGATCCGCGAACGCACGCACTTCCCGCGCGCCCTGCTCGAAAAGCTGCCGCGGCTGAAGCTGATCTCGCAGACCGGGCGCGTGACCGGCCACATCGACGTCGAGACCTGCACCCGCATGGGCATCGCCGTGGCCGAAGGCGCGGGCTCGCCGGTGGCACCGGCCGAGCTGACCTGGGCGCTGATCATGGCTTCGATGCGGCGCCTGCCGCAGTACATCGGCAACCTCAAGCACGGCGCCTGGCAGCAAAGCGGGCTCAAGACGGCTTCGATGCCGCCCAACTTCGCGCTGGGCATGGTGCTGTGGGGCAAGACCCTGGGCATCTGGGGCTACGGCAAGATCGGCCGCCTGGTGGCCGGCTACGGCCGCGCCTTCGGCATGCAGGTGCTGGTGTGGGGCAGCGAGGCCGCGCGCGCGCGGGCCGTGGCCGACGGCCACCAGGCGGCCCATGAGTGCGAGGGTTTCTTCGAGACCTGCGACGTGCTCTCGCTGCACCTGCGCCTGAGCGACAGCACCCGCGGCATCGTGCGCCACGACGCGCTGGCGCGCATGAAGCCCACCGCGCTGCTGGTCAACACCTCGCGCGCCGAGTTGCTGGAAGACGGCGCACTGGTGGCCGCGCTCAACCGCGGCCGGCCCGGCATGGCCGCCATCGACGTGTTCGAGAGCGAACCCATCCTGCAGGGCCACCCGCTGCTGCGCCTGGAAAACGCCGTGTGCACGCCGCACATCGGCTACGTGGAACTCGACAGCTACGAGCAGTATTTCCGCGCCGCCTTCGAGAACGTGCTGGCCTTCATCGCCAAGAGCCCCAGCAACCTGGTCAACCCCGAGGCGCTGCGCGTGCTGCGATGAGGGCCGCCGGGTGAGCCCAGCGCAAGGCCCCGCGCACGGCCCCGCGCACGGCCCCGAAGCCGTGGCCCGTGCCGGCAATGCGCTGCTGGCCGGCAACTTTGCCATCGGCTGCGGCGTGATGGTGGCGGCCGGCTCGCTCAACGACCTGGTGGCTTCGCTGCAGGTGCCGGTGGCGGTGGCCGGGCAGCTGATCAGCGTGGCCGCGATCGCCATGGCGCTGGGCGCGCCGCTGCTGGCCGTGCTGCTGGGTGGCATGGACCGCCGCCGCCTGCTCACCGGTGCGCTGCTGTGGTACGCCGCCGGCCATGCGCTGGCGGCGCTGATGCCGGGCTTTGCCGCGCTGCTGCCGGTGCGCGCGCTGTCGGTGCTGGCCGCGGCGGTATTCACGCCGCAGGCCGCGGCGGCCATCAGCGTGCTGGCGCCGCCCGAGCAGCGCGGCCGCGCCATCACCTTCATCTTTCTGGGCTGGTCGCTCAGCTCGGTGATCGGCATGCCGCTGCACAGCTACATCGGCGAAGCCTTCGGCTGGCGCTGGGCCTTCGCGCTGGTGGCGCTGCTCAGCCTGGCCGGCGCGGCCGCGGTCTGGCGCGCCCTGCCCGACGGCGTGCGGCCGCCACCGATGTCGCTGCGCAACTGGGGCAGCACGCTCAGCAACCCGCTGCTGATGGGCATGGTGGCGGTCACGGTGCTCAGCGCGGCCGGGCAGTTCACGGTGTTCAGCTACCTGGCGCCCTACTACCGCCAGCACCTGGGTGCGGGTGCCGGCGCGGTGAGCCTGCTGTTCCTGTGGTTCGGCGCCTTCGGCCTGGCCGGCAACATGCTGCTGACGCGCGCCATCCAGCGCTTTGGCGTGGCGCGCTGCGTGGGCGCCGGGCTGGCGCTGATGGCGATCAGCCTGCTGCTGTGGCCGCTGGCCGTTGGCGTGGTGAGCATGGCGCTGGTGATCACGCCCTGGGCGCTGGGCTGCTTCGCGTCCAACTCGGCGCAGCAGGCGCGGCTGTCGATCAGCGCACCGGCCGTGGCGCAGGCGCTGCTGGCACTCAACACCTCGGCCATGTACCTGGGCCAGGCCGTGGGCGCGGCCGGCGGCGGCCTGCTGGTGGCGGCCAGCGGCTTTGCGCTGCTGCACTGGGCCGGGTTGGCCTGGATGCTGCTGGCGCTGGCGCTGAGCACGGCCCTGGCGCGGCGCATGGCAGGCGCAGCGGTGGTGCATGTCTGAGGCGGCGGCGCCCTTGCAGCGCCTGGGCCCGCTGGGGCTGCGGGGCGGCGCCATCGCGGGCACCGCGGGATGGGTGTGATCGAGATGGCCGCACCGCTGCTGCGCTGGGCCGGGCTGGCCGCCGGGGCGGCCGGCGTGGCGCTGGCGCTGTACGCCGCGGTGCTGGCCTTGCTGTGGTGGGGGCAGGAGAAGCTGCTGTTCATGCCCGAGAAGCTGCCGGCCACGCACCGCTTCGACGTCGGCACCGACGTGCACGAGACCTGGGTGGACGTGCCCGGCGCGCGCCTGCACGCGCTGCACCTGCGGCGGCCGGCGCCTGCGGGCCTGGCCTTCTACCTGCACGGCAACGCCGGCAGCCTGGAGGGCTGGTTCGTCAACGTCGACCTCTACCGCCGCGCCAACTTCGACCTGTTCATGATCGACTACCGCGGCTACGGCAAGAGCAGCGGCCGCATCCAGAGCCAGGCGCAGCTGCTGGACGACGTGCGCGCGGCCTGGGCCCAGGTGGCGCCGCACTACGCCGGGCTGCGGCGGGTGATCATCGGCCGCTCACTGGGCAGCGGGCTGGCGGCCCAGCTGGCGGCCGAGGTGCAACCCGAACACCTGGTGCTGGCCTCACCCTACGCCAGCATGGCGCAGATGGCCGCCGAGCTCTACCCCTGGGTGCCGCAGGCGCTGCTGCGCTACCCGCTGCGCACCGATCTGATCCTGCCGCAGGTGCGCAGCCCGGTGCTGCTGATCCACGGCGCGCGCGACGACTTCATCGCCCCGGCCCACGCCCAGCGCCTGGCAGCGCTGGCGCCACAGGCGCAGTTGCTGCTGCTGCCGCAGGCGGGGCACAACGACCTGCAGATGTATCCGGCCTATCTGCAGGCGCTGGAAGAAGTCATGCAGGGGCGCTGAGCGATTCGGCGGCGGGCCTGCGCAAGCTGCTGCTCAGTTCTTGCCGCTGGCCATCTTGGCGTTGCCCACGCAGCTGACCTTGGCGTCGCCGGCCAGCGCATCGCACTTCTCGATCGCCACCTTGTAGTCGGCGTCGCGCTTGTCGCTGGCGGCGTCCTTGCGGGCTTCGCCGACCGCCTTGCCCAGCTTGGCATCCGCCAGGGCCTTGGTCTGGACGGCCTTGGCTTCCTGCACGCACACCGACTTGGGGTTGCCCGCCAGGTCGTCGCAGCGTTCCTTGGCCACGGCGTAGCTGGACTCGGCCCTGGCCACCAGCACCTTGTTGGCGTCGGCTGGCTTGCCGCTGTAGCCGTATTCGAGTTCGGCCCGCGCCACCTTTTCCTTGGCCTTGCCTTCTTCGACGCACACGTCCTTGGCATTGCCCGACAGCGCGCCACAGGCCGCCTTGTCGGCCTTGTAGTCGGCCTGGATGCGCGTCTTGCCGGATTGGTAGTCGGCCTTGGACAGCTGGGCCGCCTGGGCCGCCGGCAATGCCAGCAGGGCTGCGGTCAGCAGGGCCAGCTTGAAACTGTGGTGCTTGGTCATGAGATCTTCTTTGAAGTGGAGGGGGATGCAGGGCCTTGGAACCCGATGCACCATAGACAAGCGGTGCTGCGCGGTCTGTACGCAGTCGAACCAAGGGGCGGCAGGGCACCACCCGCCAAGGGCCCGCGCTGTCCGCTACCGCACCCACCGGGTGCGGAATCGGTGATCCAATCGCAGGAACGGTCGGTCGGCGCAACGGCATTTCCCCGGAAGGACCATCGCGATGACATCCATCGTGCACAGCGTGCTCTATCGAGACGGGCAGCGCAGCCTGGGCGACCTCTCCATCGACGACATTTCCGGGGTCATCAAGCAGCCCGGCACGTTTGTGTGGCTGGGGCTGCATGAGCCCGACGACGCACTGCTGGGCAAGGTCCAGCTGGCGCTAGGCCTGCACGAACTGGCCATCGAGGATGCCCACCACGCGCACCAGCGGCCCAAGATCGAGGCCTACAGCGGCTCGCTCTTCATCGTGCTGAAGTCGGCGCAGCTCGAAGCCGGCCAGGTGGTCTACGGCGAGACCCACCTCTTCGTCGGCGCCAACTTCCTGGTGTCGGTGCGCCACGGCATTTCGTCCAGCTACGCGCAGGTGCTGCAGCGCTGCGAGGACAGCACCAAGGCCCTGCCCAAGGGCCCGGGCTTCGCCCTGTACGCGCTCCTGGACTTCGTGGCCGACCACTACCAGCCCGTGGTGGCGCAGTTCGAGCAGGACTTCGAGGCCATCGAGACCGACATCTTCAAGGACCAGTTCGACCGGCTGGTGATCGAGCGGCTGTACGCCCTGAAGCGCAACCTGCTGCAACTGCGCAATGCCGCCCTGCCCGTGGCGGACATCAGTGCGGAGCTGATGCGTCTGCACGAGGAGATCATCCCCAAGGAACTGCGCGCCTACTTCCGCGACATCCAGGATCACGTCTCGCGCCTGGTGGGCCAGATCGACGGCATGCGCGACATGCTGACCACGGCCATGCAGGTGAATCTGGCACTGGTGGCCAACAACCAGAACGAGGTGGTCAAGCGTCTGGCGGGCTGGGGCGCGATCCTGGCCATCCCCACCGTCGTCTTCAGCCTGTACGGCATGAACTTCGCGTGGATGCCCGAGCTGCAGTGGAAGGCCGGCTACCCGCTGGTCGTGGCACTCACCGCGCTGGCTTGCGGCCTGGTCTACCGCCGGCTGCGCCGGGCGGCCTGGGTGTAGTCAGGGCACCGCGCCCTCTCACGGCCCTCGCAGAGCTCGGGCTCGAAGTGAGGCGTGAAACCCTGCGCAGGCAGGGTTTCACGTCCTCACTTCGTTCCAAAGATCTTGTCCCCCGCGTCGCCCAGCCCCGGGATGATGTAACCCACCTCATTGAGATGGCTGTCGATGGCCGCGGTCCAGCAGCGCACGTCGGGGTGGGCGGCGTCCAGCGCGCGGATGCCCTCGGGCGCGGCCACCAGCACCAGGGCGCGGATGTCCTTGCAGCCGCGGCGCTTGAGCAGATTGACGGTGGCGATCATCGAGCCGGCCGTGGCCAGCATGGGGTCGATGATCAGCGCCGTGCGCTCGTCCAGGTGGCCCACGAAACGCTCGAAGTACTGCTCGGGCTGCAGCGTCTCGTGGTTGCGCGCGACGCCCACCACGCTGACCTTGGCGTTGGGGATCATGTCCAGCACGCCGTCCAGCATGCCCAGGCCTGCGCGCAGGATGGGCACGATGGTGACCTTGCGCCCGGCGATCTGGTCGATCTCCAGCGGGCCGCTCCAGCAGGCGATGCTGGTCTTTTCCAGTGGGAAATCGGCCGTGGCCTCGTAGGCCAGCAGCCGCGCCAGCTCATTGGTGAGCTCGCGGAATTTCTTGGTCGAGATGTCGTCCTCGCGCAGCAGGCCGACCTTGTGGCGCACCAGCGGATGGTTGACGGCGATGACGGGCATGGCAGGGTTCCAGACTTATTGGGGTCGGCGCTGGCGCAGCGCCTCGTACAGGCAGATGCCGGCGGCCACGCTGACGTTCAGGCTTTCCACCGCGCCCAGCATGGGGATGCGCACCAGCTCATCGCAGGTCTTGCGCGTCAGTTGCCGCAGGCCGGCGCCCTCGGCGCCCAGCACCAGGGCCACGGGGCCGGACAGGTCGACGTCGTACAGCGTCTGCTCGGCGTCGTCGCTGGTGCCGATGACGCGGATGTCGCGCTCCTTCAGCTCGTTCAAGCTGCGCGCCAGGTTGGTGACCATCAGGTAGGGCACGGTCTCGGCCGCGCCGCTGGCCACCTTGGCCACGGTGGCGTTCAGGCCCACGGCATGGTCCTTGGGCGCCACCACGGCGTGCGCGCCGGCACCGTCGGCCACGCGCAGGCAGGCGCCCAGGTTGTGCGGGTCGGTCACGCCGTCCAGTACCAGCACCAGGGGCGGGCCCTGCACTTCTTCCAGCACCTCGTCCAGCGAGTGGCGCGCCGGCAGCGGCTGCACGCGCGCCACCACGCCCTGGTGGCGCGGGTTGCCAGCCATCGCGGCCAGGCGCTCGCCGTCGCTGTCCACCAGCTTGGCGCCGGCCTCGCGTGCGCGTTCGACGAACTGACGCATGCGCGCGTCGCGCCGCGTGGCGTCGACGTGGATTTCGGCCACCGATTGCGGCGCCGTCTTCAGGCGCACGGTGACGGCGTGAAAGCCGAACAGGATCTTGGTGCTCATCCGTTGAAGTCCTCGGCCTGCAGCGCGATCGGCTGGCCATGTGGCGTGCGTTCGGCGGCGTGCTCCCAGGCCTGCTGGTAGCGCTGCAGTTCGGCCGGCGAGCTGGCGCCCTTGGCCGCCACCAGGCGCTCGAGCGTGGCCAGCCAGTGCTGGTAGTAGGTGTCGCCACGGTCGGGGTCGCCGCGCGCCTGGGCCGCGGCGATCTCCTCGGCCAGGGCCGCGGCCCATTCGGGCCAGCTGAACAGGCCGCGCTGGTGCAGTGACACCGCCAGCGCAAAGGCGTGCGCCTGCCAGGGCTCGGCGAAGACGGGTTCTTCGGGCGGGGCGGCGGATGTCAAACCGGCTCCAGGTAGGGTTCCCAGGCGTCGACCGAAACGCTGAGGCCTTGCGCGCCGGGCTCGCTGCCCCACAGCTCGGCGCCGTCGAAGACCACGGTGTACAGCCAGCAGGGCTGCTCACCCAGGCCCTGGGCGTGGCTGTCGGCGAAGACATGCGCGCCGTGCAAAGCCTCGATGCGGCCGCGGCGGCCGCGCACGTAGCCGGGCAGGCGCGTGTGGTGGGGCTGCGGGTGGGCGCGGGTGCGCACCGCGTCGCCCACGGCAAAGCGCGCGGGCGTGGTGGCCGGGCGCTG
>JALHPY010000008.1:0-55960 GCA_022842305.1 Rubrivivax sp.
CGCTGCCCAGCGCGCGCTCGGCGCTGGCGGCGCTGGCCTGCGCGTTGCCGCTGTTCGGCGGCTTTGCGCTGCCCGCCGGGCTGCTGCTGCGCCTGACGCTCGGCGGCGGCGACGAGCAGTTCGGCCCGCGCTTCCTCACGCTGGCCTGGCACAGCGTCACCCTGGCCGGGCTGGCCGCCATCTTTGCCGTGCTGCTGGCGCTGCTGCTGGCCTACGCGGCGCGCACCCACCGCGGCGCCAGCACGCGGCTGGCGCACCGCGTCGGGGCGCTGGGCTATGCCCTGCCGGGCACGGTGATCGCGGTGGGCGTGCTCATCCCGGTGACGCGGCTGGACCATGCGCTGGCCGCACTGGCGCAGTCGACGCTGGGCTGGAACCCGGGCCTGCTGATCACCGGCACCATTGCCGCGCTGGTCTACGCCTGCGTCGTGCGCTACCTGGCGGCGGCACTGCAGTCGGTGGACGCCGGCCTGGCGCGCATCACCCCGGTGATGGACGACGCCGCGCGCAGCCTGGGCGACAGCCCGGCGCAGGCGCTGTGGCACGTGCACCTGCCGCTGCTGCGCGGCAGCCTGCTCACGGCGGCCCTGCTGGTGTTCATCGACGTGATGAAGGAGTTGCCGGCGACGCTGGTGATGCGCCCCTTCAACTTCGACACCCTGGCCACGCAGGCCTACACCCTGGCCAGCGACGAGCGCCTGGCCGAGGCCTCGACCGCCGCGTTGGCGATCGTGGCCGTGGGGCTGCTGCCGGTCATCGTGCTGTGCCGGCGCATTGCCAGCCGGTAGTCTGCAAAGCCCCTGCGCTTGGGCAATCCGGGTGCCCATGGGCCTGCGCGAGCCGTGTATTGCTGTACCCGCCGACGACGATCAGACGTCGGCGACGAAGCACGACGCCGCGAAGCGCTCCCGCAGAATCGCCGACAGCTCGTCCACCGCCACGACGCTGCGGCGTACTTCTTTGCTGTCTTCACGGGCGCGCAGCAGGGGCGTGTCATCCAAAGCCAGGAAGCGCCGGTCGCCGCTGGGGATCGAAGGGCCAGCAAAGTAGAGCAGGCAAAAGCTGTTGGGTGGCGGCGGCTTGGGCGCTTCGGGGTCGCTGTCGCTCCTGCCACCGAGCCCGGAGGCCGCGGCAGCAGCGCCAACGCGCTTGAACATCGCGGGCGGGATCGCAGCCGACGACACCTGCATGCTGAGCAGCGCGAGCATCACGTCCTCGCGCTTGGGGTTGCGCAGCCATTGCAGTTCGAACCCGGCGGCGCCGAGGAAGTCGCTCCAGGCCTGCCCGTCCAGGCGCACACCCGGTAGCTGCGTCGAATGGTCGATGTGGTCGACCGTGATCACCAGGGCGCGGCGACGGCGGCTCGGGGGTGCCAGCCGCAGGTACACATCGCCGTTCATGTCGGTGGCAATGAACGGTCGCTGGCGCCCATTGGTCTGCGCGAGCACCTTGTGGACCGTGCGCGCCAGCGCCAGGCTCAGCGACACCTGATCCGACGCCATCTCCGCCAGCAGGTTCTTCGTGAAGCCCGCGCCTTCATAACCCACCTGGCTGGACGACGTCGCTGACACGAAAACCTGGCCTTCCAGGTCGGTGCGCATCGCCTCGCGCTGGACGGCTTCCTTCAGCGCCAGCGCGGCGGCTTCGTCGGCCCGACTTCGCATGCGCTCCAGCTCCCGCGCCTCGCGCACGAACATGTAGCCCAAGGTACCCATGCCGGCGCTCAGCACCGCGCCCGCCACACCGCCGGCCACGGTGCGGCGGCGCAACTGCCGGGTTGCGGCTTCGCGCAGGGTCAGCGCCTGGGCCTGCTCGGCCACCGCGTGGGCCAGTTCGTCCAGGCGTTGCCGCTCCAGGTTCTCGCGCTGCGCCGACGCTTCGGTGCTGTGGGTGATGTAGCGGCGTTGGTCGTCGGTGATCTCGGGCGCGCCGGCATGCCAGCACGTGGCCCAGGCCTGACTGCCGGCCAGCTCGGCACCGCGCAGCAGCAGGGCATCGTCTTGACCGCGGGCCAGCCAGCGCCCGGCCAGTTCGGCGAGGCGGGTGTGCTCGCGGATCCAGTCCAGATCGACGCGCAAGGCGTCGGCCAGACGGCCCAGTGCGCGCGCGAAGGACTGGCCCGGCCCGAAATCGATGAAGTTGAGCTTGCGCAGCAGCGGCGGAACGTCGTTTTCCGACACCGGCGCTGCCACCACCGGAACGATGCGCTTGGACAGCGCGCTGGCCTTGTCCACCTCCCAGGCACAGCGCCGCGACCCGACCGAGCGCGGCGACAGCAGGAACACCACCGTATCGGCTTGCCGCAGCAGGCTTTCCAGGCGCTGCTCCCAGTCTTCTGCGGCAGCGATGTCGTGCTTGTCGAGGATGGGGTCGAAGCCGAGCAGCTCGAGGCCGATCATCAGCTCCTCGGCCAGCGCGGCAGCATCCCCTCGGGCGTAGGAGATGAAGATGCGGAGTCGGGTGCTGGCGTCCATCAGCGTTCGGCTGCTCCCCTGCGATGCAGCCGCCGGGGTGGCGCTGGATGCACAGTCGCCGCCATGGTAGCCACACCAGCCCCGACCGGGGCCTGGCGCCTACTTCCAGCCGGCGCGGTCGTACACGCGCTGCGCCAGGGCCGCGTTCTTGGCCAGGTCGCCCACCGCCAGCGCGTCGGGGCGGAAGCTGCCCAGCTTGTCCAGCGCCGGGTTCCTGGCCGCCGCGGTCTTGACCACGGGCCACTCGTTGTTGCCATCGGCAAAGTAGACCTGGGCCTCGTCGCTGGCCAGGTATTCCAGGAACTTGACGGCCGCGGCCTTGTTGGGCGCGTGCTTCAGGATGCCGGCGCCCGAGACGTTGATGTGCGCGCCCCAGGTGGCCTGGTTGGGCCAGACCACGCCCAGCTTGGCCATCACCGCCTGGTCGGCGGCGGAGGTGGAGCGCATCAGCCGCGCCACGTAGTAGGTGTTGGCAAGGGCCACGCCGCATTCGCCCGCGGCCACCGACTTGAGCTGGTCGGTGTCGCCACCGCGCGGCGGCCGCGCGAAGTTGGCCACCAGGCCACGCGCCCAGGCCTCGGTGGCGGCTTCGCCCACGTGGGCGATGAAGGCCCCGCCCAGCGACAGGTTGTAGGGGTGGCCGCCCGAACGAACGCAGACCTGGCCCTTGAGCTCGGGGTTGGCCAGCGACTCGTAGGTGGGCACCTGGTCGGGCTTGATGACGAACTTGTTGTAGACGATGACGCGCGCGCGCGTCGAGAACGCCGCCCAGTTGGGCGTGCGCAGGTTGGCCGGCACGCGCTCGTCGATGATCTTGCTTTGCAGCGGCTGGAACAGGCCCAGCTTGTCGGCCACTTCCAGGCGCGAGGCGTCCACGGTGATCAGCAGGTCGGCCGGGCTGGCCGCGGCCTCGTTGCGGATGCGCTCGACCAGCTCGTCCTCCTTGCCGTCGAGCCGGTTGATGCGGATGCCGGTGGCCTTGGTGAAGTTGGCGTACAGCGCCTCGTCGGTCTGGTAGTGGCGGGCCGAGTAGATGTTGAGCACGCCCTGCGCCTGCACCGGGGCGGCAAGGGCAAAGCTGGTGGCCAGGGCGGCGGCAAGGGTCTTGAGGACGGAGCGCATGGTGGGCGATCGGAGGTTGAAAGGGATGCGTACATGATAACGCGAATCATTCGCATTTGGCAAATCCGACCGACGGGCGCTGCACCCCGACAATGGCCGCAGGAACAAGGCTCATGAAACTGCAACTGCTGTCCGACCTGCACCTGGAGACCGAACACTTCGAGCCCCAGCCCGCCCCCGGCGCGCAGGCGCTGGTGCTGGCCGGCGACATCGACGCCGGCTGGGAGGGCTATCGCCGCTTTGCCGGCTGGCCGGTGCCGGTGCTGGTGATCGCCGGCAACCACGAATACGACGGCCGCGACTTCGACCAGGCGGCCGCTGGCCTGCGCGCGCTGTGCACCGAACTGGGCTTCACGCTGCTGGAGCGTGAAACCCTGGTCCTGACCGACGCCGACGACGGCCACCGCGTGCGCGTGCTGGGCAGCGCGCGCTGGAGCGACTTCGACCTCTTCGGCGCCGCGCAGCGCCCGCGCGCCGAACGCGCCGCCGAGTACTTCATGCGCCTGATGGGCAGCACGCGCGGCGGCCAGCCCTTCGGCACAGCGGCGGTGCGCGCCGAGGCCCTGCTGTGCCGCGCCTGGCTCGAGGCCGAACTGGCCAAGCCGCCCCGCGGCGCCTGGGACAAGACACTGGTGATCACTCACTTTGCACCCAGCCTGCGCAGTGCCGACCCGCGCTACGGCCGGCAGCCGGGCAGCGCGAGCTTCTGCAATGCCGACGACGACCTGCTGCCGCGCGCCGACCTGTGGCTGCACGGCCACCTGCACTGCCGCCACGACTACACGGTGGACCGCCCCGGCCGCCGCCCGGTGCGCGTGGTCTGCAACGCGCGCGGCCTGGCGCACAAGGGTGAAGACCTGGGTTTCGACCCGCTGTGCGTGGTCGAGATCTGAAACTGCCGAAGCCGCGGGTTCAGGCGCCGCTGCGCACCGGGCCGCACAGGCCTTGCAGGCAGGTGTGCATCACCCAGTCGACGATCTGCTCGTCGCTGAAGCGTCCGCCGGCCTTCAGAAAGGCCGGCACCGGGTCGCAGGCGCGCGCGAACACGGTGTACAGCACCACCTCGGGCGGCAGCTCCGGCGCGATGGCGCCGTCGGCCTGGGCCTGCACGATCCACTCGCCCAGACGCTCGCTCACTTCCATCAGCAGGTCCAGGTAGGACTTGCTGGCCAGCAACTCGGCGCGCAGGCTCGAGTTGTGCGAGGGCAGCGTGGGCATCTCGCCCGCCAGTTGCGTGTACAGCGCCCAGCGCGTGACGGCGTCCAGCCGTTGCAGTGCCGTGCAGTCAGGCCGCGCCGCGATGGCTTCGATCTCGGTCAGCGTGCGCTGCAGCAGGCGCACCATGGCGGCGGCGGCCAGGGCCTCTTTCGAGGCGAAGTGCTTGTACAGGCTGGCCTTGGCGATGCCCACGTCGGCGGCCACCTCGTCCACCGTCATCAGGTCGAAGCCCTTGTCGGCGAGCAGCCGGTTCACTGACGAGACGATGGCGTCCTCGCGCACGCGCAGGACTTGCTCACGGAAGGACAGTCGGGCCATGCCCCGATTCTAGCGGCGCTTAGACAGCTTCGTCGCGACCTGAACGTGCCAGTCGCGAATTGCCCTGATGGTTCAGGCCGAGCGCTTGCCGCGCAGGGAAAGGCGCCGGATCCAGCCGGGCTTGGCCGCGGCGGGCTTGGCGTGGGGCGCGCGCTCGGCTTCGTCGAAGCTGGCTTCCAGCCCGAAGGCGGTGCCCATGTCAGCCGGATCGGGCTGCGTCGGGCGCTGCCCGCTGCGCCAGCCCTGGAACCAGCGATTCGGTGTGCCGGCGTTGCTCATGAAGTGCCCCTTGTTGTCCCCGGTTACCAGTGTCACGGCGCTTGCGATTTCCCGCATCCTGAAAAGCGGGGACGGCGTGCGCCATTTCACGCCGGGCTGCCGAGGGTTGCGTCATCGCTACAATCGCGCCCCTTTTACGCCAGAAGCCCATGCCTCACGCGCGACCGGGATTCGTCGCCATCGACTTCGGCACCTCCAATTCGGCCGTGGCCCTGCCGCAGGGCGCAGGCGTGAAGCTGGTAGCGCTGGAAGGCGGCCAGCCGACCATGCCCACGGCCGTGTTCTACCGCGCCGACACGCCCACGCAACAGGTCGACGCCGAGCGCCTGTACGGCCGCGCCGCGCTGGCCGCCTACGTGGAAGGCGTGGACGGGCGGTTGATGCGTTCGATGAAGAGCATCCTGGGCTCGTCGCTGCTGGACCAGAGCACCGACATCGGCGCCGGCCGCTCCGTGCGCTACCGCGACGTGGTGGTGGGCTATCTTCGCTACCTCAAGCGCAGCGCCGAAGCCGAAGCCGGCAAGACGCTGCCGCGCGTGGTGCTGGGCCGGCCGGTGTTCTTTGTCGACGACGACCCGGCGCGCGACGCCCAGGCCCAGGCCGCGCTGGAAGCCGCGGCGCGCGCAGTGGGCTTTGCCGAGGTGCGCTTCCAGTACGAGCCCATCGCCGCGGCGCTGGACTACGAGGCGCGCGCGCCGCGCGAGCAACTGGTGCTGGTGGCCGACATCGGCGGCGGAACGTCCGACTTCTCGTTGGTGCGCGTGGGCCCGGCGCGGCGCGGCCGGGTCGAGCGCCGCGACGACATCCTGGCCAGCCACGGCGTTCACCTGGCCGGCACCGACTTCGACCGCCACGTCGAGCTGGCCGCCATCCTGCCGCTGCTGGGTTATCGCAGCCTGCGCCCGCCCCGCAAGCCCACGGAGGCGGGCGAGGCGCCGCGTGAAGTGCCCAGCGGCGTCTACTTCGACCTGGCCACCTGGCACCTGATCAACACCGTCTACGCCCCGGCGCGCGTGGCCGAGTTGCGTTCGATGAAGGGCTGGTACCAGGACCCGCGCCACCACGCCCGCCTGATGACCACGGTGCAGGATCACCTGGGCCATGCGCTGGCCAACGCCGCCGAGCAGGCCAAGATCGATGTGGCGCTGCAGGGTGCGGCGCACATCGACCTGGGCGCGCTGGAATCCGGCCTGGGTGCCGAACTGGCCGAGGCCCAGGCCGCCGCGGCGATCGAGGCCGACCTGGAGCGCATCGTGCTGGCCGCGCGCCAGACCGCCGCGCTGGCCGGCGTGACGCCGCAGCAGGTGGACGCGCTGTACTTCACCGGCGGCTCCACCGGGCTGCAGCCGCTGGTGGACCGCATCGCTGCCGGCTTTCCGGGCGCCGAGCTTGTGCGCGGCGACCGCTTTGCCAGCGTGGCCCAGGGGCTGGGCCAGCATGCCAGAGTCGTCTACGGCTAGAGCCTGCCGCCGTTGGCCTTGTAGCGCGCCACGCTCTTGCGCAGGTCATCCAGCGGCTCGCAGGGCGTGCGGCACAGCCGGGCCAGATCGGCCAGGCGGGCCTCGGCGCCGGGCAGGTCGCCCTTCATCAGCGCCAGTTCGCCGGAGTATTCCAGCGCACCCATGTGGCGCGGGTTGATGCGCAGCGCGGCGTCGTAGTAGCGCTGCGCCGCGGCCAGGTCGGGCGGGCTCTGGTTGCGCAGCGCATAGCCCATCAGGTTGTTCCAGTCGGCTTGGCTGGTGGCGTTGACGCGGCGCAGTTCGCTCAACGCCGCGGGCCAGCGCCGCGCCTGGATCTGCTCGCGTGCCTCGGCCAGCGGGTCGGTTTCGGTCGGCGGCGACATCGGGGTGTCGTCGGCGCGCACCGACAGCGCGGCCAGGCCCAGCAGCAGGGCGGCGGCGGCCAGGCGAGTGGGGAACAGAAGTTGGCGCATGGCGATCGGCACTGGGTGATGGGGCCCGCAGTGTCGCCCCAAGTGCCCCAGCCTGTCAGCCCTTGGCGCCGCGCGGGCGCCGGGCCGGGCGGGTGGGCCGCGCCGGGCGCCGCACCGGAGCGCGCGGCCGGGTGACGTCGGCGATGAGCATGAGCGCGCGCACGATGTCCTGCACCGCCTCGGCCAGGTCGGCCGGCGGCTCGAGAGTGTCGATGACCGCGATCAGCGCGTCGGCGTCTTCCAGGTCGTCGGGGTCGAAGTGCATGAACAGCAGGGCCAGCGGCTCCACCAGTTCCGGGTCGTCCACGGCCATCAGTTCGGGAAAGTGCTCCATCGCCGCTGCAAAGCCGGCGGTCCAGGGCAGCACGCAGTCGGCCGGCGTGGCTTCACCTTCCAGCGGAAAGATCCAGGGGTCGAACCACTGGCGCTGGCCGATGGCCTGGTCGAGCTCGTCGTGGCGGCGCAGCACCAGGGCCTGCAGTTCGTCCAGCACCGGGCCGGCCGGCGCGGCGCGGCCGTCGACATCGCAGACGTGTGCCAGCCAGCGCGCGGGCGGCGGGCGGCGCGGCTGCAGCAGCACGCCGCACAGGTAGCCGTCCAGCGCCGACACGTCCAGCGGCTGCAGCGGCGGCGGCAGGCTGTCCAGCAGGAACTGCAGGCGTTCGATGTCGGAATCGGCAAGAAGCTGGGTGTTCGGCATGGTCTCCCCACGACAGGGGATTTGCACCCTGCAAGCCCGCGGCTAGATTGGCCCCACTCGGCGCCGCGGCGGGCGGATTGTCCCGCAAGCGCGGCCCGGGCCTGCAACGGCCAGGCGATTTCGTACGGTCCCAACGACGTCCTTCTCGGAGGACTTGCACGAGCCCGCTGCGCAAGCAGCGGGCTCCTTTTTTTGTGCGCCCGGCACGGGCGCACTCTTGCGGGTGCAGGTCCCGCCGCAAGCTGACCACAGCGAACGAAGCGAAGCGCAACTGCATGAGGGTGACCAAGTGGGGGGAGGAATCGTGGAGTGAAGCTGCGGGCAGATGAATAAGAACCGGATAGAAGGCGCCGCCGAGCAGGGCGAGCGGGCCATGAACCGCGAAGCTCTCGCTATCAAGGCGAGGTGGCGTAGATCCGGCGGATATGCAACGAAGGAGTGTGTTCTTACCGGGGGAGATCTCGCCTTGTGGGTGCTCTGCGAAGCAGCGGCGAAGACAAAGGGCGACGGCTGCTGCAAGACGGGTGGTGTGGCAGGGGCGCCTCCTGTCATGGAAGCCCCCTATCCCGATGTCGCGCGGCGCGACTCAGCGCAGCGCCGGCAGCGCCGGGTGGCGCAGGTGCTGCAGCGTGATGGCCTCGGCGCGCCCGTCCTGGCCGCTGCGCCGGCACAGGTCGGCCAGCAATTGCCAGTGGCCGCGATTGGCGGGTTCGGTGCGGGTCGCGCGTTCGGCCATCGCCAGGGCTTCGCGCAGATCCTGGGCCGAGGCCTGAGATCCCGACTTCAGGCGTGCCAGTGCGGTCAGCGCTGGCGCGAAGTCGGGCCACGACTTCAGCGTCGCGCGAAACGCCGACACGGCCTCCGCCTTGCGGCCGCGCGCGTGCCAGGCTTCGCCCTCGAAATACTGACCCAAGGGGTCGTCGCCGCGCGCCTGCAGCACCGGGCGCCAGCTGGCCTGCGCCTTCTCGGCCTGCTTGTCGTGCAACTGCAGCGCACCCTGCGCCAGCAGGCCGAAGTACGGCGGCTGCTCGACTTCACGCAGCCGGGCGATCGCGGATGCGGCCGCGCCGCGGTCGCCGTTGACCGCGGCACAGAGGGCGAACACGCCCAGGGCGGCTACATCTGGAACCTGCCGCGCCAGCACCGTCGTGGCGATGTCGCACGCCCGCGCCCAGCGTCCACGGCTGAGCGATTCCAGCGCATCGCTGCCCGTGGCTGCTGTCGACCTGTCCTCGAGCGCGCCGAGGGGGCCCGCCAGCGCCGGCGCGGGCGAGCCCGGTGGCGGGGCCCCGCTGGTCGGCATCTCTGTCGGCGCCGCCCGGCAGGGCGCGCTCAGGCAGGAGACCGCCAGGATGGCGGCGAGCAGCGGGTGCATTGCGGTCATGGCGGCCTTCTCCGGTTCTGCTGCGGGCGGGAGCACTCAAAGCGCCTTGCGGCGCCGGCCGGCGGCGGTGGCGGCGGCGAGCCCGAGGCCGATGAGGGCCAGCGTTCCGGGCTCGGGCGCGTTGTGGTCGCCGATCTGCGTCGCGTTCAGGATGTTGATCGCCCAGGCGGTGGACAGCTGCCGGCCCCAGTAGCTATAGCCGTTCCAGTAGCCGCTGGCCGCGTTCTGGCTGTTGACCAGGTACTGCGAATAGTCCTCCCACCAGTTCCAGGGATCGGACGCGTTGTCCTTGACCTGGGCGGCGGCGCCGTACATGAAGTTGTCGATCGCGGTGCCGGTGAGCCCGATCTCCGCTTCGAGGCCCTTGTAGACCGACCACATCGCGTAGGGATGGCCGAAGTTGCCCTCCCAGGTGCTGTTGGCGGTCGACGTCCAGTTGCTGTTCAGGTAGTTCAGCGCCTGGGTCCTGCCCAGGGTGTCGCCGGGCTTGGTGCCGTCGTAGCCGGCGAAGGCCATCGACGCCAGCAGCCCGCCGGTCTTGGACGGCGTCACCGGTGCGGAGCCGCCGCAGGGCTGGTCGTAGCCGGCGCCGCCGTTGGAGGAGCACTGGATGTAGTCGATCCAGAAGCGCAGTTCGTCCTTCACGTACTGCGGCACCACCACGCCGGGCACCGACTGCGCGAAGGTCAGGCCGATGGCCCCCCATTGCGCGGTCGAGCCGTCGGACTGGCCGGTGCTCGGGGTGTAACGCCAGCCGCCGCGGAAGCCCGGGATGGCGGCATTTCCCTGCGTCGTCTGGCCCCAGATGAACGCATCTGCGGCGTCCTGGATGATGTCGACGTAGCTGCGGCCGTTGACGGCCGCGTTGCTGCTCACGACCGTGGTCGTCGGCGTGATGCCCAGGCCCGCCGCGGTGGCGCGCGCCAGCGCGGGCAGCACCAGGCCGGTGACGTAGGTCGACTCGTTGCCACCCCAGGTCAGCGCCTTCAGGTTGCCGTTCATGTCGGATGCCACCAGGTTGGGTGAGCCCCCGGTGCCGATGTTCTTCTGCGCCGAGATGGCAAGCGGACTGGCCGTGTCCATCAGGTACTGCAGGCCGCGGCTGACGGTGGCGCTGTAGTCCGCGCTGCCCCAGCCGCCGGGCTTGTTCTTCTGCTCGATGAAGGCGAGCAGTGCCGACGAGGTGTCGGCGGCGCAATACCCCGATTCGCACCAGTAGCCGCTGGCGGTGTTCTGCTGGCTTGCCAGCCACGCCAGACCCGAGTCGATCGCGGCCTGCTTCTGTGCCTCGGTCGATGCCTGCGACGACATCGCCACCAGGGCGGCCGTCGCGACGATGCTTGCCTTCCAGAATGCCTTGCTCTTCATGGCTCTACCTCGAGAAGTAAGTTGATGTCCAACTCTCACTCGTGGAGCGCCGTCAAGGACTGTTGCGGCGGCGGTCCGCGCGCATCAAATCAGTAGCAATACGTATGCCGTAATTCACACTTTTGTGATAAGCGGTTGATGCTGCAAGACAATTCCCGTTACGGCGTCATGGCTATGAACGCGGCGTGTAAACAGGTTCGACACCTAATCCGCGCGCCTGCGGCGATGCCATCGCGCGATAGGGTCGGCGCGCGTCATGCCGACTAGACTGTGTCTTTCGCCAGCGTAGGAGATCGACCATGGGCGCCACCGAAGCCTTCACCCAGACCCTCGACATCACGCACTGGATCGCCGGCGCGCCGCATCGCGGCAGCGGCGACCGCCGGCAGACGGTATGGAACCCGACGACCGGCCAGCCCGCGCGCCAGGTGCTGCTGGGCAGTGCCGACGATGTGGGCACGGCCGTGGCTGCCGCGCGCGCGGCGCAGCCGGCCTGGGCCGAGATGCCGCCGATCCGGCGTGCACGCGTGCTCAACGCCTTTCTGGCGCTGCTGAACCAGCACAAGGACCGCCTGGCGGCGATGATCACCGCCGAGCACGGCAAGGTCTTCACCGACGCGCAGGGCGAGGTGGCACGCGGCATCGACATCGTCGAATTCGCCTGCGGCATTCCGCAACTGCTCAAGGGCGACTACACCGACCAGGTGAGCACCGGCATCGACAACTGGACGCTGCGCCAGCCGTTGGGCGTGGTGGCCGGCATTACGCCCTTCAACTTTCCGTGCATGGTGCCCTGCTGGATGTTTCCGGTGGCGCTGGCCTGCGGCAACGCCTTCATCCTGAAGCCCAGCGAGCGCGACCCCAGCCCGGCGCTGCTGATGGCCGAACTGCTCAAGCAGGCCGGCCTGCCCGACGGCGTGTTCAGCGTCGTGCAGGGTGACAAGGTGGTGGTCGATGCGCTGCTCACGCACCCGGACGTGAAGGCGCTCAGCTTCGTCGGCTCCACCCCCATCGCGCAGTACATCTACGAGACCGGCGCACACCACGGCAAGCGCGTGCAGGCGCTGGGCGGCGCCAAGAACCACATGGTGGTGATGCCCGACGCCGACCTGGGCCAGGCCGTGGACGCGCTCATCGGCAGCGCCTACGGCAGCGCCGGCGAGCGCTGCATGGCCATCAGCGTGGCGGTGCTGGTGGGCGACATCGCCGAGCGCATCGTGCCGCTGCTGGCCGAGCGCACGCGCGCGCTCAAGATCAAGAACGGCATGGAGCTCGACGCCGAGATGGGCCCCATCGTCACGCGCGAGGCCTGCACGCGCATCGAGAACTACATCGGCATCGGCGTCGAAGAAGGCGCGCGCCTGGTGGTGGACGGCCGCGGCTGCAAGGTGCCCGGTTTCGAGGGCGGCTTCTTCACCGGCGGCACGCTGTTCGACCACGTGACGCCGGCCATGCGCGTGTACCGCGAAGAGATCTTCGGCCCGGTGCTGGTGTGCGTGCGCGTGCCCGACATGGCCGCCGCGCTGGCGCTGGTCAACGCCCACGAATACGGCAACGGTGTGGCCTGTTTCACCAGCGACGGCGGCGTGGCGCGCGAGTTCGCGCGCCGCGTGCAGGTCGGCATGGTGGGCATCAACGTGCCCATCCCCGTGCCCATGGCCTGGCACGGCTTCGGTGGCTGGAAGAAGAGCCTGTTCGGCGACATGCACGCCTACGGCGAGGAAGGCGTGCGCTTCTACACCAAGCAAAAGAGCGTCATGCAGCGCTGGCCCGACAGCATCGGCAAGGGTGCCGAGTTCGTGATGCCGACGGCGCGCTGAAGGCCGGCTTCATGCCGGGTTGCGATCGATGACATTGGGGCGAGCAGCGGCGCACGGCCAGTCGACGAGGGTCGAGCCAAGCCGCACCGGGGTCAGCAGCACTGCATTCAGCCGCCATTGGATCTGCTTGCTTTTGTGATTTCGCACGGGGCCCCTCCGCGGCGGCCGTGGCACGGGGGGCCGGCTGACGCCCCAGCACCCGACAGGACCGGCGGGCGCGAGCGGTAGACCGACCGAGTCGACTGACCCGGCCTGTCGACTCGGCTTCGCTGTCCTGCGGCCGGTTCAGGGCGTGGCGGTGTCCAGTTCGCGCCGCTCGAACACGTAGTCGGTATCGCCCTGGTGGCCGGCGGCGCGCGAGGCGCCGTACTGCGGCGTCTGCGGGAAGTCTTTCACCACGCCGGCGCGCACGCGCTCGAACAGGTTGCTGCCGGGCTGCCACTGGTCCAGGCCTTCCAGCGCGCGCATCAGGTGCCAGGCAAAGACCGAGTGGCCTTCGCGGCCCTCGTCGGCCACCGGTTCGTTGCCGCCCGAGGACATCACCACCACGGCGCGGCGGTCCAGCAGCCGCCCGGCGTCGCCGCCCTGCACCACCTGCACACGCTCGTTGCCGGCCAGCGTGCCCGAGTAGCAGCTGTCGGACACCAGCATCAGCTGGCGCGAACCGATGGCCGCGACCATGCGCGCGATGTCGGCGTTGGCCAGCCAGCTGCGCGGCTCGCCCGCGTCCACGTCGGACGGCAGCCAGAAACCCGTGTCCACGCCGTTGATCGGCACCACCACGCCGTGGCCGGCGTAGTAGACGATGACCGAGTCGTCGGCGTCGGCTTCGAGTGCCAGCTTGTTGAAGGCGCGCACGATGGACTCGCGGCTGGCGTCTTCCAGCACCTGCGTCTCGTAGCCCAGGCGGGTTTCCAGCAGTGCACGCACGGCGCGCACGTCGGGCACCGCGCCTTCGAGCTGCGGCACGGCCTTGTCGGCGTAGCGGTTCACGCCGATCAGCAACGCCAGCTTGCGCTCGATGCGCGGCAGCACCGCCTGCTTGACCTTGCGCTGCCCCGGCTTGCGCGCCTTGGCCAGCGGCTTGGCCGTGGTCCCGGCGCGTGCCGCTGCCGCGCGCGCGGCGATGACCTCGATCTCCTGCTTGAGCTGCTCGGTGATGATGCAGTTGCCGCTGCTCAACTCGGCCTCGCTGCGGCAGGCGCGCACGTCGGCCAGCGCCGGGTCCTGCTCCAGCTTGTACAGGCCGCCGGCCAGCACCTTCTTCTTGTAGCCGTCGCGCGCCGCCAGCAGGCTTTGCACGTCGGCGCGCGGCAGTTGCGACAGGTTGATCGAGCCGAACACCGGCGCGCCGCCACCCGAATCGCCCGCGGGCGCAAAGGCCGGTGTGGCGTCGAGCACGCGGCCGGCCACCGGGGTGGACATGGCCAGCGGGATCTGCACCGACAGCAGCGCGTTGTTGAAGCCGACCAGCGTGGCAGCGGTGGCGAGGTCGGCCACCACGGCGGACAAGGCGGTCCCTTGCAACGTCAGCGCCGTGGCATTGCCCGCGGCCTGGATGAAGACGTAATTGGTCGCGGCCAGACCCCCGCCCAGGATGGCGTAGCTGCCGGCCGGGCTGGCGTTGCTGGCCGGGGTGGTCCAGGCCAGGGTGCCGGTGGTGGCGCCGACCAGGGTCTCGCCGGCCACGAACCCGACCACGCTGCCGCCCAGCCCCGGCACGGGCTGGCCCGCCGCTGCAGTGACCGGGGCTGCGGTGTAGGTCAAGGTGGCCGGCGTGATGCTGGCGTTGACCCCCACCGGCAGCGCCAGCGTGTAGTTGGCCGCGTCGGCACCGATCAGCGTCAGGCCGGACAGCCCCACCAGCTTGCCCACGCCGACGTTGGCGTCGCCGAAGCTGGCGCTGGCCGCGCCGCCCACGCTCACCACGTCGGCGCCCAGCGGCGTGACGCTGCCCAGGCTGCTGAAGCTGGCCACCGTGCCGCCGTCGTAGACCTTGTCGGCCACCGCCGCGCCGGCCACCGCCGCGCCGGCCAGGCTCAGCGCCAGCGGCGTGATGCTGCCCACCGCGCCGCTGGCCGTGCCGCTGAACTGGTAGCCGAACACCGGGATGCCGGTGCCGGTGTCGGTTGCCGTGGCGGTGACGCCGGGCACCGTCACCGTCTTGCCGCTGCCCACGTCCTTGGGCGCGTTGCCGGTGCCGGCGCTGGTGTAGCTGCCGGCGCCGGGGTTGTTGAGTACCACGCTGTCGATGGCCAGCGCGCCGCCCACCGCGTAGTTGGCGGGCAGCAACGTGGCCGCGACGCTGTTGTCGTAGACCTTGCTCACCGTGCCTTGCAGGCCGGCAGTGAGAACGGGCGCCAGGCTGTACAGCAGCCCGTTGCCGGCCGCGGCCGGGGTGCTGACGCCGAAGGTCGCGTTGTACTGGCGGAAGGCGCCGGCCAGGCCGCCAACGGTGTCGGCCAGCGGGTCGGCCGACCAGACCAGCCAGCGCGCCGCGCCGGTCACGTTCAGCACGCCGGCACCGGCGTTGTTGACGAAGGGGCCGCTGCCGGCGTTGATGACGATGGCGTCGCCCACGCCCACCGTCGCCAGCAGCGCCGCGCCGGGGGCGAACTGCACGCCGTTGGCGCCGCTCAGCTGCAGGCTGCGGCCGTCGACCGGGCCCTCCAGCGCCAGCGTGCCCGCGCTCAGTTGCATGTCGCCGATCGACGTGAGCGAGCCGCCGGGCGCGACCTGCAGGGCGCCGGCGGCGCTGGCGTTGAGTGTGCTGCTGCTGTCGATGCCGTCGTCGATGCGCAGCGTGGCGCCGGGGTCGAGCGCGCTCAGCGTCACCGTGCCGGCGATCAGCGAACCCGGCGCCAGATCGCCCGTGGTCTGCGTCAGGCTGATGCTGCTGAAGTTGGGGTCCACTTGCGCCAGCACGCTGCGCGTGAAGCTGCTGGTCACCGTCAGGCTGCCGCTGCCGCCCAGCGTGCCGCCGCTCAGGTTGGCACTGGCCAGCGTCGACGCGCCGTTGAGCAGCAGCGTGCCGGCCTGCACTGCAACGCTGCCGGCGCCGGTGACGCCGCCGGCCAGCGTGGCTGCGCCAGCGCCCGACACGGTGAACGAGCCGTCCAGCGCGGTGTTGCCCAGCACGGTGAGCGAGCCGCCCGAGACGTTCAGCGCATTGGCGCTGCTCACGGTGAGGTCGGCCACGGTGTCGATGCCACTGCCGTGCTGCACGGCAAAGCCGGCGCTGATGAGCGCCGAATCGGCGGCGCCGGGCAGTGAGCCGCCCCAGTTGGCCGGCGTGCCCCAGTCCAGGTTGCCGGCGGCGTTGCTGAACACCCGGGTCGCGGGGCCGGCGGCAAAGATCAGCCGCGCCGCCTCTCCCGCGGCCAGGTTGTAGCCGGGGCTGAAGCCGGCCGGCAGCGTCAGCGCGGCAAAGGTGCCGCTGGCCGTGCCGGTGGCGGTGACGATGGGCATGAAGTCGGCGTTGGCCGGCACGTAGGTGCCCGCCAGCGTGGCGGTCAGCGCGCCGCCCAGGGTGGCATTGCCGGTCACCGCCAGCTGGTCGAAGGAGCCGGGCGCGGTACCGCCCAGTTCGACCTGCAGCGTGCCCGCGCCCAGCGCCAGGTTGCCACCCACGTTGAGCGTGCCCACGCCGCCGGGGGCGCCGGGGCTCAGCGTGCCCTGGTTGCTGAGCGTGCCGCTGCCGCCGGCCAGCACGACGCTGCCGCTGCCGCTGATCGTGCCGTTGTTGACCAGGTTGCCGGCCAGGTCCAGCGTGCTGCCGGCGGCCACGTCGATCAGGCCGCCCTGGGTGACGTTGGCATTGAGCCCCAGCGTACCCGCCAGCACCAGCACCGTGCCGCTGTTGTCGAAGTTGGTCACCGCCACGGCGTGCGCACCCGCCAGACCCTGGAGCAGCGTGCCGGCGTTGTTGACGCTGGTCGTGCCGGCACCGCTGCCCAGCGGCGTGGCGTCGCTGCTGGCCAGGATCAGCGTGCCGCCGGCCAGGTTGGTCAGGCTGCTGATGCCGGCCACGGGCAAACCCAGCACGATGCGGTCGTCGTCGCCGATGCTCAAGTTGCCGCTGTTGAGCCACGGCTTGTTCACGCCCAGCACGCCGCCGACGGTGCTCATGGCGACGGTGCTGCTGCCCAGGGTGTTGAAGCTGCCGCTGCCCACCAGGTTGGCCGGGCCGCCGATGGCCAGGAAGGCGCCGGTGACGGCGACGTCGCCCGTGCCGGCGAATTCGCCACCGTTGAGGATCAGGCTGCTCAGCGTGTTGGTGCTGTCCACCGTCAGCGAGCCGGCATCGACCGTGGTGGTGCCGATCTGGGCCAGCGTGCCGGTGACGGTGAAGGTGCCCGTGCCCGCCTTCACCAGGCTGCCGCTGCCAACGACGTTGCCGGCGAAGCTGCTGCTGGCGCCCGACACACCGGTGCTCAGCGTGCCCGTGCCCAGGTTGACCGTGCCGGCGCCGGCCAGCGAGCCGAAGGACTCGTTGCCGCCCAGCGCCAACGTGCTGCCGGCAGCCAGCGTGACGTCGGGCGCGGCGATCAGGCGGTTGGCCGAGGCCAGCGTGAGCGTGCCGCTGCTGACCGTCAGGCCGCCGGCCGAGGTGCCGGCCAGCAGGCTGTTGCCGCTGGAGTTGATCGGCCCCAGGTTGACGTTGGCACCGACCGTGCCGCCGTTCAACGCCACCGCCGAGATCGCCGTCAACGTGCCCGTGCCGGCCAGCGTGCCGGCCACCGCCAGGCTGGCCAAGGTGTCGCTGCCGCCGATTTGCAGCGTCGCGCCGCTGGCCACGCTGACGACGCTGGTGTCGGGCAACAGGTTGGCGGCTGCGGTCGCCAAGGTGCCTGCGTTGATCGTCGTCGCACCGGTGTAGGTGGGGGCGCCGGCCAGGGTGAGCGTGCCGGCGCCGGCCTTGGTCAGACCGAAGGTGCCACCGACGACGCCGCCCAGCGCCAGCGTACCGCCGCCGCCGATCGTGCTGTCCGCCGTGAGCGTGACTGCCCCGCCGGCGCTGGGCGTGCCGGTGGCCACCAGCGCGCCGACGCCGCCGACGCCAGCGCCGGCCAGGCTCAGCGCCTCGGTGCCGATGTTGACGCTGTTGAGTTCGAGCGTCGCGCCGCTGGCCACCGTGGTGCCGGCGGCGACGGTGCCCAGCGCGGTGGCGCTGCCGGCCACCAGCGTGCCGGCGTTGACGACGGTAGCGCCGGGGTAGGTGTTGGCGCCGCTCAGGATCAGCGTGCCGGTGCCGCTCTTGGTCAGGCCGAAGCCGCCGCCGACGGCGGTGGCGAGGGTGCCGCTCAGGGTCAGCGTGCCGGTGCCGCCGATGCTGGTGCCGCCGCCCAGCGTCACCGCGCCCCCGGCGCTGGCCGTGCCCGTACCCACCAGGGCGCCGACGCCGCCGGCCCCCGTGCCGGTCAGGCTGAGCGCCTCGCCACCGATGTTGACGTTGTTGATCTCCAGCGTCGCGCCGCTGGCCACCGTGGTGGCGCCGGCGACGCTGCCCAGCGCGGAGCCGCTGGCGGCCACCAGCGTGCCGGCGGTGACGCTGGTCAGGTCGAAGTAGGTGTTGGCGCCGGCCAGCGTGAAGGTGCCGGTGCCGGCCTTGACCAGGCTGGCGCCGGTGCCGGGGCCGGAGATCACGCCGTCGAAGCTGGTGCTGGTGTTGTTGCCGCCGGTGGTCAGCGTGTTGGCGCCCAGCGCAACGCTGGTGCCGGCCACCCCGGCCAGCGCGCCGATGGTTTCGCTGGCCTGCAACGCCAAGCTTGCGCCGCCGGCCAGCGTGACGACCGAGCCATCGGGGATCGCGGCGCCGCCCTGCAGTTGCAGCGTGCCGGCGTTGGCATCGGTCGCGCCGGTGTAGGTGTTGCTGCCGGACAGCGTGACACTGCCCGCGCCGATCTTGGTCAGGCTGCCGGTGCCGCCGACCACCCCGCTCACGCTCAAGCCGCCACCGTTGCTGGCGACGCTGGTGTTGCCGGTGATCGCAACGGTGCCGGTCAGCGTGCCGGTGCCGACGCTGTTGCCCAGCGTACCGGCGCTGACCGCGACTGCATTGCCGAGGTTGGCGCCGTTGTCGACGTTGAACTGCGCGCCCGCGCTAACGCTGACGATGCCGCTGCCCATGAAGGCGTTGACGCCACTCACGCTGAGCGTGCCCGCCGTCACCGTGGTGCCGCCGGTGTAGACGTTGGAGCCCGCCAGCGTGACGTTGCCGCCGATGGCGCTGAGGTCGAAGGCGCCGCTGATCTGGCCGTTCACTGTGAGGCCGGTGCCGACGCTGATGAGGGCCGAGCCGGGCGCCGTGAGCGTGACGCTGCCCGCCAGCGTGCCACTGCCCTGGGCGTTGCCGATGGTGCCGCCGGCCAGCAGGATGCTGTTGCCCACCGTGGCGCCGTTGTCGATGTCCAGGCCGTTGGCGCCGACGCTGATGGTGCCGATGCCGGCCGTGGCGTCGACGCCCGAGACGCTGAGCGTGCCGCCGGCCACGGTGGTGCCGCCGTGCGTGTTGGCACCCGTCAGTCGCAGCGTGCCGGCGCCCGCCTTGGTCAGCGGCGAGGTGCCGAAGATGATGCCGTCGACGACCGAGGTGCCGGTGCTCAGCGTCCAGGTGCTGCCCACGCTCAACTGCACGTCACCGGTGATCGACAGCGTCCCGGCCGTCAGGTTGGCCTGCACCAGGTTCGCCACGCTGCTGCCGTTGCTGTTGATCGTGAGCGTGCCGGTGCCGGCATTCAGCGGCGCACCGATCAGCACCGAGCCCGTGCCGGTGGCCGAGCCACCAGGGTCATTGGCCGACAGCACGATGCCGCCGCCGGCGTTGATGGCGCTGAACAGGTCGATGTTGCCGCCCGCCTGCAGCGTCAGGCTGCCGGCGCCGGTGATCGGCGTGACGCCCGCGCTGAAGGTGATGTCGGAGCCGGCCTGCAGCAGCACGTTGCCGCCGGCCAGTAGCAGGCTCACCGCGTCCGAGGTGATGACGCTGGTGCTGGTCAGGAAGTCGGCGAACAGCAGCGTGGGCGTGTTCAGGTCCACGCCCGGCGTGTTGCCGCTGAGGTTGGGCTCGGCCTGCTGGATGACGATGAAGGCCGGGTCCAGCAGCAGGCTGCCGTACTGGCCTGCGGGGGCGGACAGATCGGCCGTGCCGGCGTAGTCCAGCACCTGCTTGCCCGAGACCTCGGCAAAGCCGCCGTCACCGCCCGCAGCGCCGCCGCGCGCGCTGATGTGGCCCTGGAAGCGCGTGCCACCGTCGGCCCAGACGATGACCTGGCCGCCATCGCCGCTGCCCTGCGCGTCGGCGCGCAACTGCGCCCCGGCGGCGATGCCCACGCGCTGGGCGTTGGGCAGACTGGCGTCCTGGCCCTGCAGGCCACCGCCCACGCGGATGCGACCACCGCCCGTGGCACCCGAGGCATCGACCTCGGCGCCGCCCAGCAGGCCCACCTGGCGCCCCAGCAGCGTGATGTCGCCGCCCTTGCCGGCCGCGCCCAGCGCGCTGGTGCGGCTGGCTGCGCCCAGCAGCAGGGTGTCGGTGGCCTGCAGCCGGATGCGGCCCTGGGCGTCGACCTGCAGCGCATCCACCTGCACCAGGCCCTGCTGGTTGACGATGCCGCCGTAGATGTCGACCACGCCGCCGGCCGCGGCCAGGCGGCCCAGGTTGAGCACCTCACCGGCCGGCACGTCCACGCGCACCGCCAGATTGGGCAGGCCGGTGTCGACCAGCTCGACGCTGCGCGCAGCGGCCAGCGTGGCCTGGCCGCCGGGGGTCTGGATGTCGCCGCTGTTGTCCACGCGGCTGCCCAGCAGCACGACCTGCCCGCCGAAGCTGGTGTGCAGCGCGCCCTGGTTGTGCACGCCGGCGCTGTCGCCGGCCGATGCGTTGAAGCGGTGGCGGCCAGCCAGGAAATCGTTGTCGCCCAGGCGCAGCGTGCTGGCCACCAGGCCGGCCACGTCGACGCGCGCGTTGGCGCCGAAGAGCACGCCGTTGGGGTTGAGCAGCCAGACCTGGCCGTTGCTGCCCAGGCGGCCCAGGATGTGGCTGGGATCCTGCCCGGTGACGCGATTGAGCACCTTGCTCGCCGCCGAGGCCTGGTCGAAGTAGACGCTGTTGCCGCTGCCGATGGAAAAGCTCTGCCAGTTGAGGATGGCGCCGGCGCTGTTGCGCACGGTCATGGCCGAGCCCTGCGTGGCCACCTGGGCCTGGCCGTGCACCACCTGCAGCCCACCGGGCAACGCCCCGGTCTGGGCCTGCAGCGCCAGCGGGCCGGCCAGCAGCCAGGCGCCGGCCAGGGCGTGGGCCAGCGGCCGCAGGCGGGTGTTCAGGCCCGGACGGACAGGGCGTGGGGCAGTGCGGACGTGGGGGGCCGGGACGCGCATCGGAATTCTCCTGCCGGGGGCCGGCGCGGCGCGCGTGGCGCGGCGCCGCGCCCAGGCCATCAATGGTTGTAGATCAGGCCCAGGTGCAGGCGGCCGGCGCCCTTGCGCGTGCTGACGCCTTCGTTCAGGGCCATGGCCAGGTCGGCGCGCAGCTGCAGTTGCGGCCAGCCCAGGCGCAGGCCCAGGCCCAGCGCACCCAGGCGGCATTCGCTGCTGCCGGCGCGGCAGGCGTCGTCCTGGCGGTTGCCCACCCAGCCGGCATCGGCAAAGGCCAGCGCGCGAAGTTCACCGCCGCGCAGCCAGGCCGCGCCTTCGCCCAGGCGCAGGCTTTGCGCCTCGAGCGTGAGCTGCAGGCCGGAATCGCCGGCAAATTCGCGCTCTTCGAAGCCGCGCACCGACCAGGCGCCGCCGATGCCGAACATCTCGCCCGGCACCAGCGCGCGCGCCGCGTACTGGCCGTTGGCGCGCAGACTGATCGAGCCCCAGTCCTCGACCGGCAAGCCCACTTGCGCGCTGGCGCGCAGGGCGGTGTAGTAGCGCCGGCTGCCCGGGCGCACGGCGTCGAAGTCGGCCTGGGCCGCATGCTGGCCGCCCAGCGCCAGGTTGCCGTGCAGGCCGATGCTGAAGCCCAGCCGGGTTTCGGCCACGGTCTGCGCGCTGTAGGTCAGGCTGGCCGGCTGCAGCGCCACGCTGGCGCCGGCCGCGCCGCAGGCGCCCTGCGGCAGGCCGGCGATGGAGCAGCTGTTGCGGTACTCGCGCCATTCGACGCCGACCAGCAGGCGCTGGTCGAGGTTGTCGATGCGCGGCAGGTAGACGTTGGCGCGCAGCCCGGCCACCGTGCCCTGGCCCGAGAACGCCAGCTCGCCGGCCTGCGTGGCCACCTTGCCGGCGTCGACGTCGGACCAGGCGCCATAGGCGTCCAGCGCCAGCGCGCGGCCGTAGAAGGGCACGCGCCAGTTGGCGCTGATCACGTTCACCGAGGCCGGATCTTCGGGCGCGGTCTGCCATTCGGCGGCCAGCACCTGGTCGGTGCCGAAGAGATCGGCGTGCTGCCAGCCGAAGGCGGCACGCCAGCGGCCGTTCTCGCGCCCGCCGGTGTTGTCCAGGCGCGCGCTCAGGCGCTGCACCGGCTGTTCGACCACCGCCACCTTGGCCGCGACGCTGCCCGGCTCGGTGCCCGGCTGCAGCAGCACCTGCAGTGTCTTGGCCGGGTTCTCGTTGGCCATCTGGATCTGCGCGTCGATGATGCGCACGTTGGGCGTGCGCCCGGTGGTCAGCGCCGGCACGCTGGCCAGCAGGTTGTCACGCTTGAAGTGCGCGCCTTCCTCGACGTCGATGCGCGTGAGCCGGCCCTCGACCACGCGGATGCGCAGCACGCCGTCCTTGGGCTCTTGCTCGGGCAGGAAGGCCACCACGCCACCGTAGCCGGCGCGGCGGTACAGGTCCTGCACCACAGCGGCGGCCTCTTTGAGCCGCGGCAAGGCCAGCGCGCCCTTGTAGGGCTGCAGGCGCTCATCGATCAAGGCCGGTGGCAGCAGGCTGTTGCCCAGCACCTCCCAGGCACGCACTTCCACGGTGGCAGCAGGTGACGCGGGCGCTGGGGTCTGGGCCCGCAGCGCGGCAGACGCCAACAGCAACGCGGCTGCCAGCGCCCAGGCGGCCGGGGCAGCCCCGGATCTGAAGTATCTGTACAAGGCTGGACTCCCTCCGACGGGCGGGCACTATCGTTTCAGGTGCGGCCGCGCTTGGCAAGGCGGGCGGCGGCCTAGACTGCAAGCAGGCGTTGCCCGCAGCGCCCCACGTCAACTGGCCTGGGGTCGCACCTGCGCGGCCGCGGCGACGGCGGCGGTGACTTCCTTGCGGTAGCGGTTGAGCTCTTGCACGCTGGCGAAGCTGCGTTCGAGCAGCAGACTCATGTTGTGCAGGATGCGCTCGACCACCTTGCCTTCCCAGACGGCGTCGAACTGGATCTGCTTGTCCAGCCATTGCTCCAGCCATTGCGGGTCGGGCAGGCGGCTCTGGATGGTGTCGCGCGGGAACAGGTTGGCGTTGACGTGCAGGTTGGTCGGGTGCAGCGCCTGCGCCGTGCGCCGCGCGCTGGCCATGAGCACGCCGATCTTGGCGAACGCGGCGCGCGCCTCGTCGCCGAAGCGCACCATGGCGCGCTTCATGTAGCGCAGGTAGGCGCCGCCGTGGCGTGCTTCGTCGCGCGCCAGGGTCTCGTAGATGACGCGGATCACGGGCTCGGTGTGCCACTCGGCAGCGCGGCGATACCAGTGGTTGAGACGGATCTCGCCGCAGAAGTGCAGCATCAGCGTCTCGAGCGCCGGAGCCGGGTCGAACTCAAAGCGGATGGCGTGCAGTTCGGCTTCGGTCGGCACCAGGTCGGGGCGGAAGCGGCGCAGGTATTCCATCAGCACCAGCGCGTGCTTCTGCTCTTCGAAGAACCACACGCTCATGAAGGCCGAAAAGTCGCTGTCGTCGCGGTTGTCGCGCAGAAACATCTCGGTGGCCGGCAACGCCGCCCATTCGGTGATGGCGTTCATCTTCACCGTCTGCGCCTGCTCTTCGGACAGCAGGGCGGCGTCGAAACGCTCCCAGGGGATGTCGGTATCCATGTTCCAGCGCACCGCTTCGAGCTGCTTGAACAGCTCTGGGTAGAGCATGGTCGTGGGCGCGGGCGGGGTGGATTCCATGCCCGGATTCTAGGCAGTTGGTCGCGTCGCGCCAGTCAGACTTGCCCGCGCCAGCGCCGCAGGGCGGCCGGTACCTGCTCGACGCCGTGAAAGACCTCGACGCCAGCAATGGGACGCCGCTGCAGCACCGGCACCGTGCCGCCGGCCCACAGGCCCACGCGCGGCGGCAGCTTGGCGCGCAGTTCGGCCAGGCCGTCGTGGATGGGGTTGGGCCCCATGGCGCCGGTGAAGCTGAGCGCCACGATGTCGGCATCCACGGCCACGGCCGCCTGCACCAGGTCCCAGGGCGGCGTCTGCGCACCCAGCGACACGCAGTGGCAGCCTTCCAGCGCCAGCACGATCTCGGCCATCAGCAGCCCCAGCTGGTGCTGCTCGCCGGGCAGGGTGGACAGCAGCACGCGCGGCCGGCCCTGCGCCAGCGGCGGCAGCATGACCAGCGCGTGGCGCAGCACGTTCTGCGCGACTTCGGTGAACAGGTGTTCCTCGAAGACCTCCATCTGGCCGCGCATCCAGGCATCGCCCACGGCACTGGCCAGGGGCGAGACCACGTCGGCGGCGAAGCGCGAAAGGCCGGCATCGGCCAGCAGGCGCTGCAGCGCGGCGCGCAGGCCGACGACGTCGTGCGCGCGGATGAGCTGCAGCAGCGCGCCGATGGCGCCGTCGTCCGCCACGGCCGCGGGCGCGCGCGGCGGCTGGTCGACGGTCTGCTCGGCCAGCTCGCGCAGGCTTTCCAGCGCCAGCGGCACGATGCGGCCCGGCCGGTGCCCTGCATCCAGCAGGCGACGCACGATGCGCAGCTTTTCCACCTGTCGGAAAGGGTAGGCGCGCTCGCCCAGGGCGTCGCGCTCGGGCGCGGGGAAGCCGTAGCGGCGCTCCCAGACGCGCAAGGTGTCCTTGCTCAGGCCGGTGTCGCGCTCCACGGCGGCGATGGACAGCGTGATGGGTGGGGAGACGGTCGGTTCGGTCATGACGGCAGCGCCGGGCGTTGGCCGACCCGGTGCTCTATGAAGAGCGCGTTCATCTAACGTCTGAATTTAAGGGATTTACCCCCGCCCTGCCCTGCGCCGCAATGCCGCACCCCGGCTGAAAACTGGTGGAAACCCTCCCCCTAGTTCAGCGCCTTCGTGCTCGATCTTTATGTCTCACATACCGCACGGTATTTTTTGTGACTGTATAGTCACGAACCTGAGAGCAGGCCACCGCCCCGCCTGCCTGACCCACCAGACCCGGGAGCACGGCATGTTTGACAGCACCTTATTGCCAGCGACGTTTCTTTACAGGCCGCGCAGGGCGCACTCGGAACTTTCGTCCGCTGGCGCCCTCAGAGTCAGCAGTTCAGCCTGCTTTCGGGGCTGAACGATGAAAGTTTCCCTGTCGTGCGGTCGGCCTGAACGTCAGGCTGAAATCCCGGAGCGCTTCTCCTCCTCCTCCCTCCCTCCCTCGTTCGCTCCGGGGCGCCGCACGGCGGTCTTTTTTCCCAGGGCCGCTGCCGCCAGCGGTGGCCCGCTGACAGCCGGCGGAGGCGCGTCGTGAGGCGCGTGGCCGTCATCGGCGCCGGCATTGCCGGCCTGGGCGCGGCACGCGCCCTGTCTGGCCAAGCCCGCGTCACGCTGTTCGAAGCCGGCCGCCACTTCGGCGGCCATGCACACACGGTGGACGTCACACTGGGCGGCATCACGCACGGCGTGGACACCGGCTTCCTGGTGTTCAACGAGCGCACCTATCCCGCGCTGATCCAGCTGTTCGCCGATCTGCAGGTACAGACCGCGCCGTCCGACATGTCGTTCTCGGTGCAGGCGCCCGGGCTCGAATGGAGCGGCAGCAGCCTGAACACCGTCTTCGCCCAGCGCAGCAACCTGGCGCGGCCGAGATTTCTGCACATGCTGGCCGAGATCCTGCGCTTCAACCGCCTGGCCACACGGCTGGCCGAAAGCGGCACCGAGGCCGAACGGGCCGAACCCATCGCCGACTTCCTGGTGCGCCACCGCTTCGGCGCGGGTTTTCGCGACGGCTACTTCCTGCCCATGATCGGCTGCATCTGGTCCTGCCCCACCGATCAGATGCTGAGATTCCCCATCGCCACGCTCATCCGCTTCTGCCACAACCACGGGCTGATCCAGGTGGCCGACCGGCCGCAGTGGCACACGGTGCGCGGCGGCTCGCGCAACTATGTCAACCGCATCGTGACGGGCCTGGAAGACGCGCGCCTGGCCACGCCGGTGCGCAGCGTGCGCCGCCTGCCGCCCAGCGGTGCCGGCGGCGTGATGGTGGCCACCGACCGCGGCAGCGAGCGCTTCGACGAGGTCGTGATGGCCTGCCACAGCGACCAGGCGCTGGCCCTGCTGGCCGACGCCACGCCCGAAGAGCGCGCGCTCTTGGGCGCCATCCGCTACCACCCCAACCGCGCGCTGCTGCACACCGACGCCAGCGTGCTGCCGCGCCGCCGCCTGGCCTGGGCCGCGTGGAACTACGCCCGCGCCGCCGATGCCGGGCGCGAACAGGCCGCGGTGTGCCTGCACTACCTGATCAACCGCCTGCAGCCCCTGCCCTGGGAGCAAGCGGTGGTGGTGTCGCTCAACCCCGACCCGGCGCGCATGCCCGACCCGGCCACGGTGCTGGGCGACTACAGCTACAGCCACCCGGTGTTCGACCTGGCCGCCATCCAGGCGCAGCAGCGCCTGCCCGGGATCCAGGGCCGCAGCGGGGTTTGGTTCTGCGGCGCGTGGACGCGCTACGGCTTCCACGAAGACGGCCTGACCTCGGGCCTGGCCGTGGCCGCGGCCCTGCGCGCCCAGTGGCAGGTCCAAGGCCGCGAGCGGGCCGCCGCATGACGGCCGCGGCCCAGGCGCTGATCGCCACCGGCGTGGTGCGCCACCACCGCTGGCGGCCACACGACCACGCCTTCGACTACCCCACCTACTTTCTGCTGCTGCCGATGCGCACGCTGCGCAGCGCTGCGCAACCGGCGCTGCGCCGCAACGCCTTCGGACTGCTGAGCTTCCACGACCGCGACCACGGCGACGGCCGCGCCGACGCGCTGGCCTGGCTGGACGAGTTGCTGGCCGCCGAGGGCCTGGCCGCCGACGGTGAGGTCTGGCTGCAGACCTACCCGCGCATCCTGGGCTATGTCTTCAAGCCGGTGAGCTTCTGGTACTGCCACCGCGCCGACGGCAGCCTGGCGGCGGTGGTGGCCGAGGTCAACAACACCTTCGGTGAGCGCCACTGCTACCTGCTGAGCGGGCCCGATCTGGCCTGGGGCCGCGAACTGCGCGCGCAGAAGGTCTTCCATGTGTCGCCCTTCTGCGACGTGCAGGGGAGCTACCGCTTCCGCTTCATGCGCACCGCAGACCGCGTCGTCGCGCGCGTGGACCTCGACGACGACAGCGGCCCGCTGCTGCAGACCAGCGTCAGCGGGCGGCTGCAGCCGCTGTCCGCCGGCAGCGTGCGCGCCGCCTTCTGGGGCATGCCACTGCTCACCCTGGCCGTGATGGCGCGCATCCACTGGCAGGCGCTGCAACTGTGGCGCAAGCAGGTTCCCTTCTTCCGCAAGCCTGCGCCACCGCAGGCCTTCGTCACCCGTTGATCCGCCAGAGCCTAAACGACGCGCCATGACCACGTCCACCGCCCCCCAAGCCAACCGCCTGGCCCTGCCCGAAACCGCCCCGGCGGCCGCGCGTGCCGCTTTCCGCCTGCTGCAGCGGCTGCAGCACGGATCGCTGGACGTGCAGCTGCCCGATGGTTCGATGGCGCACTTCGGCGCCGCCGTGGCCCGGGGCGAGCCGCGCGCCGCGATGCGCCTGCACGACTGGAGCGTGTGCGCCGCGGCGCTGAAGAGCGGCGACATCGGCTTCGCCGAGAGCTTTATTGCCGGCGGCTGGACCAGCCCCGACCTGGTGGCGCTGCTGCGCCTGTTCATCGCCAACCGCGACGCGGTGGAAGACATGTTCGACGGCACCTGGTGGGGCCGGCTGGGCTACCGGATCAAGCACCTGCTCAACCGCAACTCGCGCCGCGGCTCGGCCAAGAACATCCACGCCCATTACGACATCGGCAACGCCTTCTACCGGCAGTGGCTGGACGAGAGCATGAACTACTCCAGCGCGCTGTTCGACGGCGACCTGGACCAGCCCACGCCGCAGGCGCAGGCGGCCAAGGTGCGGCGCGCGCTGCGCGAATGCGCCGTGCAGCCGGGCCAACGCCTGCTGGAGATCGGCTGCGGCTGGGGCGCGCTGGCAGAAACTGCGGCGGCCGAGTTCGGCGCGCAGGTGACGGGCGTGACGCTGTCGTCGGAGCAACTGGCCTACGCGCAGCAGCGCCTGCAGCGCGTCGGGCTGGCGGCGCAGGCCGACCTGCGCCTGCAGGACTACCGCGACATCGCCGACGGTCCCTTTGATGCCATCGCCTCCATCGAGATGTTCGAGGCCGTAGGCCGCGAGTACTGGGGCGGCTTCTTCGCCACGCTCCGGCGCCAGCTCAAGCCCGGCGGCCGCGCCTGCATCCAGAGCATCACCATGCGCGACGAGCACTTCGAAAGCTACGCGCGCAGCACCGACTTCATCCAGCAGTACATCTTCCCCGGCGGTCTACTGCCCAGCCGCGCCGCCTTCCGCGAGCAGGTGGCCCTGGCCGGGCTGGAACTGGTGAACGAACTGCCCTTCGGCGCCGACTACGCCGAGACGCTGCGACGCTGGCGCCTGCGCTTCCTGGCGCACGACGCGCAGGTGCGGCAGCTGGGCTTCGACACCCGCTTCATGCGCATCTGGGAGTTCTACCTGGCCTACTGCGAGGCCGCCTTCGCCAGCGGCAGCACCGATGTCGTGCAGTTCACCCTGCGCCGGCCAGCCTGATGGACGCTGCCCGCCGCCTGTTGCTGATAGCCGCCGTGGGCGCCGCGGCCGGTGGCGTGCGCGCGCAGCCGGCCGAACTGGCCGAGCCCATGCCCGGCGCGCGGCTGCAAGGCAGCGGCCGGCTGCGCTTCTTCGGCCTGCACGTCTACGACGCGCGGTTGTGGACGGCCGCCGCGGCGGTGGGCCCTGACTGGGCCGCCGCGCCACTGGCGCTGGAGCTGGACTACGCGCGCAGCCTGAAGGGCACGCTGATCGCCGAGCGCTCGCTCAAGGAAATGCAGCGCCAGGGCGAGATCGACCCGGCCGACGCCACGCGCTGGCTGGCGGCCATGAGCAGCTGCTTTCCCGACGTGCAGGCCGGCGACCGTCTGACCGGGCTGCTGCTACCCGGGCGAGGCGCGCGCTTCTTCTTCAACGGCGCGGCGCGCTGCGAGATTGCCGAGCCGGATTTCGCGCGCCTGTTCTTCGGCATCTGGCTGGCGCCACAAAGTTCCGAGCCGGCGCTGCGCCTGGCCCTGCTGGGCGGCGCACGATGACCGCCCCCGGCTGGCGCGGTGGCTGGCGCCCGGGCCTGGCCTACGGCGCGCTGGGCCTGCCCCTGGCCTTCGTGGCACTGCCGCTGTACGTGATCCTGCCCAACCACTACGCCAGCGAATTCGGCATCCCGCTGGCCACGCTGGGCGCGCTGCTGCTGGGTGCGCGACTGCTGGACGCCTTTGCCGACCCCTGGATCGGCCGCGGCGTGGACGTGCTGCTGGGGCGCTCGCCCGCGGCGGTGATGGCGGCCGCGGCCGCGGCAGCGGTGCTGCTGGCGCTGGGCTTTCGCGGCCTGTTCTTCCCGGCGGTGCAGGGCGACAACGCGCTGCTGGTCTGGTGCGCCGCGCTGCTGGCCTTGACCTACCTGAGCTACAGCCTGCTGTCGGTGCTGCACCAGGCCTGGGGCGCGCGCCTGGGCGGCGACGAGGCGCAGCGCGCGCGCATCGTGTCCTGGCGCGAAGGTCTGGCGCTGGCCGGCGTGCTGGTGGCCAGCGTGCTGCCGGCGCTGGCCGGGCTCTCGGCGGCAACCGGCGTGTTTGCGCTGGCGCTGGTGGCCGGGTTGCTGCTGCTGTGGCGCGCGCCGCGGCCGCTGCTGGGTGGAGGTGCAGGTGGTGCAAGCAGTGCGGGCGCCGCCGCCCCGCCGATGGTGGCGCCGCTGGCCACGCGCGCCTTCCGCCGCCTGCTGGCCGTCTATCTGGTCAACGGCGTGGCCAGCGCCGTGCCGGCGACGCTGGTGCTGTTCTTCATCCGCGACCGGCTGCAGGCCCCGACCTGGGAGCCGCTGTTCCTGGCCAGCTACTTTGCGGCCGGTGCGCTGTCGCTGCCGCTGTGGCTGCGTCTGGTGGCGCGGCTGGGCCTGGCGCGCACCTGGCTGGCGGGCATGCTGCTGGCCATCGTCACCTTTGCCTGGGCGGCCACGCTGGGCGCGGGCGACGTCGCCGCCTTCACCCTGGTGTGCCTGGCCAGCGGCGTGGCGCTGGGCGCCGACCTCACGCTGCCGGGCGCGCTGCTGGCCGGCGTGATCCAGCGCGCGGGCCACGGCCAGCGCCTGGAGGGCGCCTATTTCGGCTGGTGGAACTTCGCCACCAAGCTCAACCTGGCGCTGGCCGCCGGCATCGCGCTGCCGCTGCTGGGCCTGTTCGGCTACGCGCCGGGCAGCCGCGACGCCGACGCGCTGCACGCCCTGACCCTGGCCTATTGCCTGCTGCCCTGCCTGCTCAAGCTGGGTGCGGCGGCCTTGTTGTGGACGCTTTGGCTGCCCGAGGAAACATCCCCATGAAACGACGTATCGCACTGCTTGCCGCAGCCCTGACCCTCACGCTGGCCGGCTGCGCCACACCCACCCCGGCCGACTACGCCGCCGAAAAGCCCCAGCTCGACCTGCGCCGCTATTTCGACGGCGAACTGGTGGCGCACGGGATCTTCACCGACCGCTCGGGCAAGGTGGTGCGCCGCTTCACGGTGCAGATGACTGGCACCTGGCAGGGCGCGCAGGGCACTCTGGACGAACGCTTCACCTACAGCGACGGCAAGACCGAGCGCCGCGTCTGGCGCCTCACCGACGAGGGCGGCGGCCGCTGGAGCGGCCGCGCCGACGACGTGGTGGGCGTGGCCCAGGGTCATGCCGCGGGCAATGCGCTGAACTGGCGCTACACCCTGGCGCTGCCGGTGGACGGCAAGGTCTGGGAGGTGCAGTTCGACGACTGGATGTACCTGGTGGACGAGCACGTGATGCTCAACAAGGCGCGCATGAGCAAGTTCGGCGTGACCCTGGGCGAAGTCACCCTGTCCTTCACCAAGCGCTGAGCCGGCGATGCCCCTGAACCCCCCCATCACCCGCTGGCAGGGCCAGCGCGTCTGGCTGGTCGGCGCCTCCACCGGCATCGGCCGCGCCACCGCCGAGCGCCTGCGCCGCGCCGGCGCGCGCGTGGCGGTGTCGGCGCGCAGCGCGGTCACACTGCAGGCCTTTGCGCGCGAACACCCCGGCAGCCTGGCGCTGCCGCTGGACGCCACCGACCGCGAAGCCATGCGCGACGCCGCCGGGCAGATCGTGCAGGCCTGGGGCGGCATCGACCTGGCCGTGTACTGCGCCGGCTACTACAAGCCCATGCGCGCCACCGCCTTCGACCTGGACGACGCGCTGCGCCACGAGCAGGTCAACTACGTCGGCGCGCTGTTCCTGCTGGACGCGCTGCTGCCGGTGCTGCTGCGCCAGAAGAGCGGCCATGTCAGCCTGGTGAGCAGCGTCACCGGCTTCCGCGGCCTGCCCACGGCCTTGGCCTACGGGCCGACCAAGGCGGCGCTGATCAACCTGGCCGAATCGCTGTACTTCGATCTCACCGACACCGGCATCGGCGTGTCGGTGGTCTGCCCGGGCTACGTGGCCACGCCGCTGACCGAGCAGAACGCCTACCGCATGCCCGCGCTGATCAGCGCCGACGAGGCCGCGGCGCACATGATGTCCGGCTGGGAACGCGGCCGTTTCCAGATGCACTTTCCCAAGCGCTTCACGCTGTGGGTCAAGGCGTTGGGGCTGCTGGGCGACGCGCTGTACTTCCGCACCGTGCGGCGGGTGACCGGGCTGTGAGCGCAGCCGGACCGCGCCACCCCGACGCCCGCGTGGCGCGGGTGGTCGACTTCTTCGAGCAGCTCAAGCCGGCCGACCTGGCACGCCTGCCCCAGGTCTACAGTGCCGACGCGCGTTTCAAGGACCCGTTCAACGAGGTGCAGGGCCAGGCGGCGATCCGCGCCATCTTCGAGCACATGTTCGCCACGCTGGGCGAGCCGCGCTTCGTGGTGCACGACATCCTGGTGCAGGGCGAGCAGGCCTTCCTGAGCTGGGATTTCCACTTCCGCGCGCCGCGCCTGGGTCCGGGTCTGCAGACCATCCACGGCGCCACCCACCTGCTGCTGGCCGCCGACGGCCGCGTGGCCCAGCACCGCGACTACTGGGACGCGGCCGAGGAGCTGTACGAGAAGCTGCCCGTGCTGGGCGCGCTGATGCGCTGGCTGCGGCGGCGGGCGGCCGCCTAACGTTGGCCTTCGGTCAGCGAATCGGTCTGGAACAGCCCCGATTTGTCGACCATGAAGATCTCGGTAAAGGTGACGCTGGTGCCGTTGATCTTGCTCGGCGCCGGGTAGGGCGATGCGCGCTTGATCAGCGCCTGCACCCAGGGCCCGACCTCGTCGGCGGCGGGCTTGCGCACCACGGTGACGCCCAGCACGTTGCCCGCGGGGTCGAGTTCGGTGTCGACGATCATCACGCCGTAGAGCATGGGCGGCAGCTTGCCGCGGTACACCCGCATCGGGTAGCACGAGTACAGGTGGCGCGCCGCGTCGGCGCGGAAGACCTTCTCGTTCTCGGCCGCCGACACCTTGGGCGTGGCGCACAAGGGTGCCGGCACCATGCTGAACTGCGCCAGCGCACCCTGCGCGGCCAGCAGCGCGGCTGCGGCCAGCAGGCCGCGTGCGCACAGGCGACCGAAAGGCTGAGACTGCTTGTTCATGAGATCCCCGACAGGCCGCTCATCGGCCGCGACCACAGCGCCGCAACACGGTTCGAGCGTACCCGACGATAGCCCCCCGGCCATCATCGAGGCTGACGAGTTCTGGGCAGAAATCGACGTTCGCGCGGCGGCCACGGCGCGGCGCTAGCGCAGCCAGCCCTTGCGCCTGAAATAGATGAAGGGCGCGGCCACCGAGGCCAGCATCAGCGCCAGCGCGAACGGGTAGCCCCAGCGCCATTCCAGCTCGGGCAGGAAGCGGAAGTTCATGCCGTAGATGCTGGCGATCAGCGTCGGCGGCAGCAGGCCGACGCTGGCCACCGAGAAGATCTTGATGATCTTGTTCTGGTTGATGTTGACGAAGCCGACCGTGGCGTCCATCAGGAAGTTGATCTTGTCGAACAGGAAGGCGGTGTGCGAGTCCAGCGAATCGATGTCGCGCAGGATCTGCCGCGCCTCCTCGAACTGCTCGGCGTTGAGCATGCGGCTGCGCATCATGAAGCTGAGCGCGCGGCGCGTGTCCATGACGTTGCGGCGGATGCGGCCGTTCAGGTCTTCCTCGCGCGCGATGGCGGTCAGCGCCTGGCCGGCGGCGCGGTCGTCCACGTCCTGCTTGAGCACCTGGGCGCTGACGCGTTCGAGGTTGTCGTAGATGCCCTCCAGCGCGTCGGCCGAGTACTCGGCGTCGGCGTCGAAGAGCTTGAGCAGCACGTCCTTGGCGTCCTCGATCAGCGCCGGAATGCGGCGCGCGCGCAGGCGCAGCAGTCGGAACACCGGCAGGTCTTCGGCGTGGATCGAGAACAGCACGTTGCGGAACAGGATGAAGGCCACGCGCACGTTGCGCGCCGGCCGGGCGTCGGGGCCCTTGCTGGAGTCCTCGGCATCGATCAGGAAGTCCGAGCGGATGTGCAACTCGCCGCTGTCCTCTTCATAGAACCGCGCCGATTCCTCGAGGTCGTCGTCGACCGCGTCGACCGGGATCTCCAGCTCGAAGCGGCCGCGGATCCAGCCCTTTTCTTCGGGCGTCGGGTCTTCCAGGTCCACCCACACCGGCTGCAGCGTGGCCAGGGCCTGAGGGCTGTCGATCTCTTGCTGGATCAGCCGGCCGTTGGCCAGCGTGAAGACGTTGAGCATGGGGTCTCTCCGGAGCGCGGCCCGGGCGCCACGGGGGCAGCGGGCGGCAGGCGGGGGGCGGCGGCTTCCGTCTCAACCCGGCTGACCGGGGCCGGCGCCGCCAGGGCCCGGAAGAGACGGTCACCGAGGCTGACTCGGGTCCAATCGCGTCTCCGATAAGCGATGCGGGATTATGCCTGCGCCCCCGCGCCGCACGAGGCGGGCGCCGCGATGGCACACTGCACCGGTGAAACCTGCGTGGCGTGTCATCCTGGGCGCCGGTCTGGCCCCGATCCTCGCCGTGCTGCTGGCACTGGCCGCGGCCCTGCAGGATCAGCCGACCGTGCCTGCCCCTGTCGAGACCCGTGTGGACGACGTCGCGCGCGCCATGGCGCTGCTGCGCCACCATGACCCGCGCCGCCGCCCGCCCGGCCACCTGGGCGCGGCCTGGTTGAGCGAGCGCGACCTGCAGGTGCTGGCCGGCCACGGCACACGCCGCTGGCTGGGCGCCGACAGCCGCGTGCGGCTGGTGCGCGGCGGCGCGCTGCTGCAGCTGTCGCTGGCGGCGCCACCCAACCCCTTCGGCCGCTGGCTGAATGTCGAGCTCGAGTTCGCCGAGACCGCCGCCCTGCCCGAGCTCAGCCGCCTGCGCGTCGGCCGGCTGCCACTGCCCGCCTGGCTGGCGCGCCTGGCCACGCCCTGGGCCGCGCGGCGCGCCGGGCTGCAGGCCGAGCTGGCGCTGGCCGCCGAGGTGTTGCAGGCCGTGCACTTCCTGCCGCAGCAGCTGCACCTCACCTACCGCTGGCAGCCGGGCAGCGCCCAGCGCATGGTGGCCGGCCTCATCGCCCCGGCCGAACTGCAGCGCCTGCGCGCCTACGCCGAACACCTGCACCGGCTGACCACGCAGGTGCACGCCGGCTGGGAGCTGCAGCTGCCGCAACTGCTGCTGCCGATGTTCGAGCTGGCGCGCACGCGCAGTGCCCAGGGTGGCGACGCGGCGGCCGAAAACCGCGCCGTGCTGTTTGCGCTGGCGCTGTTCGTCAACGGCCGCGGGCTGGACCGGGTGCTGCCGGCGGCGCAGCGCTGGCCGCGGCCGCTGCCCAAGCGCGTGCTGGCCGGCGGGCGCGAGGACGTGCCGCAGCACTTTCTGGTGTCGGCCGCGCTGGCAGCCGAAGCCGGCGGCCAGCTCTCGCGCGTGGTCGGCCTGTACAAGGAGGTGAGCGACGCGCGCCAGGGCAGCGGCTTCAGCTTCAGCGACCTGGCCGCCGACCGCGCCGGCACGCGCTTCGGCGAGCTGGCGGTGCAAGACCCGCACGGCCTGCAGGCGCGCCTGGCGGCCAGCACCTCCGAAGGCGACTTCATCCCCGCCGCGGCCGACCTGCCCGATCAATTGCCCGAAGCCGAATTCCGGCGCCGCTTCGGCGGCGTCGACCACCCGGGCTACGCGGCCATGATGAGCGAGATCGACCGCCGGGTGGCGGCGCTCACGCTGTTCCGCTAGGCGCTGCCGCGGCCGGTTTGTTGGAGCCGGCCACCAGGTCGAAGCGGAACATGCGGCATTCGATGGGGCCGTTCCACAGCGGCACGCGCCGGCTTTCCTTCAGGCGCATCAGCGTGGGCAGTTTCATGTCGGGGCTCAGCAGCCAGGCGGTCCAGCCGGGGTACTGGCGCTTCCACTGCGTGGCCAGCGCACCGAAGAACTCGGCAGAACTGCCGCCGCCCTCGAAGCCTTGGCGCGCTGTGTCCGACCCGCTGCCCTTGGGCGCGATGCGCTCGCCATAGGGCGGGTTCATCATCAAGGTGCCGCGCGCGGCCGGCGGCGGGCGCTGCAGCGCGTCGGCGGTCTTGAACTCGATGGCCTGCTGCACGCCCGCGCGCTGCGCGTTGCGCGTGGCGAAGTCGGTCATGCGAAAGCTCACGTCACCGGCAAACACCGGCACGGCCGGCGCGTGCACGCGCGCCTGCGCGGCGCGCTTCAGTTCGCGCCAGGCGGCGGCGTGTGGCCTGAAGGGCAGCATGCGCTCGAAGGCGAAGCCACGCAGCGCGCCCGGGGCGATGCCGCAGGCCATCTGCGCCGCCTCGATGGCGATGGTGCCGGCGCCGCAGCAGGGGTCGAGCAGCGGGCCGTCCTCGGCGCGGCCCTGCCAGCCGGCGGCGGCCAGCATGGCGGCGGCCAGGGTTTCCTTGAGCGGCGCCTCGCCGGTGTCTTCACGCCAGCCGCGCTTGAACAGCGCGTCGCCCGAGGTGTCCACGTACAGCGTGGCGTGCTCGGGGCCGACGAACAGCGCCAGCGGCAGGTCGGGGTTGCGGGTGTCGACGCTGGGGCGGGCGCCGGCGCTTTCGCGCAGGCTGTCGCAGACCGCGTCCTTGATGCGCAGCGCGGCGAAGTTCAGGCTCTTCAGCGGGGAGCGCATCGCCGCCACGTCCACGCGCAGCGTCTGCTCGGGCGTGATCCACTGCTGCCAGGGCAGGTCGCGCGCCATCGAGTACAGGTCGTCCTCGTGGCGGTACTCGGCGTCGGCCAGCGGCCACAGCACGCGCGTGGCCAGGCGGCTCTCCAAGTTCAGCGCCATGGCCGTGCGCTCGTCGCCATCGACCCAGACGCCGCCGCGCGTGGTTTCGGCAACCCGGTCGCGTGAGCGGCCGGACTCCTGTGTCATGCCGGTGATACGCTGAACCTCGTCGGCCAGCAAGGCCTCGACGCCGCCGGCGCAGGGCAGGAACAGCGCCACCATCAGATGGCCTTGCGCAGGCTGGCGGGGGCGATCTTCAGCGCCTCGCGGTACTTGGCCACGGTGCGGCGCGCCACCTGGATGCCCTGCTCCTCGAGCATCTCGCTGATCTGGTTGTCCGACAGCGGCTGCAGCGCGTCCTCGGCGGTGACGAACTGGCGGATCAGCGCGCGCACCGCGGTGCTGGAGGCGTTGCCGCCGGCGTCGGTGTTGAGCGAGCTGCCGAAGAAGTACTTCAGCTCGAAGGTGCCCAGCTGCGTGGCCATGTACTTGGCCGTGGTCACGCGCGAGATGGTGCTTTCGTGCAGGCCCAGCTCGTCGGCGATCTCGCGCAGCACCAGCGGCTTCATGGCGATGGCGCCGTGCGTGAAGAAGGCCTTCTGGCGCTCGACGATGGCCTTGCTCACGCGCAGGATGGTGTCGAAGCGCTGCTGGATGTTCTTGACGAACCAGCGCGCCTCCTGCAGGCGCGAGCTCAGCCCCGGCGCCGAGGCGCTGCCGCGCTGGCCGCGCGCGGCCTGGGCGTAGAGGTCGTTGATGCGCAGCTTGGGCATGACGTCGGGGTTGAGCGTCACCGACAGGCCGCGGCCAGTCTTGCGCACGATGACGTCGGGCACCACGATGTGGCCCTCGGCCGCGGCGAAGGGCCGGCCCGGCTTGGGCTCGCAGGCCACGATCAGCGTCTGCGCCTCGCGCACCTGGTCTTCGTCGGCACCGGTCAGCGCGGTCAGGCGGCGCATGTCGCGCTTGGCCAGCAGCTCCAGGTATTGCTCGGCGATGCGCACCGCCAGCTGCCGCGCCGGGCAGCGTGGCGTGGCCAGCAGCTGCAGCGCGATGCATTCGCCCAGAGTCCGCGCGCCCACGCCCAGCGGGTCCATGCTGTGCAGCCAGCGCAGCGCGCACTGCAGGCGCTGGGCGATCTCGGCGCGGCCATCTTCGTCGAGCATGCCGGTCATCTCGGCCAGGCGCTCGGCGATGTCTTCCAGCGTGTCGGCCAGGTAGCCGTCGCCGTCCAGCGACTCGATCAGCACCTCGAGCACGGCGTGGTCTTCCTCGCTCAGCCGCATGCCCACCATCTGCTCGCGCAGGTGGTCCTGCAGCGAGCCGGCGGCGCCGCCGCGTTCCTGGGCCTCGCCGTCGTCACTGTCGTTGGACGAGCCGGCGTTGCCGGGGGTCTCGCGGATGCCGTCGAAGTCGTCGCCCTCGGTGCCGTTTTCCCAGTCTTCGCGCGCCGTGGTGCCGAACTCCTCGGCGCGGATCTCGGGGGTCGCTTCGCCGGCATCGGCGGCGTCGGGCGCGTCGGCGGCGCGGTCGGCCACGCGGTCGGCCACCTGGCGCTCCACCGGTGTCTCGAAGGGGCTGGCCGGCGCGTCCTCTTCCATCTCGAGGAAGGGGTTCTGCTCGAGCATCTGCCCCACTTCCTGGTGCAGTTCGAGCGTGGACAGCTGCAGCAGGCGGATCGATTGCTGCAGTTGAGGCGTCAACGCCAGATGCTGCGAGACGCGTACTTGGAGCGAGGGCTTCATCGACATGGGGTCACATGCGGAAATGCTCGCCCAGGTACACCTTGCGCACCTCAGCGTTGTCGACGATTTCCTGCGGCGTGCCTTCGGCCAGCACGCTGCCTTCGCTGATGATGTAGGCGCGGTCGCAGATGCCCAGCGTCTCGCGCACGTTGTGGTCGGTGATGAGCACGCCGATGCCGCGCGAACGCAGGAAACCGATGATGCGCTGGATCTCGATCACGGCGATCGGGTCGACGCCGGCAAAGGGCTCGTCCAGCAGGATGAAGCGCGGCTGCGTGGCCAGCGCGCGCGCGATTTCCACGCGCCGCCGCTCACCGCCCGACAGCGCCGGGGCCGGCGAATCGCGCAGCTTTTCGATCGACAGGTCGGCCAGCAGGCCGTTCAGCAGCTCTTCGATGCGTGCCGCCGGCAGCGGCCGGCCGTCGGCGCCCAGTTGCAGCTCGAGCACGGCGCGGATGTTCTCTTCCACCGTGAGCTTGCGAAAGATGGAGGCCTCCTGCGGCAGGTAGGACAGCCCCAGGCGCGAGCGCCGGTGGATGGGCAGGCCCTGGATCGGCCGGCCGTCGATGTCGATCTGGCCGTCGTCGGCGCGCACCAGGCCCACCACCATGTAGAAGGTGGTGGTCTTGCCGGCGCCGTTGGGGCCGAGCAGGCCCACGACTTCGCCCGCGCCCACCGCCAGGTGCACGTCCTTGACCACGGTGCGCGGGCCGTAGCTCTTGCGCAGGCCGCTGGCAGACAGGCCGCTGGCGGCAACCGTCACGGGCGGCCCCCGAGGTTGCGGCTGGGTTGCAGCTCGGCCGGCGCCCCGGGCGGCGCCGAGGCCGCGGCACGCGGGCTGAGGATGGCGCGCACACGGCCGGTGGGGTTGACCGGCGTGACCGTGCCGCCCTCGACGCGGAAGACCTCGGAGGTGTTGTCCCAGACGATGGTGCCGCCGCTGATCTCGTCGGCCACCACGCTGCCGCGCAGGCGGCGCACGGCGCTGTTGCCGGTGAAGCGCAGCGTGTCGGCCTGGCCGTCGAGCTCGATGCGGTCGGCCGAGCCTTCCACCGTCTCGTCCACGCCGTCGCGGCGCTGGCGCCACAGCGCCGGCCTGCCGGGCACGCCGGTGGCGGTGGCGGCGCGGTAGCCCTCGGGGGTCTCGCGCAGTTCGATGTGCTCGGCGCGCAGCAGCAGCGTGCCCTGGGTGATGACCACGTTGCCGGAATACACCACCACCGCGCGCTGCAGGTCCACGCTGCCGGAGCGGTCAGCCTCGACCACCATGGGCTTGCTGCGGTCGGCCTTCTCGGCCCGGGCGGGCACGGGGGCCAGCAACGCGGCGGCGAGCAGCGCCAGGGGCAGCAGGGGGATGGTGGGGGCGGGGGCGGGGATCACTTCGGCACGGAAATTGCATGGCAGTATAGCCGCAACTTCCGCGCCCGCCGCACTCGACGGCGTGACATTAGGCCCAAATGGGCCGGCGTGCGCGTCAGCGCTTGAGGCGTGCGCGCTGGATCAGGAAATCCGCCACCGCCACGGTCTTCTCGTGGCTGCCCGACAGCGAGGCCGAAGTGTAGAACCGGCCGTGTATCCCCAGGGCCGGCACCCCATCGATCTTGTAGGCATCGGCCAGCGCCCGAGCGCGCGTGGCCTTGGTGCTGACGCCGAAGGACTTGAAGGCCGCGCTGAACTTGGCGCTGTCCACACCGTTGGCACCCATGAAAGTGGCGATCTCGGCGTCGGTGTTCAGGCGCACGTTCTGCTGATGGATGGCGTTGAACACGCGCCGGTGGTGAGTGGCCAGAAGACCCAGCTCCTCCAGGGCGTAGTAAAGCCGCTGGTGCGTCTGGTGCGGCAGCGCAAAACCCACCGGCACGCGCCGGAAGGAGACGTCGGCGGGCAGCTTGTGCGACCAGGTCTCGAGCAGCGGCTCGAAGGCAAAGCAGTGCGGGCAGCCGTACCAGAAGAACTCGACCACCTCGACCTTCTTGTCGGGCGAGGTCAGCGTGACCGGCGCCGGCGTCGACAAGCGCACGTAGTGCTCGCCCTCCACCGGCGCGCCAGCCTGCGCCCGTGCCACGCCGGTCAGGGCCAGACCGAGGCCGGCACCGGCCAGTTGCTTGGAGAAATCGCGCCGTTGCATGTAGGACCTTTCGCGGAAATCCGTGGATGACAGGGGTGGAGTCGCGCCACCGCGCGCGAGTTCCGGTGGCGCTCAGCGCCGCTCGACCCGCACGATCTGAGACTCGACCGACTGCTCGCGCAGCTTGCCCTGCAGGTCGTCGGCCTGCTCGCGCGCGTCGAAGGGGCCGATGCGCACGCGGTAGACGATGCGGCCGGCCTGTTCGCGCTCGGACACCGCCGCGATCTGGCCCAGCAGCGCCAGCCGGGCGCGCTGCTGCTCGGCGTCTTCGCCGCGCGTGAAGGCGCCGGCCTGCACGTAGAAGTCGAAGGCCTGGGCCGCTGCCGGCGCGCTGGCCTTGGCCGCCGTCGGCACCCCGGCCAGGATGGCGGCCGGGTCGCGCGTCGACGTGGCCGGGCGCTCGGCGCCGCTCTTGGCCGGTTCGGCCGACGCCGGTGGCGCAGCCTCTGGCGTGGCCGCCGAGGCCGCGGGTGCCGGCCGCAGCGGCGCCTTGCCCGCCAGCGGCGCGTTGGGGTCCCAGTTGCGGTTGCGCTGGGCCTCGGCGGTGTCTTGCTCGGCCGTGCGCTGCGGCACCTTGTTGACGAAGGGGATGGGCGCCTTGGTGATGTACAACGCCACGGCCAGCGCCAGCGCCAGCCCGATCAGCAAGCCCACCACCAGGCCGATGACGAAGCCGCCGCGTTGGCGCAGCGCCTTCATGCTGCCACCTCGGCCGTCGGGGCTTCGCGCAGCATCTGCTGCGGCGCCGACACGCCCAGCAGCGCCAGCGCGTTGCGCAACACCTGCGCTGTGGCCGCCAGCAGCGCCATGCGCGCGCGCGCCAGCGCCGGGTCGTCGACCAGGAAGCGCTCGGCCGCGTAATAAGTGTGGAAGGCCGCGGCCAGCTCGCGCAGGTAGAAGGCCACGTCGTGCGGCGCCAGGTCGGCCGCGGCGCGGGTCAGCATCTCGGGGTATTCGGCCAGCTTGAGCATCAGTGCGGCTTCAGCGGGTGCGGCCAGCAGTGCCAAGTCGGCATGGGCGAAGTCACGCTCGCCGCCATATTGCGCCAGCACCGAGCAGATGCGCGCGTGCGCGTACTGCACGTAGAACACCGGGTTCTCGTCGTTGGCCTTGAGCGCCAGGTCGACGTCGAACACGAACTCGGTGTCGGCCTTGCGGCTGATCAGGAAGAAGCGCACCGCGTCGCGGCTGGTCCAGTCGATGAGGTCGCGCAGCGTCACGTAGCTGCCGGCGCGCTTGGAGATCTTGACCTCCTGCCCGCCCTTCATCACCGTGACCATCTTGTGCAGCACGTAGTCGGGCCAGCCGGCGGGGATGCCGACGCCGGCCGCCTGCAGCCCGGCGCGCACGCGCGCGATGGTGCCGTGGTGGTCGCTGCCCTGCACGTTGACCACCTTGGCAAAGCCGCGCTCCCACTTGTTGACGTGGTAGGCCACGTCGGGCAGGAAGTAGGTGTACGTGCCATCCGACTTGCGCATCACGCGGTCCTTGTCGTCGCCGTAGTCGGTGCTGCGCAGCCACAGCGCACCGCCGTCCTCGAAGGTCTTGCCCGAGGCCACCAGGCGGCGCACGGTGTCGTCGACGCGGCCGTCGGTGTACAGGCTGGACTCGAGGAAGTAGTTGTCGAAGCGCACGCCGAAGGCGCGCAGGTCCAGGTCCTGCTCGTGCCGCAGGTAGGCCACGGCGAACTGGCGGATGTCGTCCAGGTCTTGCACGTCGCCCGAGGCGGTGAAGGCGCGGTCGTCGGCGTGCACCGTCTGGCCGGCGGCAAATGCCGCGGCGATGTCGGCGATGTAGTCGCCGTTGTAGGCCTGCTCGGGCCAGGCGGCGTCGCCCGGCTTCAGGCCCTTCAGGCGGCACTGCGTGGACGTGGCCAGCGTGCCGATCTGCACACCGGCGTCGTTGTAATAGAACTCGCGCGTGACCTGCCAGCCCTGGCTGTCGTACAGGTTGCAGATCGAATCGCCCAGGGCGCCCTGGCGGCCGTGGCCCACGTGCAGCGGGCCGGTGGGGTTGGCCGAGACGAACTCGACCATGACGCGGCGGCCGTGCGCCGGCTGGCGGCCGAAGGCATCGCCCGCAGCCAGCACCTCGGCCACCACGGCCTGCTTGGCGGCGGCGGCCAGGCGCAGGTTGATGAAGCCGGGGCCGGCAACCTCCAACGCCTGCACCCAGCGCTGGAACGCCGGCTGCTGCTGCAGCGCCTGCACCAACGCCGCGGCCACGTCGCGCGGGTTCTTCTTGAGCGCGCGCGCCAGCGACATGGCCGCGGTGATGGCCAGATCGCCGTGGGCGGCCTGCTTGGGCGACTCGAAGTCGGCTTCGGGCGCCGTGGCACCGGCGGCTTGCGCCAGCCCGGCCACGGCCTGGCGCAGCGCGTCGCGCAAGGCTTGCTTGGCTTGGATCATCGGCGGATTCTACTTTTGCACCCCGGCACGCTACGATGCGCCGCACGGGTGCCCTGCCCGCCACCGCGCCATGAGCCAACCCACCCTGATCGTCTCGGAAACGCCCGAACGCGGCCCCGACGTGCCGAAGCAGATCGGCAAGTACCGCGTGCGCACCAAGCTCGGCGAAGGCGCCACGAGCGAGGTCTTCCTGGCCCACGACCCCTTTCGCAACTGCGACGTGGCCATCAAGCGCGTGCGCGCCGCCGTGGTGCCCGACTCGCGCGAGGCGGCGCTGCAACGGCGCTTCTTCGACGCCGAGGCCGCGCTGGTGGGCCAGTTGCGCCACCCGAACGTGGTGCAGATCCTCGACGCCGTGGACGACCCCGAGGCGCCCTACCTGGTGATGGAGTACGTCGACGGCGTGACGCTGCGCCGCTACTGCCGCGCCAACAGCCTGCTGGCGCTGCCGCAGATCATCGAGATCGGCTTCAAGTGCGCCAACGCGCTGGGCTACTGCTACCGCCAGGGTCTGATCCACCGCGACGTGAAGCCGGCCAACCTGCTGGTCAAGGTGCACGGCGAGCAGATCACCGACGTCAAGCTCACCGACTTCGGCAGCGTCTTCAACCGCGGCGCCGACCACACGCAGATCTTCCGTGTGGGCTCGCTGGCCTACATGTCGCCCGAGCAGCTGGACGGCGACACGCTGGACTGTCGCGCCGACATCTATTCGATGGCGGCCGTGCTGTACCACCTGATCGCCGGCCGCCCGCCCTTTGACGCGGTGCAGCAACAGGCCATCATGCACCAGATCTACCACGCCAGCCCGCCGCCGCTGGCGGCGCTGCGCGAGGGCGTGCCCCCGGCGCTGCAAGACCTGATCGCGCGCAGCCTGGCCAAGGAACGCGAGCTGCGCCCGGCGCAGTGGGACGAGTTCGCGCAGGTGCTGGCGTCGCTGGGCGGGGCGCACGAGGCGCCGGCCGGCACGGTGCAGGAGGTGCTGGACTCCGAGCGCTTCACGCTGCTGCGCTCGCAGGAATTTTTTGTCGGCTTCGGTGACATCGAACTTTGGGAGGTGGTGCGCCGAGCCACCTGGCGGCGCCACACCTACGGCCAGTCCATCTTCCGCAAGGGCGATGAAGGCAACAGCTTCCACATCGTCACCCAGGGCAAGCTCGAGGTCTACCGCGACGGCAAGCAGGTGGCGTCACTGGGCGCGGGCAGCTCGGTGGGCGAGATGGCTTACCTGGCGCCCAACCCCGAGCTGCGCGTGCACACCGCCGACGTGCTGGTGTCGCAGGCGGCGACCACGGTGTCGCTGACGCCCGAGACGATGGAGCGGCTGTCGCTGTCCACGCGGCACCTGTTCGACAAGGCCTTCATCAAGGTGCTGGTGCGTCGGCTGCACGCGGCGCACGAGGCGCTGGCCCATCCGCGGCGCATCCTGTAACGTCATCGGGCGCCCGCGCCGCAGGCGCCGGTCATCGCCAGTACCGCGCCGCGCGTTGAGCGTCTGCCGGGCGTCATCAAGACGCGGCAGGCTCACAACCCACACAAGGACTCCCATGAACAAGACCATCAGCACCCTGGCCATCGTCGTCTGCGGCCTGTTCGCCGCCCCGGCCTTTGCTGCCGACTGCGCCGCGCAAGCTGCCGAGAAGAAGCTGGCGGGCGCCGCCAAGACCAGCTTCGTCAAGAAGTGCGAGAAGGACGCCAGCGCCGCCCCCAAGGCAGCCGTCAGCCCGGCCTGCGAGAAGTCGGCCGCCGACAAGAAGCTGGCCGGCGCCGCCAAGACCAGCCACATCAAGAAGTGCATGGCCGACGCCAAGGGCTGAGCGTGCGCGTGAGCCTCCGGAAGGAGGCGAACGGCTCGCGAAGGCCCAGCCGCGATTTCACGCGGCTGGGCTGAGCCAGGACACGCGGCCGCAAGGCCACACCCCAGAGGGCGCTTCGGCGCCCTTTTTCATGCCCTCTTGAAAGCGCCCGCACGGCTCCTATCTACTGCGGCGAGCCGGGCGCAAGGCCGCGACCGGACCGCAACCACTGCCACGGAGGTGCCGCATGTACGAATCCCTGCTGAACCGCCCGAACAGCCTGTTCGGGTCTTTCGAACGCCTGCGCTATGAACTCGACGACCTGTTTGGCGCCTCGGGTCTGCCCAGCAGCATCCGCTCGGTCGCCCCGGGCAGCTTGCCGGCGGTGAACATCGGCCGCACCCGCAACAGCGTCGAGGTCTACGCCTTCGCGCCCGGCCTGGACCCGGCGCGCATCGAGGTCACGGTCGACCGCGGCGTGCTGCGCATCGCCGGTGAGCGCGCCAGCGCCATCCCGGCCGGCAAGGCCAAGGTCAACGTCTATGCGCGCGAGCGCGCCAACGGCAGCTTTGCCCGGGCCATCGCGCTGCCCGACGACGTGGACGCGGCACATGTCAACGCCAGCTACCGCGACGGCGTGCTGCAGGTCAGCGTCGCGCGCCGCGAATCGGCCCAACCCACGCGCATCAACGTGCAATGACGCGTTCAGTGACGCACCCAGGAGAGAACCATCATGAGCGACACCCTGACCACCAAGACCCCCGCGGCCGCCACTGAAGACCAGAGCGCGCGGGCCGTGCTGCCCGCCTGCGACGTCTACGAAGACGAGTCGGGCATCACCCTGCTGGCCGACTTGCCCGGCGTGCCGCGCGACCGACTGGAGCTCAAGGTCGAGGGCGACGCGCTGACCATCGAAGGCAGCGTGCAGCCGCAGACCCCCGAGAACCTGGAGGCGGTCTACGCCGAACTGCGCGTGCCGCGCTTCCGCCGCAGCTTCACCCTCAGCCGCGAGCTCGACAGCGCGCGCATCGACGCCAGCCTCAAGGACGGCGTGCTCACGCTGCGCATCCCCAAGCAGGCGCACGCGCAGCCGCGGCGCATCACCGTCAACGTCGGTTGATGCGGGAGCCGGAGCAGCGCGCACTTCAGGAGATCACACCATGACCAACTTTGCAGAGCAGTTGAAGCAGGGCGCGGGTCAGGCCTGGGAGTCGCTGTCCGAGGGCTGGCGCGAACTGAGCACGCGCGCCAGCAACGCCCTCACGCGCTTCCGGCCCGAGGCCGCGGCGCCGCAGACGACTGACGCCGACGACGCCTGGGTACGGCCCGGTCGCTGGGCTTTCCTGGCCGCCGACGTGCTGGACGAGGGCGAGCAGCTGGTGGTGCGCATCGAGGCCCCCGGCATGCGCCGCGAGGACCTTCAGCTCACCCTGGAGGGCCAGACACTGTCGGTGCAGGGCGAAAAGCGCATCGAGCGCTGCGCCCCTCAGGGTCGCTGGCGCGTGCAGCAGTGCGCCTACGGCAGCTTCCGCCGCAGCATCGAGTTGCCGGTGCCGGTGAAGGCCGATCGCATCGAGGCGCAGTACCGCGACGGCGTGCTGCGCATCGCGCTGCCCAAAGCCGACCACGCGCGGCCGCGGCGCATCGAGGTGCGCAGCGCCTGAACGCCTGGGCGGCGGGCCGCCGCGGCCCCGGTTTCAGCTGGCCGCGGCGGCCCAGTAGCCCGGGTCGCCGAAGCTGTGCTTGATGAAGTCGATCCACAGGCGCACGCGCAGCGGCAGGTGCTTGCGCTGCGCAAATACGGCGTAGATGCCGTTGGCGGGCGCGGCATAGTCGGCCAGCAGCACCTGCAGGCGGCCGGCGGCCACGTCCTGCTCCACCTCCCAGGTGCTGCGCCAGGCGATGCCCAGGCCACGCAGGCACCACTCGTGCAGCACCTGGCCGTCATTGCAGTCCAGCGGGCCGCCCGGGCGCAGGTGCTGGATCTCGCCGTCCACGCTGAAGGCCCAGCCGCGTGACTGGCTCACGTCGGAGCTGAGCGTCAGGCAGGCGTGGCGCGTCAGCTCGGCCGGTGTGGCCGGCGTGCCGGCGCGCGCCAGGTAGGCGGGCGCGGCCACGCACAGCCGGCGGTTGTCGGCCAGGCGCACGCTCACCAGGCTGCTGTCGGGCAGGTCGCCCACGCGCACGGCGCAGTCGAAGCCTTCGTTCACGATGTCGACGACGCGGTCGCTCAGGTTCAGCGACACGCTCACGTCGGGATGCTGGGCAACGAAGCCCGGCACCAGCGGCGCCACGTGGCGGCGGCCGAAGCCGGCCGGCGCGGTAACCCGCACATGGCCGCTGGCCTTGACGCCGCCGGCGCTGACGCTGGCCTCGGCATTGGCCAGGTCGGCCAGCAGGCGTTGGCAGTCCTCGAGGAAGGCGCTGCCCTCGTGCGTGAGCGTGATGCGCCGCGTGGTGCGCAGCAGCAGCTTCACGCCCAGGCGTTCTTCCAGCGCGTCGATGCGCCGGCCGATCACCGCGGGCGCCACGCCCTCGGCCAGCGCGGCCGTCGTCAGGCTGCCCTTGGTGGCCACGGCGGTGAAGGACTCGATCTGCTTGAGCTTGTCCATTTCAGGCGCATTATGCGTATCCAGCGCATGAATACAGCACTCATTGAGTACTTAATGGCCACCCACGTATCGAATACAGTCCGGGCATGAAACTCAAGGCCGTTCTGTTCGACGCCTACGGCACGCTGTTCGACGTGTACAGCGTGGCCTTGCTGGCCGAACAGCTGTTTCCCGGGCAGGGCGAGCGCCTGGCGCAGCTGTGGCGTGACAAGCAGATCGAATACACCCGCCTGGTGAGCATGAGCGGCCGCGCCGGCGCAAGCGGCGAAGGCGGCAGCGAGCGCTACCGCCCGTTCTGGGAGCTGACGCGCGCCGGCCTGCGCTATGCCGCGCTGAAGCTGCAGCTGACGCTGGACGCCGCGGCCGAAGAGCGGCTGATGAACCAGTACCGGCACCTCAGCGCCTTCCCCGAGAACCGCGAGGTGCTGACCGAGCTGCACCGGCGCGGTGTGCCCACCGGCATCCTGAGCAACGGCGACCCCGAGATGCTGGGCGTGGCCGTGCGCAGCGCCGGCTTTGCCGAACTGCTGAACCACGTGCTCAGCGTGCACCCGGTGCGCCGCTACAAGACCGACCCGGCCGCCTACGCGCTGGGAACCGCCGCCCTGGGCCTGCCGGCGCGCGAGATCCTGTTCGTCAGCAGCAACGCCTGGGACGCCATCGGCGCCACCTGGTTCGGCTACACCACGCTGTGGGTCAACCGCGCCGGCGCGCCACCCGAACAGCTCGACACCCAACCCACCCACAGCGGGCGCAGCCTGCGTGAGGTGCTGGCCCACTTCCCCCCCGCCCCCTGACGCCTAGAAAGACCAGACGCCATGCGCACCACCATCCACAGCCTGCAAGTCGACGACATCCTGCACCGCTTCATCGACGACGAAGTGCTGCCCGGCACCGGCATCGCTTCGGCGCAGTTCTGGGCCGGCTTCGACGCCATCGTGCGCGACCTGGCGCCCAAGAACGCGGCGCTGCTGGCCGAGCGCGACCGGCTGCAAAGCCAGATCGACGCCTGGCACCAGGCACACCCGGGACCGATCACCGACATGGCGGCCTACCGCGTCTTCCTCGAGCGCATCGGCTACCTGCAGCCGCAGCCGGCGCAGGTGCAGGCCACCACGGCGCACGTGGACGCCGAACTCTCGCTGCAGGCCGGCCCGCAACTGGTGGTGCCCATCCTGAACGCGCGCTACGCGCTCAACGCCGCCAACGCGCGCTGGGGCTCGCTGTACGACGCGCTGTACGGCACCGACGCCGTGCCCGAAGGCGACGGCGCTGCGCGCGGCCGCGCCTACAACCCGGTGCGCGGTGCGCGCGTGATCGACTTCGCGCGGCGCTTCCTGGACCAGTCGGCGCCGCTGGGCGAAGGCAGCCACCGCGACAGCGTGGCCTACCGCGTGGACGGCGGGCACCTGCTGGTGACGCTGGCCTCGGGCCGCGTGGTCGGCCTGGCCGACCCGTCGCAACTGGCCGGCTTCCGGGGCGACGCCGCCGCGCCGACCTCGGTGCTGCTGCGCCACCACGGCCTGCACATCGACATCCTTGTCGACCGCACCACGCCCATCGGCAAGGGTGACCGCGCCGGCGTCAGCGACGTGGTGCTGGAAGCCGCGCTGTCCACCATCCTCGACCTCGAGGACTCGGTGGCCGCGGTCGACGCCGCCGACAAGGTGCTGGGCTACCGCAACTGGCTGGGCATCCTGACCGGCACGCTGACCGAACAGGTGAGCAAGGGCGGCAGCAGCTTCACGCGCGGCCTGAACCCCGACCGCCGCTACATGGGCGCGGGCGGAGAAGACGTGATCCTGCACGGCCGCAGCCTCATGTTCCTGCGCAACGTGGGCCACCTGATGACCAACCCGGCGGTGCTGTGGGGCAGCGGGCGCGAGATCCCCGAGGGCATCCTCGACGCCGTGGTCACCACCACCATCGCGCTGCACGACCTGCAGCGCCGCGGCGCGCTGCCCGACGGCGAGCACGTGGTCAACAGCCGCAGCGGCAGCGTCTACATCGTCAAGCCCAAGATGCACGGCCCGGCCGAGGTGGCGTTTGCGGCCGAGCTGTTCGGCCGCGTCGAGAAGATGCTGGGCCTGCCCGAGAGCACGGTGAAGCTGGGCATCATGGACGAGGAGCGCCGCACCAGCGTCAACCTCAAGGCCTGCATCGCCGCCGCCGCCAGCCGCGTGGCCTTCATCAACACCGGCTTCCTGGACCGCACTGGCGACGAGATGCACACCGCCATGCTGGCCGGCCCCATGCGCCGCAAGGGCGACATGAAGACCAGCGAATGGATCCAGGCCTATGAGCGCAACAACGTGCTGGTGGGCCTGAGCTGCGGCCTGCGCGGCAAGGCGCAGATCGGCAAGGGCATGTGGGCCATGCCCGACCTGATGGCAGCGATGCTGGAGCAGAAGATCGCCCACCCGCGCGCCGGCGCCAACACCGCCTGGGTGCCCAGCCCGACCGCAGCCACGCTGCACGCGCTGCACTACCACCAGGTCGACGTGGCTGCGGTGCAGTTGGAGCTGGAGAAGCTCGACGCCGACGCGATGCGCGACGCGCTGCTGAAGGACTTGCTGACGGTGCCCGTGGTGGCCGAAGCCAAGTGGACCGCGGCCGAACGCCAGCAGGAGATCGACAACAACGCCCAGGGCATCCTGGGCTATGTGGTGCGCTGGGTCGACCAGGGCGTGGGCTGCTCCAAGGTGCCCGACATCCACAACGTGGCGCTGATGGAAGACCGCGCCACGCTGCGCATCAGCAGCCAGCACATCGCCAACTGGCTGCACCACGGCGTGGTGACCGAAGCCCAGGTGCACGAAACCTTCCGCCGCATGGCCGCGGTGGTGGACGGCCAGAACAAGGGCGACCCGCTGTACCAGCCCATGGCAGGCAACTGGGATACCAGCGCGGCCTACAAGGCAGCGCTGGAGCTGGTGTTCAAGGGCCGTGAGCAGCCCAGCGGCTACACCGAGCCGCTGCTGCATGCGTGGCGGCAGCGGGTGAAGGCGGGCTGATCGACTGGCGGGGGCGGCGTGGGGCGCTTCAGCGCGCCGCCGCCTCTCTGGCGCCCTCGCACTTCACGCAGCGCAGCGCCCAGGGCTCGACCTGCAGGCGGCCGAAGGGGATGCGGCCGTCGCAATCGACGCAGATGCCGTACTCACCGTCGCGCAGCCGCGCCAGTGCCAGCTTGACGGCCGCCAGCTCGCGCGCCTCGATGTCGATGATGGCCATGTCCAGGCCCAGCTCGTTCTCGCGCTCGGGGGCGTTGTCGGATTCCTGCTCCAGCAGCTCCTGCGCGCGCTCGGCGCGCGTCAGGCCGCCGCGGTGTTCGGCCAGGCGGGTTTCGATCTGCGCCCGGCGTTGCAGCAAGTCGGCCTCGAGCTGGGCGCGTTGACCGGCCTTCAATAGGGTGCCCATGGCTGCAGACTCCTGCGATTCGACGTTCCATCTTGCGGCGCGGCCCCCGCCCCGGCCTTGAGGCCGGTCAACTGCGGCGCGTCCCTACAATGCGCAATCCATGTCCGACGACCTTTTTCCACGCCAGTGCGACGTGCTCGTCGTCGGTGCCGGCCCGGCCGGCAGCGCCTGTGCCCAGCATCTGGCCGCCGGCGGGCTGGACGTGCTGCTGGCCGATCAGCACACATTCCCGCGCGACAAGATCTGCGGCGACGGCCTGATTCCCGACACCCACGCGGCGCTGCGCCGCCTGGGCGTGTACGAGGAAGTGGCGGCGCAGGCACAGCCCGTGCGCCACGTGCGCTGCATCGGCCCCAACGGCCGCCACATCGACGTGCCGGGAACGCTGTCGGTGCTGCCGCGGCGCACGCTGGACCACATCCTGGTGCGCGCCGCGCAGCGCGCCGGCGCCCGGCTGCTGGCGCCGCTGCGCTTCGAAGCGCCACTGCTGGACGGTGAGCGCGTGGTCGGCGCGCGCTTCAAGACCGCCGACGGCCCGCACGAGATCAGCGCGCGCTGGGTGGTGCTGGCCACCGGCGCGGTGCCGCAGGCGCTGTCGGCTGCCGGCCTGTGCGAGCGCCACACGCCCAGCGGCGTGGCGCTGCGCGGCTACGTGCGCCACGAAGGCCTGCGCGACCGCATCACGCAGTTGCAGATCATCTGGCACCCGCGGCTGCGCGGCGGCTATGGCTGGATCTTTCCGGCACCCGGCGGCGTGTTCAACATCGGCGCCGGCCTCACCGGCAGCCATGTGCAGGACGGCAAGGGCAAGGGCCGCATGCAGGACGTCAACCTGCGCGGCATGTTCGACGCCTTCTGCGAGGTCTACCCGCCGGCGGCCGAGCTGATGGCCGGCGGCGTGCCGCAGGGCGAGATCAAGGGCGCGCCGCTGCGCTGCTCGCTGCAGGGCGCGCGCTGGTCGCGCCCGGGCATGCTGGCCACCGGCGAGGCCATCGGCAGCACCTACGCCTTCAGCGGCGAAGGCATCGGCAAGGCCATGGAAACCGGCCTGCTGGCGGCCGCGGCGCTGCTGGCCGAGGCCCGCGCCGGCCAGGTGCCGGCTGACGACAGCGCCGTGCGCCAGGGCTACGAGACCGCGCTGCGCGCTCTGAAGCCGCGCTTCGACCTGTACGAATCGGCCAGCCACGTCAACTACCACCCCTGGCTGGCGGATCTGGTGATCTGGCGCGGCCGGCGCAGCCCGCGCATCCTGCAACGGCTGTCGGGCGTGCTCGAGGAAACGCAGAACCCGGGCCGGCTGTTCAGCTGGAGCGGCATGACCAAGCTGATCCTCGAATGAGCCGCTGAGCCCATGTGCCAGCTGCTGGGCATGAACGCCAACACGCCGACCGACGTGATGTTCAGCTTTGCCGGCCTGGCCACGCGCGCCCACGAGCACAAGGACGGCTTCGGCATCGGCTTCTTCGAGGACCGCGGCCTGCGCCACTTCATCGACCACCACAGCGCGCGCAACAGCCCGGTGGCCGACCTGGTGAAGCGCTACCCGATCAAGAGCGACAACGTCATCGCCCACATCCGCAAGGCCACGCAGGGGCGCATCGCGCTCGAGAACACCCACCCCTACGTGCGCGAACTGTGGGGCCGCTACTGGGTGTTCGCGCACAACGGCGACCTGAAGGGCTTCAACCCGCGACTGCATGGCGCCTTTCGGCCGGTGGGCGACACCGACAGCGAACGCGCCTTCTGCTGGCTGATGCAGGAGCTGGCCAAGGCCCACGCCGGCGTGCCCAGCATCGAAGAGCTGAGCTGCACGCTGCGCGAACTGCTGCCGCAGCCGGCGCGGCACGGCACCTTCAACGTGCTGCTGTCCAACGGCCAGGCGCTGTGGGCGCATTGCTCCACCCACCTGCACGCGCTGCAGCGCCGCCACCCCTTCGGCGCGGCCAAGCTGGCCGACGAAGACCTGCAGGTCGACTTTGCGCCGCTCACCACCCCGCAAGACCGCGTCTGCGTCATCGCCACCGAGCCGCTGACCCAGGGCGAGCCCTGGGAAAAGCTGGCGGCGGGCGAGATGCGCGTGTTCGTGGGCGGGCAAACCGTGGCCGCAGGCCCCTGTAACCGCGTGTAGCGCGGCCTGTAGCATGCGGGCCTCGCCAACCCCGTGGCCCCGCCCATGCCCGCGATACCCGTCCCCCGCTTCGACCAGTTCTACCGCCACGCCGAGCTGACCGCCCTGCTGCAGGACTTTGTCGCTGCGGCGCCGCAACTGGTGGCGCTGCAGTCCATCGGCAAGAGCTGGGAAGGGCGCGACATCTGGCTGCTCACGGTCACCCGGCAGGGCAGCGGCAGCGACCGCGACAAGCCGGCGCTGTGGATAGACGGCAACATCCACGCCGCCGAGCTGACCGCCTGCACCGCCTGCCTGTACTGGCTGCACCAGCTGGTGTCGGGCTACGAGGGCGACGCCACCATCCGCCACCTGCTGGACACGCGCACCGTCTACATCGTGCCGCGCCTGAACCCCGACGGCGCCGAGCTGGCCCTGTTGCCGAGGCCGCGGCAGATCCGCTCGTCCACCCGGCCCTACCCTTTTGACGAGGCGCCGGTCGAGGGCCTGAGCATCGAAGACGTGGACGGCGACGGCCGCGTGCTGCAGATGCGCGTGCCCGACCCGCACGGCGCCTACAAGAAGCACGCCGAAGACCCGCGCCTGATGGTGGCGCGCGAGCCGGGCGAATTCGGCGGCGAGTACTACCGGCTGATCCCCGAAGGCACGTTGAAGAACTTCGACGGCCTGCAGATCACCGCCAACCCCGACCGCGAGGGCCTGGACCTCAACCGCAACTTCCCCTCGGGCTGGCGCCAGGAGCACGAGCAACTCGGCGCCGGCCCCTACCCCACCAGCGAGCCCGAGGTGCGGGCCATGGTCGACTTCATCACCGGCCACCCCAACATCGGCGCCGCGGTCAGCTTCCACACCCACAGCGGCGTGATCCTGCGGCCCATGGGCACGTGCAGCGACGACGACATGACGCCCGAGGACCTGTGGACCTACAAGCGCTTCTCGGACATCGGCGCCAAGCTCACCGGCTACCCCGCACTGAGCATCTGGCACGACTTCAGGTACCACCCCAAGCAGGTGATCACCGGCACGCAGGACTGGCTGTACGAGCACCTGGGCGCGCTGTTCTGGGTGGTGGAGATCTGGTCGCCCAACAAGGAAGCCGGCATCACCGACTACAAGTGGATCGACTGGTACCGCGAACACCCGGTGGCCGACGACCTGAAGCTGCTGAAGTGGAGCGACGAGCACTGCGACGGCCAGGCCTACGTGGCCTGGTACGCCTGGCGCCACCCGCAGCTGGGCATGGTGGAGCTGGGCGGCTGGGACAAGCAGAATTTCTGGCGCAACCCGCCGCCGGCGCTGCGCGAGCGCGAGGCGGCGCGCTTCCCGGCCTGGCTGCAGCAGATCGCGCTGTCGCTGCCGCGGCTGGAGGTGCTGCGCGCCGAGGTGCGCGCCCTGGGCGAAGACAGCTGGCGCATCCGCTTTGCGGTGGCCAACGCCGGCTGGCTGCCGGCCTACATCACCCAGCGCGCGCTGGAACGCAAGACCGCGCGCGGTACCGTCTTCAACATCCACCTGCCGCCGGGCGTGAGCCTGATCAGCGGGCGCGAACGCGAGATCGGCGCACACCTGGAAGGCCATGCGCCCAAGACCTCGCAGCAGGCCTTCCTGCCCAGCCGCGAACTCACCGCCGACCGCGCCGTGGTCGAGTGGGTGGTGCGCGGCGCGCGCGGCACGGCCATCGCGCTGTCGGCCACGGCCGACCGGGCCGGGACGGTGCGCACGTCGGTGACGCTGGACTGAGGCCGGCTCAGGCCCTTTCGAAGCGGAACACTGCCACGCTGGCCATCAGGTTGGGCCAGCGCCGCACCACGGCACCCTTGTGCAGGCCGAAGGCGTCGGTGACGCCCAGGCCGCACTTGCCGGCCAGCACCTCGAAATCGGCAAAGGTGCCGACGCGGATGTTGGGCGTGTCGTACCACTGGTAGGGCAGGCGCCGCGTCACCGGCATGCGCCCGCCCAGCACGTGCAGGCGGTTGGGCCAGTGCGCGAAGTTGGGAAAGCTGACGATGCCGATGCGGCCCACGCGCGCCGTCTCGCGCAGCATCTTTTCGGTGTTGCGCAGGTGCTGCAGGGTGTCCAGCTGCAGCACCACGTCGAAGCTGTGGTCGTCGAAGAGGGCCAGCCCTTCCTCGAGGTTGAGCTGGATGACGTTGACGCCGCGCTCCACGCAGGCGTGCACGTCGGCGTCGGCGATCTCGATGCCGTAGCCGCTGCAGCCCTTGTGCTTTTGCAGCCAGGCCAGCAGCTCGCCGCTGCCGCAGCCCAGGTCGAGCACGCGGCTGCCGGCCGGCACCATCTGGGCGATGACTTCGAGTTCGCGCTTTTCAGACATGGTGCTCAGACATCCTGCGCCACCCGATCGAAGTAGGCGCGCATCACGCCGTGGTAGCGCGGGTCTTCCAGCAGAAAGGCATCGTGGCCGTGCGGCGCGGCGATCTCGGCGTAGCTCACGGCGATGCGGTTGTCGACCAGGGCCTTGACGAGCTCGCGGCTGCGCGCGGGCGAAAAGCGCCAGTCGGTGGTGAAGCTCACCAGCAGAAAGCGGTGATCCCGCGCCCCGGCAAAGGCGCGCGCCAGGTCGCCACCGTGGTCGCGCGCGGGGTCGAAGTAGTCCAGCGCGCGCGTGATCAGCAGGTAGGTGTTGGCGTCGAAGTACTCGCTGAACTTGTCGCCCTGGTGTCGCAGGTAGCTTTCGATCTGGAACTCGATGGCCTGGGTGCTGTAGCCCAGCTCGGCGGCCTTGAGCTCGCGCCCGAACTTGGCCTCCATCGAGTCGTCCGACAGGTAGGTGATGTGGCCGATCATGCGCGCCACGCGCAGGCCACGCTTGGGCAGCACGCCGTGGGCGTAGAAGTGGCCGCCGTGGAAATCGGGGTCGGTGATGATGGCGCGCCGCGCCACTTCATTGAAGGCGATGTTCTGCGCCGACAGGTTGGGCGCCGTGGCCACCGCGATGCAGTGGCGTACGCGCGCCGGGTGGCGCAGCGTCCAGGCCAGCGCCTGCATGCCGCCCAGGCTGCCGCCCAGCACGGCGGCCAGTTGCGTGATGCCCAGGCGCGTCATCAGTCGCGCCTGCGCGTCGACCCAGTCTTCCACCGTGACCACCGGAAAGTCGGCGCCGTAGACGCGGCCGGTGGCGGGGTTGGTGTGCATGGGCCCGGTGGAGCCGAAGCACGAGCCCGGGTTGTTGACGCCGATGACGAAGAAGCGGTCGGTGTCCAGCGGCTTGCCCGGGCCCACCAGGTTGTCCCACCAGCCCAGGCTGCCGTCCTCGTATTCGCCGGCCACGTGGTGGCTGGCGTTGAGCGCGTGGCACACCAGCACCGCGTTGCTCTTGTCGGCGTTGAGCTGGCCGTAGGTCTCGTAGACCAGGGTGTAGTCGGCCAGCGCCGCGCCGCTGCGCAGCGGCAGCGGCTCGCCGAAGTGCATCTGCTGCGGTGTGACGCGTCCCAGTGAGGCCATGAATGACGAAACCCGGCGCCGCTGCAAGCGGGCACCGGGTTGGCGGCGTCCCCTTTTAGC
>JALHPY010000008.1:56060-79896 GCA_022842305.1 Rubrivivax sp.
AGCGGCAGCGGCTCGCCGAAGTGCATCTGCTGCGGTGTGACGCGTCCCAGTGAGGCCATGAATGACGAAACCCGGCGCCGCTGCAAGCGGGCACCGGGTTGGCGGCGTCCCCTTTTAGCTTCGGCGTCACGTCGCTGCGCGACATGAGCCTTCGCTGAAGCGGAGTACCGCTTTAGCGGCATTTGTTAAAGCGCCCGCAATTCGGAACAAATCGGCGCTGCGGGCGCGAGTATATCGATGCAGCCCGCGCGCCGCACGGCCCGCGGGCTAACGCTCAGCGCGCCGCGGCAAGCGCCGTCTACCATCGCCGGCACGTTGCCCGAAAGGCCCTGCCCATGCACGAATGGCTGCAGCGAATCGACCGCAACTTCCCGGTGCGCTACAGCGTCTGGCTGGCCTGCGCCGCGGGGCTGCTGCTGTTCGGCTTCACCTGGGTGGCCTTCGGCCAGGGTGGACCGGCGGCGCTGGTGTGCCTGTTCCTCACCGCTCTGGGCTGGCGCGACAGCCGGCAGCGCCGCCATTCGGTGCTGCGCAACTACCCGGTGATCGGGCACCTGCGCTTCCTGCTGGAATTCGTGCGCATCGAGATCCGCCAGTACTTCATCGAAAGCGACCACGAGGCCACGCCCTTTTCGCGCGTGCAGCGCTCGCTGGTCTACCAGCGCGCCAAGGGCGACGCCGACAAGCGCCCCTTCGGCACCCAGCTCGACGTGCACGCCAGCGGCTACGAATGGATCAACCACTCGATGGCGCCCACGCAGATCGCCAGCCATGACTTCCGCATCCTCATCGGCGCCGGAGGCACCAGTTGCACCCAGCCCTACAGCGCCAGCGTCTTCAACATCTCGGCCATGAGCTTCGGTGCGCTCAGCGCCAACGCCATCCTGGCGCTCAACGGCGGCGCGCGGCGCGGCAACTTCGCGCACGACACCGGCGAGGGCTCGATCAGCGCCCACCACCGCGTGCACGGCGGCGACCTGATCTGGGAGATCGGCAGCGGCTACTTCGGCTGCCGCAATGCCGACGGCTCTTTCAGCGAAGAGCGCTTCGTGGCCAACGCCTGCGACGCGCAGGTGAAGATGATCGAGTTGAAGCTCAGCCAGGGCGCCAAGCCGGGCCACGGCGGCGTGCTGCCCGGCGCCAAGGTGACGGCCGAGATCGCCGCGGCGCGCGGCGTTCCCGAAGGCCAGGACTGCGTCAGCCCGGCGCGCCACGGCGCCTTTGCCACGCCGCGCGAGATGATGCTGTTCATCGAGCGGCTGCGTCGCCTGAGCGGCGGCAAGCCCACCGGCTTCAAGCTGTGCATCGGCCACCCCTGGGAGTGGTTCGCGCTGTGCAAAGCCATGCTGGACACCGGCATCCTGCCCGACTTCATCGTCGTCGACGGCGCCGAGGGCGGCACCGGCGCGGCGCCGCTGGAATTTACCGACCACGTGGGCGCGCCGCTGCAGGAAGGCCTGCTGCTGGTGCACAACACGCTCACCGGGCTGAACCTGCGGCCGCGCATCCGCATCGGCTGCGCCGGCAAGGTGGTCAGCGCCTTCGACATCGTGCGCGCCCGCGCGCTGGGGGCCGACTGGTGCAACGCGGCGCGCGGCTTCATGTTCGCCCTGGGCTGCCTGCAGGCGCAGACCTGCCACAGCGGGCACTGCCCCACCGGCGTGACCACGCAGGACCCGGTACGCCAGCGCGCGCTGGTGGTACCCGACAAGACCGAGCGCGTCTGGCGCTTCCACCAGAACACGCTGCACGCGCTGAAGGAACTGGTGCAGGCCGCCGGGCTGGAGCACCCCGACCAGATCAACGCCGCGCACATCGTGCGCCGCATCGGCGACGGCGAGGTGCGGCTGCTGGCCAACCAGCTGACCTTCGTGCGCCCGGGCGCGCTGCTCGCGGCCCTGGAGGGCCGCGCCGACTGGCCGCACGCGGTGTTCCGCCTTTACTGGCCGCTGGCCAGCGCCGACAGCTTCCTGGCCCTGCAGCCGGAAGCTTTGCCGGCCTGATCAGGCCGCGGGCGGCGCCGAATCGATGAAGCTCTGGCGCGCCGCCAGCTTGTCGTAGAGCTTGGCCAGCTTGGGGTACTCGCTGCGCCAGTCGATCTGCGGGAAGCGGAACGCCAGGTAGCCCAGGGCGCAGCCCACGGCCACGTCGGCCAGGGTGAAGTGGTTGCCGGCGCAGAATGGCTGGTCGCCCAGGCCCTGGTTCATGGCGTTGAGCGCGGCCTGCACGGCGCGCATCTGGCGCTCTATCCAGGCGGGGCTGCGCTGGGCGTCGGTACGGCCGGCCCAGTGGGCCTCGAGCCGTGCGGCCACGGCGGCATCCAGCAGGCCATCGGCCAGGGCTTCCCAGGTGCGGATGGCGGTGCGTTCGCGGCCCGAGGGCGGGATCAGCTTGCCCACCGGCGACAGCGTGTCCAGGTACTCGACGATCACGCGCGAGTCGAACACCGCCTCGCCGCCTTCCATCACCAGGCAGGGCACCTTGCCCAGCGGGTTGCTCTTCTGCACCGCGTCGCCGGCCCAGGGGTCTTCCAGCACCAGCTGGAAGTCGAGCTTCTTCTCGAACATCACGATGCGCACCTTGCGCACGTAGGGGCTGGTGAGTGAACCGATCAGTTTCATCATTTGTCGCGCTGCCGCCGTCCCTGGTCCGATCCATTCTAGCGACGGGCCTCAGGCGCTGCCGGGCGCCGCAGGCCTCGGTGAAAAGCTTGACCGGGCTCAACCCCGCCCGAGGCCGGCTCAAGTCACGCGCTTGTCATGCCGATGTAACGGGGGCACACTAGGTCTGACTGCCCCTGCCAGACGCTGCATTCCGCGACGCGCCTTCCCACCCCCTCACGCATTCCCCCAAGGCCGGCGCCATGGCTGTCGGCCGCTTTCCCACCCCTCGCAAAGGAGGTTCTGATGAACTTGACGATCAGCGGCCATCACCTCGAAGTCACTCCTGCCCTCCGGGAGTACGTGCTAACCAAGCTGGACCGCGTCACGCGGCACTTCGATCAGGTAGTCGACGTCACCGTGCTGCTGACCGTGGAAAAGCTGAAGGAAAAGGAACGAAGGCAGAAGGCCGAGGTCACGCTGCACGTCAAGGGCCGTGACATCTTCGTCGAGCAGTCGCACGAAGACCTGTACGCCGCCATCGACCAGCTGATGGACAAGCTCGATCGCCAGGTAGTGCGCCACAAGGACCGCCTGCAAGACCATCACCACGAATCGCCGAAGCGCCTGGGCGCCAACGCGTCCTAGACAACGGCAGGATTTTTCCACCATGTCAACGGCCCCCGCTCGGGGGCCGTTTCAATTTGGAGCGTCACGGGTGCCCCAACGGCCGGGCGCGCAGGGCGAGTGTTGTTGCGGTGCAGCAAAAGTCTCGGACGCCACCCGAATCGGTGTCCGGAACGCTGCGGCGCTGGCAACTCGGTTGCTATCATGCCCAGTTCGATCAACACCTTCGATCGCGGCTTTGCATCACTGCCGCGGAGGGGAACGTTCCGATGAACCGTCTCGCCGCCATCCTGCCCGCCAGCAACGTGCTGGTGAACGTGGATGCGACCAGCAAGAAGCGCGTCTTCGAGCAGGCCGGACTGCTGTTTGAAAACCAGCACTCCATCGCCCGCGGCACCGTCACGGACAACCTCTTTGCACGTGAACGCCTGGGCTCCACCGGCCTGGGCCACGCGGTGGCCATACCGCACGGGCGCATCAAGGGCCTGAAGAACCCGCTGGCCGCAGTGGTGCGGGTGATGCAGCCTATCCCCTTCGACGCGCCCGACGACGAACCGGTGTCGCTGCTGATCTTTCTGCTGGTGCCCGAGGCCGCGACGCAGCGCCACCTGGAAATCCTGTCCGAGATCGCCGAGATGCTGTCCGACCGCGAACTGCGCGAGCGGCTCAAGTCCGAGCCCGACGCGGCCGGCGTGCACAAGCTCATCTCCGACTGGCTGCCGCTCAAGTCGGTAGCCTAGTCGCCCAGGGCCGATGAAGCCGACCTCGATCAGCGCCGAGGCGCTGTTCGAGGCGCACCAGGAAGCGCTGCGCTGGGAGTGGATTGCCGGCCACGCCCACCCCGAACGCCGCTTCACCGATGCCGCCGTGCGCGAGGCGCGCTCGGCCGCCGACCTGGTGGGCTACCTCAACTACATCCATCCCTACCGGATGCAGATCGTCGGCCGCCGCGAGGTCGCCTACCTTGCGGCCACATCACCCGAGGACCAGGAGCGCCGCATCTCGCGCATCGTGACGCTGGAGCCGCCAGTGATCATCGTGGCCGACGAGCAGGTGCCACCCGACCGCCTGGTGGCCATGTGCGACCGCGCCGAGATCCCGCTGTTCGTCACCGCCGCCTCGGCCGGGCACGTGATCGACGTGGTGCGCGGCTACCTGGGCCAGCACTTCGCCGACCGCACCACGCGCCACGGCGTGTTCATGGACATCCTGGGCCTGGGCGTCATGGTCACCGGCGAATCCGGCCTGGGCAAGAGCGAACTGGGGCTGGAGCTCATCAGCCGCGGCCACGGCCTGGTGGCCGACGACGCGGTGGACATCTTCCGCATCTCGCAGACCGCGCTCGAGGGCCGCTGCCCGGCGCTGCTGCAGAACCTGCTGGAAGTGCGCGGCATCGGCCTGCTGGACATCAAGGCCATCTTCGGCGAGACCGCGGTGCGCCGCAAGATGCGCCTGAAGCTGATCGTGCACCTGGTGCGCAAGGAAACCATGGAGCGCGAGTTCGAGCGCCTGCCCTACGAGCCGCTGCACGAAGAGATCCTGGGCCTGCCGGTGCGCAAGGTGGTGATCGCCGTGGACGCCGGCCGCAACCTGGCCGTGCTGGTCGAGGCCGCGGTGCGCAACACCGTGCTGCAGCTGCGCGGCATCGACACCTACCAGGACTTCATCCGCCGCCACCAAGAGGCGATGGAGCAGGGCGAGCAGCCTTAAGTGCCCGGCTCCGCAACCGGCCCTTGCGGCTGCTTGTGGCGGTGCGCGCAATCGACCTTGGTGCAGCGCGCGTACAGCGCCAGCGAATGCTCCTGCAGCTCGAAGCCGCGGGCCGTGGTGATGGCGCGCTGGCGGGCCTCGATCTCGGTGTCGTAGAACTCCTCGACGCGGCCGCAGTCCAGGCACACCAGGTGGTCGTGGTGCTGGCCCTGGTTGAGCTCGAACACCGCCTTGCCGCTCTCGAAGTTGCTGCGCGTCAGCAGGCCGGCCTGCTCGAACTGCATGAGCACGCGGTAGACGGTGGCCAGGCCGATGTCGGCGCCATCGGTCAGCAGCGCGCGAAACACGTCCTCGGCGCTCATGTGGCGGCGCTCGGTCTGCTGGAAGACCTCCAGAACCTTGATGCGCGGCAGCGTGGCCTTCAGGCCGCTGCTCTTGAGATCGTCGGCGTTCTTCAATGGCCACTCCTGCCCGGCGCCAGGACGCCCGGCCGCTAGAATCCGGCGATCATAGCCAGCCCGGCCTGCCCCTGGCCTGCTGAGCCCCTTGCACCGTGGTGGTCGCCACCGTCGCGGCCGCCCGCTGCCCCCACTGCGCCGACGTCCATGCGAATCCCGCTTTCCGTCCCCCTGATTCTGAGCGCCACGTTGCTGCTGGGCGGCTGCGAATCGCTGCAGCGCACCGACAGCCTGTTCGGCCTGATCACGCCCTACCGCATCGACATCGTCCAGGGCAACGTGGTCACTGCCGAACAGCTGGCGCTGCTCAAGCCGGGCCAGTCGCGCCTGCAGGTGCGCGACATCCTGGGTACGCCGCTGCTGGCCGACCCTTTCCACGCCGAGCGCTGGGACTACATCTTCAGCCTGCGCCGCCCCGGCGCCACGGCCCAGCGCCGCAGCGTGGTGGTGCTGTTCGACGGCGACGTGGTCAAGTCCATCGAAGCACCCGAGCTGCCCACCGAGCGCGACTTCACCGCCTCCATCAGCCGCCACAAGGACCGCCCGGCGCCCAAGCTCGAACTCAGCGAGGACGAGCGCAAGGCCTTGCCGCTGCCGGCGCCGCGGGTGGTGCCGCCGGCCGAACCCATGGGCCCGGTGCGCGACTACCCGCCGCTGGAGAAGTCCTGATGCCCCGGATCGCCATCGCCGGCGCAAGACCATGTTGAGAATCGCCATTGCCGGCGCTTCTGGCCGCATGGGCCACATGCTGATCGAGGCCGTGCTGGCCAGCGGCGATTGCACGCTCAGCGGCGCGCTCGACATCCCCGGCAGCCCGGCGCTGGGCCAGGACGCCGGCGCCTTCCTGGGCCGCGCCACGGGCGTGGCCGTCACCGCCGACCTGCGCACCGGCCTGGCCGGTGCCGAGGTGCTGATCGACTTCACCCGCCCCGAGGGCACGCTGGCGCACCTGGACGCCTGCCGCGCTTTGGGCGTGCGCGCCGTCATCGGCACCACCGGCTTCACGCCGGCGCAGAAGGCCGCGCTGGCCGCGCACGCGCAGCAGCTGGCGCTGGTGCTGGCGCCCAACATGAGCGTGGCCGTGCACGTGATGCTGCGCCTGCTCGACCAGGCCACGCGCGCCCTGGGCGAGGACTACGACATCGAGGTGCTCGAGATGCACCACCGCCACAAGGTCGATGCCCCCAGCGGCACGGCGCTGGCCATGGGCGAAGTGCTGGCGCGGGCGCGCGGCGTCAGCCTGGACACGCAGGGCGTGTTCACGCGCCACGGCCAGACCGGCGCACGCCCGCCGGGCGCCATCGGCTTTGCCACGCTGCGCGGCGGCGACGTGGTGGGCGACCACACAGTGGTGTTTGCCGGCACCGGCGAGCGCATCGAGATCGCGCACAAGAGCAGCAGCCGCGCCAACTACGCCGCGGGCGCGCTGCGCGCGGCGCGCTTCCTGGGCGGCCTTCCCAAGGGGCAGTCGGGCCTGTACGGCATGGACGACGTCCTCGGCCCGGGCTGACGCGGCATGTCGGGCCTGGAGCACTTCTGGTCCCAGAGCGATGGCGTGGGCCGCAGCGTGGCGCTGCTGCTGCTGGCCATGTCGGTCACGGCCTGGGTGCTGGTGCTGTGGAAGGGCTGGCTGCTGCAGCGCGCCATGGCCGACATCGCCCGCGCCGTGCCCGCCTTCTGGGACGCCGCCAGCCTGGCCGACGGCCGCGCGCGCCTGGGCGCGCTGGACCGCGAACAAGTGCTGCTGCCGCTGCTGGCCGCAGCCCTGGCCGAGCCGCCCCAGGGCACGCTCGAAGCCGCCGGCCAGCCCGAAGCCCAGCTCACGCGGCGCCTGCGCGACGCGCTGCACCGCGGCCTGGCGCACCTGCAGTTCGGCCAGGTGCTGCTGGCCTCCATCGGCAGCACCGCGCCTTTCGTCGGCCTGTTCGGCACCGTCTGGGGCATCTACCACGCGCTGGTCGGCATCGCCGCAAGCGGCAGCCTGAGCATAGACAAGGTCTCGGGGCCCATCGGAGAGGCGCTGATCATGACCGCCGCCGGCATCGCCGTGGCCGTGCCCGCGGTGCTGGCCTACAACGTCTTCGGCAAGTGGGTCGCGGCCTGCGAGGCCGAACTGGAAGGCTTTGCCCACGACCTGCGGCAGATGGTGCTGGACACTGGGCGAGGTGATTGAGATGGAGCCCCCACGCTCGCTTCGCTCGCTGCCCCCCGAGGGGGCGGTCAGTACCTTCGGAACGGCCGGGCGGTACTGACGTGACCTTCGGCCGCCTGGAGCGCAGCCCCGCCTCGCAGCCCATGAGCGAGATCAACATGACACCGTTGATCGACGTGATGCTGGTGCTGCTGGTGATCTTCATCATCACCGCGCCGCTGCTGGCCAGCAGCCTGAAGCTGGACCTGCCGCGCACCGAAGCCGGATCGGCCAGCGACGCACCGGCCTTCGTGGCGCTGGCGCTGGACGCCCAGGGCCGGGTCTACCTGGGCGAAACGCTACTGCCGGCGGAAGGCGCGCGTGAACAGGTGCTGGCGCGCGTGCGCGAGGCCGCGCGCCGCGATCCCGGCACCGAGGTGCAGCTGCGCGCCGACAGCGCCGTGCCCTACGGGCGCGTGGCCGAACTCATCGGCTGGGTGCAGGACGCCGGGCTGTCGCGCATCGGCTTCGTCACCGAGGCGCCGGCGCCGCGCTGAGCGCGCTTCAGGCGCGCAGGCCGTGCTTTTCGAGCCGGTAGCGCAGGGTGTCGCGGCTGATGCCCAGCTGGCGTGCGGCGCGCGACACGTTGTTCCGGGCGTCGCGCAAGGCCTTGATCAGCAGTTCGCGCTCCACGCGGTCCAGCGTGGAGCCGCCGTCGGCGCCGTCGGCCACCTCGGTCAGCGCCGGCAGGCCGGGTTCGGGCTCGACCGGCGCCAGCATCAGGTCTTCCGGCTGGATCATCGGGCCGCTGCCCAGCATCACCGCCTGCTCGACCACATTGCGCAGCTCGCGCACGTTGCCGGGCCAGGCGTGGTGCGTGATGGCGGCCTCGGCCGCCGGGCTCAGGCTCATGCCTTCGCGGCGGTAGCGCTGGGCGAACAGCTGGCAGAAGTGGCGCGCCAGCAGCACCGCATCGCCCGCGCGCTGGCGCAACGGCGGCACCTGCAGCTGCAGCACGCGCAGGCGGAAGTACAGATCGGCGCGGAACTGGCCCTGCGCGGAGCGCGCTTCCAGGTCCTGGTTGGTGGCCGCGACGATGCGCACCTGCGCCTGCTGCTCCTGCACCGAGCCGACGCGGCGAAAGCGCCCGTCCTCGATCACCTTGAGCAGCTTGGCCTGCAGCGCCAGGTCCATGTCGCCGATCTCGTCCAGGAACAGCGTGCCGCCATCGGCCGCTTCCAGCAGCCCCAGCTTGCGCTGCGGGGCATCGTCGAAGGCGCCGCGTTCGTGGCCGAACAGCTCGCTTTCGAGCAGCTCGCCGGGCAGCGCGGCACAGCTGATCTCGATGAAGGGGCGCTGCCGCCGTTCGCTGCGGTAGTGGCAGGCGCGCGCCACCAGTTCCTTGCCAGCGCCGGTTTCGCCGGTGATCAGGATGGGCAGCAGCATCTCGACGTTGCTGCTCTCGAGCGCCACGATGCGCTCGATGCGCTGCTGCAGCGCCAGCATCTCGGGGGCCTGCCCCAGGATCTCGTGGCCGGCCTGGCGCTCGCGCGATTCAAAGTAGTTCAGACGGCTGGATTCGCGCTGGCGCTGCGCCAGCAGCTCCAGGCGGCTGCGCAACTCGGACAGCGATACCGGCTTGGTGAGCAGGTCGTTCGCGCCGGACTTCATGGCCTCCACCGCCAGCTCGATGCTGCCGTGGCCGGTGATCAGCAGGATGGGCACCGTCTTGTCGCTGGCGCGGATGTGCTCGATCACATCCAGGCCGGTGGCGTCGGGCAAGCGGTAGTCCAGCACCACGATGTCGGGCGACTTCTGGTCGAACAGCGTGCGCCCGGCCGCGGCCGTGCCGGCCACGGTAACCTCGTGCCCGGCCCGACCCAGGTAGAGCGCGGCGTTGCGGGCGAACACCGCCTCGTCGTCGACGATGAGGATGTGGGTCATGGCTCAGGAAGCCGGCAGGACGATGCGCACCGTGGTGCCGGCGCCCGGGCGGCTGTGCAGGCTGAGCTGGCCGCCCAGGCGCTCGACGATGCGCCGCGCCAGGTGCAGGCCCAGCCCCAGGCCCTGGGGCTTGGTGGTGAAGAAGGGGCGGAAATTCTGCGCCTGCAGCCCGGGCGGCAGGCCCGGGCCGTTGTCGCGCACCTCGACCTGCAGGCGGCCGCTGGGGTCGGCCAGCAGCGCCACCTGGCAGGACTGGCCCTCGCTCATGGCCTCGGAAGCGTTGGACAGCAGGCTTTGCAGCACCTGCTCGAGCAACTGCGGGTCGGTGCGCACCGCGGTCTTGCGCGCGGCGTTCTCGAACACCAGGGTCTGGCGCCGCAGCTGGAAGCTGTCCTGGTGGTCGGCTACGCAGTCGCGCAGCAGCGCGGCGATGTCCACCATGCGCACCTTGCCCTCGCCCGGCCCCGGGCCTGACAGGCGCAGCAGCTCGTCGATGCGCGAGGAGATGCGGTCCACCTGGCGCAGGATGTCGGCCGCGTGCTCACCCAGGTGCTCTTCGGGCAGCTCCAGGCCCAGCTCGGCCGAAGAGCGTATCGAGGCCAGCGGATTGCGGATGTTGTGCGCCACCGAGGCCGCCAGCTCGGCCATGGCCTTGGCCGTCTCGGCCTCGCGCAGCTGCTCGTGCTGGCGGCGCAGCGTGCGGTCGGCGCGCCACACCAGGCCCAGCAGGCTGAAGTACAGCACCAGCGTGCCTGCCACGGCCACCAGGGCCACGCGACGCTGGCCCTCGCGCACGGCCGCGGTCAGCGCCAGCGGCGCCTTGTACAGCTCGACCACCGCGTCCACCTGCGCCGAGCCCGGCCGCTGCACCGGGAAATAGGTCTCGACGAAGAAGTCGGCCGCCGGCGACAGGCCCTTGTGCTCGCCCTTGGGCCGGTCGGTCGAGCTCAGGCTGCCGCCTTCCACCACCAGCTCGCCGCGCATGGCGCGGTCGAGCTCGTCGTTGTGCGCAAAGCGCTGGCCCACCAGCTGTGCGTCGCTGGACCACAGCACGCGCCCCTCGCGGTCGTAGACGTTGGCGCGCAGCACGCCGTTCATGCTGCTCAGGCGCGCGATGGAGCCCAGAAAGCGCTCGCGCAGCTCGGGCGCCGCCGGGGTGTCGAAGAAGGCCAGCGAGCCATCGGCCTCGAGCTGCTGCTGCACGAACTCGCGCGACACCGCGGCTTCGCGCTCGAGCAGCTGCCAGGTCATGAAGTTCGAGATCACCCAGCCGTTGCCCAGCCCGATGAGCGCGATGACCAGGGCGCCCAGCCCGGCAAACCAGTGCAGCAGACGAAGCGGGGCGGCGCGGGGGGTGGTGGGCATGGCGGTTCTGGGGCGCTGGCAAGGGAACGTGGGCGCGGCAGCTTAGCGCGTGGCGCGGCCTCATGCCGGTCCCGGCACCCCTCATTCTGGGTGTTGCGCAGGCGCCGGATGCGGGGCGTGCGGCTTGCAAGGCTGCGCAAGCCCCGCGCCGGGGGCGCTTCGTAGAATCGGCGCATGAACGAAAAATACGCCCCCGCCGAAGTCGAAGCCGCCGCGCAGGCGCACTGGGCCGCGACCGACGCCTACCGCGTCACCGAGGACGCCGAGCGTCCCAAGTTCTACGCCTGCTCGATGCTGCCCTACCCCAGCGGCAAGCTGCACATGGGTCACGTGCGCAACTACACCATCAACGACATGATGGCGCGCTACCTGCGCATGAAGGGCATGAACGTGCTCATGCCCATGGGCTGGGACGCCTTCGGCCTGCCAGCCGAGAACGCGGCCATGGACAACAACGTGCCGCCGGCGCAGTGGACGCGCGCCAACATCGCCGACATGAAGAGCCAGATGCAGCCGCTGGGCCTGGCCTTCGACTGGACACGCGAGCTCGCCACCTGCGACCCCACGTACTACAAGTGGAATCAGTGGTTCTTCCTGAAGGCGCTGGACAAGGGCATCGCTTACAAGAAGACGCAAATCGTCAACTGGGATCCGGTGGACCAGACCGTGCTGGCCAACGAACAGGTGGTCGACGGCCGCGGCTGGCGCAGTGGCGCGCTGGTGGAAAAGCGCGAGATCCCGGGCTACTACCTGGCCATCACCCAGTACGCCGACGAGCTGCTGGCCGGCGTCACCGACAGCAGCCACCCGCACTTCCTGGAAGGCTGGCCCGAGCGCGTGCGCCTGATGCAGGAGCACTGGATCGGCAAGAGCGAAGGCGTGCGCTTCGCCTTCCCGCACGACATCCATGGCGAAGACGGCGCGCTGATCCAGGACGGCCTGCTGTACGTCTTCACCACGCGCGCGGACACGCTGATGGGTGTGACCTTCTGCGCCGTCGCGCCCGAACACCCGCTGGCCACGCACGCCGCGCGCAGCAGCCCGGCGCTGGCCGCCTTCATCGAGGAATGCAAGAAGGGCGGCACCACCGAGGCCGAGCTGGCGCTGAAAGAGAAATCCGGCCTGCCCACCGGCCTGCGCGTGCGCCATCCGCTCACCCAGGAACTGGTGCCGGTGTGGGTGGGCAACTACGTGCTGATGGGCTATGGCGACGGCGCCGTGATGGGCGTGCCCGGCCACGACGAACGCGACTTCGCCTTCGCACGCAAGTACGGCATCGACATCCTGCAGGTGGTGCACGTCGACGGTCAGAAATTCGACTACCTGAACTGGCAGGACTGGTACGCCGACAAGCAGGGCGGCGTGACCATCAACTCGGGCAACTGGAGCGGCCTGAGCTACCCGCTGGCGGTGGACGCCATCGCCGGTGAACTGGCGCGCCTGGGCCTGGGCGAGAAGAAGACCACCTGGCGGCTGCGCGACTGGGGCATCAGCCGCCAGCGCTACTGGGGCACGCCCATACCCATCATCCACTGCGAAGCCTGCGGCAGCGTACCGGTACCCGAGAAGGATCTGCCGGTGCTGCTGCCCGAAGACCTGGTGCCTGACGGCAGCGGCAACCCGCTGAACAAGTGCGAGGCCTTCCTGAACGTGCCCTGCCCCCAGTGCGGCAAGCCGGCGCGGCGCGAGACCGACACCATGGACACCTTCGTCGACAGCGCCTGGTACTACATGCGCTACTGCTGCCCGGGCAGCGACGCGGCCATGGTCGACGCGCGCAACGACTACTGGATGCCCATGGACCAGTACATCGGCGGCATCGAGCACGCCGTGCTGCACCTGCTGTATGCGCGCTTCTGGACCAAGGCCATGCGCGACCTGGGCCTGGTGCAGTTCAGTGAACCCTTCACCAGGCTCTTCACCCAGGGCATGCTGCTCAACGAGAGCTACTACCGCGAAGACGCGGCCGGCAAGAAGCGCTGGTTCTACCCGGCCGAGGTGCAGGTCAGCTACGACGACAAGGGCGTGCCCACCGGCGCCGTGGCGCGCGAGGACGGGCAGCCAGTGACGCTGGGCGGCATCGAGAAGATGTCCAAGAGCAAGAACAACGTGGTCGAGCCCAAGGACATCATCGCCAGGTTCGGCGCCGACACCGCGCGCGTGTTCACCATGTTCGCCGGTCCGCCCGACCAGAGCGCGGCCTGGTCCGACAGCGGTGCCGAGGGCAGCTACCGCTTCCTGCGCCGCCTGTGGGCCAGCGGCGTGCGCCTGGCGCCGCAGCTGGCACTGGCCGCCGCCGACACCGCGGGCGCCAACGCGCCAGCGCTGGCGCTGCGGCGCGACATCCACCTGCTGCTGCGCCAGGTGAGCCACGACTACGAGCGCCTGCAATACAACACCGTGGTCTCGGGCGCGATGAAGATGCTCAACGCCATCGACGACGCGCGTCTGACCACCGCCTTCGGCGACGCCGCGCGCAACCCGGCGGACGCTGCCGACGCGGCGGTGGTGCGCGAGGCCTTCGGCATCCTGCTGCGCACGCTGTACCCGGTGGCGCCGCACATCGCCCACGCGCTGTGGGTCGATCTGGGCTACGCCGCCACGCAGGGCGAGATCCTGCGCACCCCCTGGCCGCAGGTGGACGAGGCGGCGCTGGTGCAGGACGAGATCGAGCTGGTGCTGCAGGTGGCCGGCAAGCTGCGCGGTGCCCTGCGCGTGCCCGCCGATGCCACCCGCGCGCAGATCGAGGCCGCCGCGCTGGCCAGCCCCGAGGTGGCGCGCTTCGCCGAGGGCCGGCCGGTGAAGAAGGTGGTGGTGGTGCCGGGCCGGCTGGTCAATGTCGTCGTCTGAACGCCGCCGGCTGCTGGCCGCGGCGTTGGCCACCGCGCTGTTGCCGGGCTGCGGCTTCCAGCTGCGCCAGCCGCCGCGCCTGCCCTTTGCCAGCATCGCGCTGGTGGGCTTTGCGCCGCGTTCGCCGCTGGCCGAGGAACTGCGGCGCCAGCTGGCGCGCCAGGTGCGCGTGCTCGACGACGCGGCCAAGGCCGATGTCGTGCTGCGCGCGCTGGAAGACGTGCGTGAGCGCAGCATCGTGGCCTCGACCTCGGCCGCGCTGGTGCGCGAGCAGCAGCTGCGCCTGAAGCTGCACTTCCGCGCCGACACCCCCAGCGGGCGCGAGCTGATCCCGCGCGTGGAGCTGCTGGTGACGCGCGACCTGAGCTACCGCGAGACCGCGGCCCTGGCCAAGGAGCACGAAGAGGCCGAGCTCTACCGCGAGCTGCAGGCCGACGTGGTGGCGCAGGTGCTGCGCCGCCTGGCATCGGTTCAGGTCTAGGGCCGGCCGTGCAGCTGCGCGCCGATCAGTTGGAACAGCACCTGGCGCGCGGCCTGCGGCCGGTCTACACCATCCACGGCGACGAGCCGCTGCTGGCGCAAGAGGCCGGCGACGCGCTGCGCGCCGCAGCCCGCGCCGCCGGCTTCGCCGAGCGCCAGGTCTTCGTGGTCAGCGGCGCGCACTTCGACTGGAGCGGCCTGCTGGGCGCGGCCCAGGCCATGAGCCTGTTCGCCGACAAGCAGCTGATCGAGATCCGCATCCCCTCGGGCAAGCCGGGCAAGGACGGCTCCGAGGCCTTGCAGCGTTATGCCGCCGAAGTCTGCGCGCGCATGCCCGACGAGGTGCTCACGCTGGTGCAGCTGCCGCGCCTGGACGGCACGCAGATCAAGTCGGCCTGGTTTGCCGCGCTGGATGCCGCTGGCATCAGCCTGCGTGTCGAGCCCATCGCGCGCCCGCAGCTGCCAGCCTGGCTGGCGCAGCGCCTGGCGCGCCAGGGCCAGCGCGTGCAAACGGGCGAGGACGGGCAGCGCACGCTGGCCTACTTTGCCGACCGCGTGGAAGGCAACCTGCTGGCCGCGCACCAAGAGCTGCAGAAGCTGGCGCTGCTGTACCCGGCCGGCGAGCTGGGCTTCGAGCAGATCGAATCGGCCGTGCTGGACGTGGCGCGGTACGAGCTGGGCCAGCTGGGCGAAGCGGTATGGACCGGCCAGGTGGCGCGCGCGCTGCGCATGCTGGACGGCCTGCGCGCCGAAGGCGAGGCCGCCGTGCTGCTGCACTGGTCGCTGGCCGACGACATCCGCGCCCTGGTGCGCGCCCGCGCCGCGCTGGACGACGGCAAGCCCATGCCGCTGGCGCTGAAGGACGCGCGCGCCTGGGGAGCAAAGGAGAGGCTGTTCGAGCGCGCGCTGCCGCAGCTCAGTGCCCCCACGCTGGCGCGCCTGCTGGCCGCGGCCAGCGTCTGCGACGGCATCGTCAAGGGCCTGAAGCATCCCGACTGGCCGCACGAGCCCTGGGCGGCACTGCGTCGCCTGCTGCTGATGGCGTTGCAGGCGCAGCTGCCAACTCCGCGCAAGGCCGCGGACACCGCGCCGCGCGTGTTGGCCTTGCGCGCCTGAGCAAGCGGGCTGCCCCGCGGCCGCTCAGTAACCGCGCGGCCGCTGCACCAGGTGGGCCAGCGCCCCGCCGTCGCGCAACGCGCGCAAATTGGCCACCGCCACCGCGGCGGCGCTGCGCGGGTCGGTCAGCGCCGCGGCGTGCGGCAGCAGCGTGACGCGCGGGTGACGCCAGTAGGCGTGGTCGGCCGGCAGCGGCTCCTGGTGGAAGACGTCGAGCACGGCCTGGCCGATGGCGCCGGCGTTCAGCGCGGCCAGCAGGTCGGCATCCACCACGTGCGCACCGCGCCCCAGGTTGACGACGCCGGCACCGGGCGGCAGCGCGGCAAACAGCTTGGCATCCAGCAGCCCGCGCGTGGCCGGCGTCAGCGGCAGCAGGTTGATCAGCACCTGCGCCTGGCCCAGCAGCGGCGCCAGCGGGCTGCCGTCGCGGCGCCAGCCCTGCACGCGATAGCCCAGCTGGGCGATGCGCGCGGCCGCGGCGCGGCCCATCTCGCCCTGGCCCAGCACCAGCACGCCGATCTCGTCCGCGCGACGCTGGGCGTGCACGCGCCACTCGCCGCGCGCCTGGCGCCGGGCGTAGGCGAAGAAGCCGCGGTGCAGCGCCAGCGTGGCCCACAGCGCGGTCTCGGCCATGGCTGCGGTCATGGCCGGGTCGACCATGCGCGCCACCGGCACGTCGGGCGGCAGCGTGGGGTCGGCCAGCAGCCGATCCACCCCCGCCCACAGGCTTTGCACCAGGCGCAGGCGCGGCAGGCCTTGCAGGCTGCCGGGCGGCGGGTTGGCCACCACGGCAGCCTGCACTTCGTCGGCCGCGGCCAGTGCGGCGGGGCGATCCAGCCATTGCGCCTCGGGCATGGCAGCGGCCAGCGCGTCGCGCCAGACCTGCCATTCGCCGGCCTCCATCTGCCCGCACAGCAGCAGCTTCATGCCTGCGCCGCCTGCAGCAGCCGCGCCAGCGCCGCGGCCACGGTGGCCCCGCGCACGGCGTCGCGGTCGCCGGGCAGTTGCAGGCGCTCGGCGTGGATCGCGCCCGGCCCGCCCCAGGACAGCCACACCGTGCCCACCGGCTTGCCCGGCACGCCGCCGCCCGGGCCGGCAATGCCGGTCACGGCCACGGCCAGTTGCACCGGCGCGTGCTGCAGCGCGCCCTGGGCCATGGCGCGCGCCACTGCTTCGCTGACCGCGCCGTGGGTGGCGATGAGCGCGGCGTCCACGCCCAGCAGTTCGGTCTTGGCGGCGTTGCTGTAGCTGACGAAGCCGCGCTCGAACCAGTCGCTGGATCCGGCGCGCGCGGTGCAGGCGGCGGCGATCAGCCCGCCGGTGCAACTCTCGGCCGTGGCCATGCGCCAGCGGCGCGCCAGCAGCGCGTCGGCCAGCGCGGCCACGGCGGGCTCGAAGCTCAGGAGTTCCATAGGCGGATGAAGATCGCGATGGTCAGCAGCGTGCAGCCGGCGGCCACCAGGTCGTCGAACAGGATGCCGAAGCCCTGGCGCCAGCCAATGGCCTGGCCCGGGCCCAGCTTGCACAGGCGATCGGCCCAACCCACCGGACCGGGCTTGGCGGCGTCGAAGTAGCGGAACATCGTGAAGGCCCCCAGCTGCATCCAGAACCCGGCCGGCGCGATCAGCCACAGCACGATCCAGAAGGCCACCACCTCGTCCCAGACGATGGACCCGGGGTCGGCGATGCCCAGGTGCTGCGCCGTGCGCGTGCAGGCCCACTGGCCGACCAGCAGCGCGGCCAGGATCAGCCAGCCCCATTGCGCGCTGTCCAACCATTGGTCCAGCACCAGGAACGACAGCCAACCCCACAGCGTGCCCACCGTGCCGGGCGCCCAGGGCGACAGGCCGCTGCCGAAGCCCAGCGCGATCCAGCGCGCCGGGTGGCGCAGCATGAAGCCGGGGCCGATGCGGGCAGCAGCCATCAGGCGAAATGGTCGAAGCCCTGCCAGGCCGCGGGCAGGGCGCGGCCATCGGCGTCCAGCACCGTGAGGCCGCTGCCGGCGGCGATGCGGCCGCAGTGCGTCACCGCCACGCCGCAGCCGCGGCCTGCGGCCAGAACGGCGTCGTGCAGCGCGGGTGGCGCGGTGAAGAGCAGCTCGTAGTCGTCGCCGCCGGCCAGCAGGCATTCCTGCTGCAGCGCTGCCGGTTGCGCCGCCAGCACGACACTGCGCGGCAGCCGGTGCAGGTCTACCTGTGCGGCCACGCCCGAGCGCGCCAGCACATGGCCCAGGTCGCCCACCAGGCCGTCGCTCAGGTCGATGGCGCTGCTGGCCAGGCCGCGCAGCGCGCGGCCCAGGGCCACGCGCGGCTGCGGCAGCTCCATCGCACGGCGCACGCTCTCGAAGTCGGCACCGGCCAGCGCCACGCGGCCGCGAAAGACCTCCAGCGCCAGGCGCGCGTCGCCCAGCGTGCCGCTGACCCACAGGTCGTCGCCCGGCCGCGCGCCGCTGCGCAGCAGGGCCTGGCCCGCGGGCACCTGGCCGAAGACGGTGATGCACAGGTTCAGCGGCCCGGCCGTGGTGTCGCCGCCGATGAGCTCGATGCCGTGCGCGTCGGCCAGCGCGAACAGGCCTTGCGCCAACGCGGCGACAAAGGCCTCGTCGCCGCGCGGCAGGGCCAGCGCCAGCGTGCAGGCCAGGGGCTCGGCGCCGCAGGCGGCCAGGTCGCTGAGGTTCACGGCCAGCGCCTTGTGCCCCAGGCGCTCGGGCGCCACGGTGGACAGGAAGTGCCGGCCCTCGACCAGCATGTCGGTGGACACCGCCAGCTGCATGCCGGGCGCGGGCGCGAACAGCGCGCAGTCGTCGCCCACGCCCAAGGCGGCGTTGCGCAGCGGCCGGCCGGGGCGCGCGAAGTGGCGCGCGATCAGCTGGAACTCGGTGGCCATCAGCCGCGTTCCGGGCCGCGCAGCAGGTTGGCCAGGTCCACCGCCGAGCGCACGCCCATCTTGTCGAAGACGCGCGCGCGGTGCACTTCCACCGTGCGCACGCTGATGTTCAGCTCGTCGGCCACCAGCTTGTTGGGCCGGCCCGCCAGCACCAGGTGCATGACCTCGCGCTCGCGCTCGGTCAGCTCGGCCAGCGCGCGCGCCACGGCGTCGGCACCCTGGCGTTGCTGCAGGGCCTGCGCGCTGGCCTGCAGCGCCTGCTCGATGCGGTCGACCAGGGCGTTGTTGGAAAACGGCTTCTCGACGAAATCGTAGGCGCCGCGCTTGACCGCCGACACCGCGGTGGGCACGTCGCCGTGGCCGGTGAGAAAGATCACCGGCAGCAGCGGCAGCAGGCCGGCCTCGGCCAGGCGCTCGAACAGCACCAGACCGCTGGTGCCGGGCATGCGCATGTCCAGCACCAGGCAGCTGGGCGCCTGCGGCCAGGGCGGCTGGCCCGGCGCGCGGCGCGCGGCCAGCCAGGCCTCGAAGGCGTCGGCGCTGGCAAAGCCTTCAGACAGCAGGCGGCGCGAGCGCAGCAGCCAGGCCAGCGCGTCGCGCACCACGTCCTCGTCGTCGACGAGGTAGACCATGGGAAGGCCGAGTGCGGGATCGGTGGGCATGCGGGGCTGGCCGGTCAAGTGAGGCTGTAGCGTCCGCTAGTATGCCGGCCGCTCGACCAAGGCTCAGACCGGTGCTGAACCCGGCAGGTCGATGGTGGCCGGCGGTATCGCCGGCAAGGTTTCGGCGGCCGCCGGCAGCGTGAAGCGGAACTCGGTGCCGCGCTGGCCCGGCGCCGGGCCGAAGTCGAGCGCGCCGCCGTGCTGCTCGATCACCGTGCGGCACAGGCTCAGGCCCAGGCCCATGCCCTCGGCGCGCGTGGTGAAGAAGGGGTTGAAGAGCTTGGCCGCCACTTCGGGCGCGATGCCCGGCCCGGCGTCGAGCACGCTGAAGGTGACCCAGCGCGCATGCGTCTGGCGCACGCGCAGGATCAGCGCGCGCTCGGCCGGCTCGGTGGCCGTCTCCATGGCCTGGATGCCGTTGCGCGCCAGGTTCAGCAGCACCTGCTCGACCATGGTGCGGTCGCAGCGCACGCGCGGCATGGGCGCCGGTGGCTCGGGCAGTTCCACCTCGACGCGCGTGCCGCTCTTGCGTGCCTGCAGCCGCACCAGCGGCAGCACGGCCTCGAACAGCAGATCCACCGTCACGGCCTCGTGGCTTTGCTCGCGTCGGCGCACGAAGTCGTGCACGCTCTTGATCACGCGCCCGGCGCGCTCGGCCTGCTCGGTGATGCGCTCCAGCGCCTGGCGCAGCAGGCCCAGGTCTTCGCCCTGGCTGCCGGCCTGCGGTGCCTCCAGCAGGTTGAGCGAGCCGGCCGCGTAGCTGGCGATGGCCGCCAGCGGCTGGTTCAGCTCGTGGCTCAGCAGCGAGGCCATCTCGCCCACCGTGGCCAGGCGCGCCGTGGCCTGCAGCCGGTCTTGCTGCTGGCGCGACAGCTCTTCGACGCGGCGCTGCGCGCTCAGGTCGAGCACGGCGCTCATCCAGCCGGTGTGGCGGCCGTGGCCGTCGACCAGCGGGGCCTCGTAGATCATCACCGGGAAGCGTTCGCCGTTCTTGCGCACGAACACGGTCTCGAAGCCTTCGCGCGACTCCTGCGACTGCCACTGGCCCTGGCGGCGCTGGCGCTGGCGATCCTGGTAGGCATCGGCAAACTCGGGCGGCCAGTACGGCGGCAGGCGGCCAGGCGGCACGCGCAGTTCTTCCTGGCTCAACCCGACCATGGCGCAGAAGGCCGGGTTGGCGTAGGTCAGGTTGCCTTCCAGGTCGCGTGCGCGCAGGCCGGTGGACAGCGAGTCTTCCATCGCCTTGCGGAACGCCAGGGCCTCGGCCAGAAGCCGTTCGGCGATGGCGCGGCGGCGCACGTCGCGCGCCAGCAGCAGCATCAGGCCCGACAGCGCAATCGACAGGCCGATGACCAGCGACACCGCCAGGTTGGGGATCAGCCCCGGCCGCCCGGCCGCTGCGTCGGCGCGCAGGCGCAGCGTGGTGCCGGGCAGGTCGATCGAATGCTCGGCCACGTACACGCCCGCGCCGCGGCGCAGACCGGCGCGCACCAGGCGCGCGCCGTCGCCTTCGATCAGCGAGAACTCGTAGCGCCGCCCTGCCACCGAAGGCAGCACGGCGTCGAGCACGCGCTGCAGCGACAGCGTGCCCACCAGAAAGCCCAGTTCCTGCCCGGCTGCTTGCACCGGCAGGCACAGGTCCAGCACCTCCACGCCCACGCCGCCGGGCAGCGGCACGAAGTAGCTGCGCGAGAAGGTGGGCGCAGCCGCGCGCCGCGCCAGGTCGCAGGCGAACTCGGCCTCCAGCGCCACGGCCTGGCGCGGCATCACGGCGGTCAGCGTGGGCGTGTAGGGCGTGTCCTCGGCTTCCAGCACGGCCAGCGTGGGCGCGCGCCACTCCACGCGCTCGAGTCCCTGGCGCGGCTTGAGCAGCGCCTGCGCCGCGCCGCGCCAGCTCTGCTGCGGCTGCGGCGCGATGGCCAGGGTCTGCAGCGCCTGCATCTGGCGCAGCAATTCGCGGCGCAGTTCGGCCGCGGCTTCCAGCGCCGCCGATTCGGCCTCTTCCTGCGCGCGCACGCCCTCGTAGCGCACGGTCAGCACCAGCAGCAGGGTCTGGGCCACGGCCAACAGCGCCGCCAGCGCGCCCCACAGCAGCGCGCGGCGCAGGCGGCTGGGCCGTGCCAGGGGGTTGAGCTCGGCGTGCTTCATCGGGCCTGTGGTGGGGGTGGCCACCGGAGTATTGGCCGCCGCCGGGCTCACGGCGCTACGCAGTTTCGCGCATGGCGCAGCAGCGCCGGCCGCGCACACTGCACCCCTACAATTCGCGCCCGCACCGCCCCGTCCGGGCCGGGCTGCGCCCTGAGGAGACGCCTGCAATGTCCAACACCACCCCCCCGGCGCACGACAAGGCCGACGAACTGCGCCGCGCCGCGCTCGAATACCACGAGTTCCCGACGCCGGGCAAGCTGCAGGTCACCGCCACCAAGCAGATGATCAACCAGCGCGACCTGGCGCTGGCCTACAGCCCGGGCGTGGCCGCGGCCTGCGAAGAGATCGTGGCCGACCCGGCCAACGCCTTCCGCTACACCGCGCGCGGCAACCTGGTGGGCGTGGTCACCAACGGCACCGCGGTGCTGGGCCTGGGCGACATCGGCCCGCTGGCGGCCAAGCCGGTGATGGAAGGCAAGGCGGTGCTGTTCAAGAAGTTCGCCGGCATCGACGTCTTCGACATCGAGCTGAACGAGCGCAACCTGGACAAGCTCTGCGACGTGATCGCCGCGATGGAGCCCACCTTCGGCGGCATCAACCTCGAGGACATCAAGGCACCCGACTGCTTCTACGTCGAACGCAAGCTGCGTGAGCGCATGAAGATCCCGGTCTTCCACGACGACCAGCACGGCACGGCCATCGTCGTGGGCGCGGCGGTGCTCAATGCCCTCAAGGTGGTGGGCAAGGACATCGGCAAGGTCAAGCTCGTGGCCAGCGGTGCCGGCGCGGCCGCGCTGGCCTGCCTGGGCCTGCTGGTCAAGCTGGGCCTGAAGCGCGAGAACATCTGGGTGACTGACCTGGCCGGCGTGGTCTACCAGGGCCGCACTGAACTGATGGACGAGGACAAGGCCTTCTTCGCCCAACCCACGCCGCTGCGCAAGCTGGCCGAGGTGATGCCCGGCGCCGACATCTTTCTGGGCCTGTCGGCCGCGGGCGTGCTCAAGCCCGAGATGCTGTCCGGGATGGCCGCCCAGCCGCTGGTCTTTGCGCTGGCCAACCCCACGCCCGAGATCTCGCCCGAGTTGGCCAAGGCGGCGCGGCCGGATTGCATCATGGCCACCGGCCGCACCGACTACCCCAACCAGGTCAACAACGTCCTGTGCTTCCCCTACATCTTCCGCGGCGCGCTGGACTGCGGCGCGACCACGGTCACCGACGAGATGGAGATTGCCGCGGTGCGCGCCATCGCCGAGCTGGCGCAGGCCGAGCAGAGTGACGTGGTGGCCGCAGCCTATGCCGGCGTGACGCTGAGCTTCGGCCCCGAGTACCTGATCCCCAAGCCCTTCGACCACCGACTGATGATGATGATCGCGCCGGCCGTGGCGCGCGCCGCGGCCGAGTCGGGCGTGGCGCAGCGGCCGATCAAGGACCTGGAGGCCTACCGCGAGAAGCTCAAGGACTTCGTCTACGCCTCGGGCACGACGATGAAGCCCATCTTCATGCAGGCCAAGCGCGCCGTGCACAAGCGCGTGGCCTACGCCGAGGGCGAGGAAGAGCGTGTGCTGCGCGCCGCGCAGGTGGTGGTGGACGAAGGCCTGGCGCGGCCCACGCTCATCGGCCGTCCGGCGGTGATCGCCCAGCGCGTCGAGAAGTTCGGCCTGCGCCTGAAGCAGGAGTTGGACTACGACGTGGTCAACGTCGAGAACGACCACCGCTACCGCGATTTCTGGACCACCTACCACGGCATGACCGAGCGCAAGGGCGTATCGGTGCAGATGGCCAAGATCGAGATGCGCCGCCGCCTGACGCTGATCGGCGCGATGATGCTGCACAAGGGCCACGTCGACGGTTTGCTGTGCGGCACCTGGGGCACCACCGCCAGCCATCTGCAGTACCTCGACCAGGTGATCGGCAAACGCCACGGCGGCAGCCCGCGCACGGCCCAGAACGTGCAGGTCTACGCCTGCATGAACGCCCTGATGCTGCCGGGTCGTCAGGTCTTCCTGGTGGACACCCACGTCAACGCCGACCCCAGCGCAGAACAACTGTGCGAGATCACGGTGATGGCGGCCGAGGAGATGATGCGTTTCGGCCTGCACCCGCGCGCCGCGCTGCTGTCGCACTCCAACTTCGGCACCAGTGACCACCCCAGCGCCGTGAAGATGCGGCACACGCTGGCGCTGCTGCGCGAGCAGGCGCCCTGGCTCGAGGTCGACGGCGAGATGCACGGCGACGTGGCGCTTGACGCCGCCGAGCGCCGCAAGGTGCTGCCGGGCAGCACGCTCACCGGCGAGGCCAACCTGCTGGTGCTGCCCAACATCGACGCCGCCAACATCTCCTACAACCTGCTCAAGACCGCTGCCGGCGGCGGCATCGCCATCGGCCCGGTGCTGCTGGGCGCCGCCAAGCCGGTGCACATCCTCACGCCCTCGGCCACGGTTCGCCGCATCGTCAACATGACCGCCCTCACCGTCGCGGATGCCGAGGCGGGACGCCGATCAGGCCCTGCGGCCTGACCGGCGCCAGCCGAGGAGCTGGGCATGTCTTGCATGCCCAGCGCGGCCTGCAAGGCGAAGCCGGACGCGGCCTGCAAGGCGAGGCGGGACGCCGATCAGGCCCTGCGGCCTGATCGGGTCAACGGCCAGGAGTTCGTCTCGAGTTGCAGATGCAGTCGTTCGAGATCATGGCCTCGTCGCTGACCCGGCTCGAACTGCGCGATGCCGATGTCGTCATCAACCCGGACTTGAAGCTCATCTCGTTCACCGACTTCACCTCGCGCAACCTGATGATCACCATCGGTGAACAGGCGGCCCGGCGCGCCTTGCCCGAAATCAGAAGCAAGTTGCGCCTGGGTTGAAA
>JALHPY010000009.1 GCA_022842305.1 Rubrivivax sp.
CGCCTGGCCGCGCGCCAGCGGCTCCGCCGCGCGGGCCGCGCCGGCCCCGGCCAGGACCAGGCCGGCAACGAAGCGGCGTCGGTCGGGCGCAACGCTCATCGCTCGGCCTGCTGCTCCATCAACAGGTAGGTGTTGAAGGCGTTCATGCGGTTGGCCGCGCGGAACAGCGGCAGGCCCTCGAAGCGCGACCAGTCGGCGCGGGCGTAGGCTTCTTCAAAGGGCTCCAGGTTGCGCGCGGCCTCGCCCATGGTGTGGCGCAGGTGGCGCAGGTAGTCCAGGGTCAGCGCCAGGTCGGCCTGCGGATCGTTGGACAAGGGCCCGTGTCCCGGCACCACACGGCGCGGTCCGTAGACCAGCAGCTGCTGCAGCGACTCGATCCAGCGGCGGCTGTCGGCCTGGCCGACAAAGGGGATGCGGCCGCGGAAGAACAGGTCGCCCGAGAACAGCACGGCGGACCCGGGCACGAAGACCACCAGGTCCTCGGGCGTGTGCGCCGAGCCCACGTGGCGTATCAACAACTCCACCTTCCCCACGCGCAGCCGCGTCTCGCCGTCGTCCAGCCAGCGGTCGGCCTCCACCAGGCGGGTCTGCGCGTCGACCCAGGGCGCCAGCTCGGCGCGGCTGGCCTGCAGGCGCTGGCGCGCGGTGTCGGAGTGCAGGTACTCGCGCGCCGCGCGGTGCGCCAGGATGCTGGCCCCGGCAGCCTTGAAGACCTGCAGCCCGTAGATGTGGTCGGCGTGGTAGTGGGTGACGATGACGTGGCGCACGGGTTCGCTGGTCACGCGGCGTATCGCCGCCAGCATCTCGGAGGCCAGCGCCGGCGAGCCCAGCGCGTCGATCACCACCACGCCGTCGCCGGTGACGACGAAGCCGCTGTTGGAAATGAAGTTGCGGTTGGCCGGCGAGCCCAGGGCGGCATCGCCCTGGAAGTACCACACGCCTTCGGCCACCGGCCGCGCCTCCAGCGTTTGCGCAGCGGCGCCCAGCGGCAACACCAGTGCCGCCGCCACGGCCAGGCGGGCGATCAGGCCGGCGATCAGGCGCAAGGGGGGCAGCATCGGCATGCGGGGTTCGCCAGGAGTTCGGAACGGCCAAATGTTAGGGCGCAACGGCCGTGCGCCCGCGCACCGCAGGCTCGCGTTTGCCCGCCCTACCGCTTTGGGTGATGGCTCCTAACCCATGTGGGTAGTGTGGAATCCGCCGGCCGCAAGCCACCATCGCCTGCCGCAGTTTGGGCGTGGTTCGACTCGAGCGAAGGGGTTCTTCGATGCTGCAGGGCAGGCAAGGCGCGGTCAGGGCTGGTTACCTGGAATCAAGGGCATGAGCGACAGAAAGCCCGAGCAGACGCCCGCGCAGGATGCGCCGCGCCGCGGCCTGTGGGCGCGCCTGAAGCGCCCGCCGCAGATGTCGCTGCTGGCCACCGTGTTCGTCGGCCTGATCGGCGGCATAGCTCTGTGGGGCGCGCTCAACACCGGCGTCGAGTGGACCAACCGCACCGAGTTCTGCCTGTCGTGCCACGAGATGAGCATTCCGTATGCGGAATACAAGAAGACGGTGCACTTCAGCAACCGCAGCGGCACCACCGTGTCCTGCGCCGACTGCCACGTGGCCGGCAGCAAGCATCCGCTGGACTACGCCCGCAAGCTCACGCTCAAGGTGTTGGCCGCGCGCGACGTCTACGGCCACCTGATGGGCACCATCGACACGCCCGAGAAGTACCAGGCCAAGCGCCTGGAGATGGCGCAGCGCGTATGGGCGCGCATGAAGGAAGTGGATTCCAAGGAATGCCGCAACTGCCACGACTTCAAGACCATGGACACCACCAAGCAGAAAGACCGCTCCGTGGTGCGCCACGAAAGCGCCATCGAGGACGGCCAGACCTGCATGGACTGCCACAAGGGCATTGCCCACAACACGATGCCCCCGCCGCAGCAAGCCAAGGCACCCGGCTAGCCGCGGCCGCGACAACGACACAAGGAGACAAAGCATGCATTTCAAGCCGCTGTTGCTGGCGCTGTGCGCCTGCCTGGCCGGCAGCGCCTGGGCCGATCCCGACTGGTCCAAGGTGGCGCCGCGCAAGCTCAACCTGTTCTACCCCGGCCAGGCCGGCATCGAGTGGGTCATGAACAAGGCCGACCACTCGGCCGTGCCCGACATCGTCGACAAGAAGCGCCCCTGCGCCAAGTGCCACGAGGGCGACGCGGCCGAGATCGGCGACAAGATCATCGCCGGCAAGCCGCTGGGCAGTTCGCGCGCCGTGCTCGACGCCAGCCCGCCCAAGGGCAAGGCCGGTTCGCTGCCGGCCACGCTGCAGGTGGCGCACGACGGCAGCAAGATCTACTTCCGCTTCGAGTGGGCATCGCCCAAGGCTGGCGACACCAAGGAGGACGCGCGCAACGAGGTCAAGCTGACGCTGCTGTTCGACGGTGGCGGCACGGTGGAAGGCGCTGCGCTCAACGGCTGCTGGAGCGCCTGCCACATGGACCTGCAGACCATGCCCGACGCCAGCGACGCCGCCAAGGGCCACGCCCGCGCCAAGGCCCTGGGCTGGAGCGAAGGCGTCACCAAGTACCTGCCCGAGTCGCGCAGCGCGATCTCCATGACCAAGCCGCGCGGCGGCTGGGACAAGCTGCGGCCCGAGGCCGAGATCGCCGCGGCGCTGAAGGCCGGCAAGTTTCTCGACCTGATGCAGTACCGCAGCGGCAAGGGCGAAAAGCCGGTGGACGGCCACGTGCTGGATTCGCGCCACATGGCCGGCGGCAAGAGCCTGCTGCGCGCCGAAGGCCGCAAGGAAGGCGGCAAGTGGGTGGTGGTGTTCGAGCGCAGCCTGGCGGCGGGCGGGCCCGGCGACCACGCCATCGTGCCCGATCGCGTCTACGGCTTCGGCTTCGCCATCCACGAAGACCACGCCGCCGATCGCCATCACCACGTGTCGCTGGGCTACCAGTTCGCGCTGGACAAGGCCATGCCCGACGTGCGCAGCCACATCAACGTGATCAAGCAGTAGCAGGCGCGGCAGCCGGACCGGCGCACGCGCAGTTCAATAACGACGAAGGAGACAAGACACCATGGTCACAAGGCTTTGCAAGACAGCGGCCGGCGCCGCCGTGCTGCTGCTGTCGCTGGGCACGGCGCTGGCAGCTACCTCGCCCGCGATGCTGTCCAGCGCCTGCGCCGGCTGCCACGGCACCAACGGCGCCAGCGCCGGGCCCAGCATGCCCAGCCTGGCGGGGCAGTCGCGCATCGCCATCGTCGAGGCCATGAAGGGCTTCAAGAGCGGCGAACGCCCGGCCACGGTGATGGGCCGCCTGGCCAAGGGCTACAGCGACGCCGACTTCGAGGCCATGGGCGAGTTCTTCTCCCGGCAGAAGACCTTTGCCAACAGCGGCTCGGCCGACGCGGCCAAGGCCGCGCAGGGCGCCGACCTGCATGAGCGCCATTGCGCGCGCTGCCACGTCGACGACGGCCGCGAGATCAAGGACAACTCGCCCATCCTGGCCGGGCAGTGGGTGCGCTACCTCGAGATCCAGATGCAGGACTACGCGGCAGGGCGACGCAAGATGTTCGATCGCAAGCAGGAAAAGATGAAGCCGCTGTCGATGCCGGAGCTTGAAGCCCTGGCGCACTACTACGCCAGCGTGAAGTAGCCAGGAGCCGCCACCATGAGCACGCAACGCAGAAGTTTCCTCAGGGCCCTGGGTGCCGGTGCCGGCGCAGCCGTCGCGCTGGCCGGATGCGCCACCACCGGTGAGATGATTCCCCGCAGCGGCCGCCGCGTGGTCGTTGTCGGCGGGGGTTACGGCGGCAGCATCGCCGCCAAGTACATCCGCATGAACGACCCCGGCATCGAGGTCGTGCTGATCGAGCAGAACCGTCAGTTCGTGTCCTGCCCCTTCAGCAACCTGTACATCGGCGGCCTGCTGAAAGACCTGTCCAGCTTAAGCTTCGGCTACGACAAGCTGGCCGCCAACCACGGCATCAAGATGGTCTACGCCACCGTCACCGCCATCGACCCGGCGGCGCGCAAGGTGGTCACGACCAGCGGCACCGTCGCCTACGACCGGCTCATCGTCGCGCCCGGCATCGATTTCCGCTTCGAGGACATCAAGGGCTACGACCCCGAGCGCACGCCCGGGCGCGTGCCGCATGCCTGGAAGGCCGGCGAACAGACCCTGCTGCTGCGCCGCCAGCTCGAGGCCATGCGCGACGGCGGCACGGTGGTGATGTCGGTGCCGCTCACGCCCTACCGCTGCCCGCCCGGGCCGTACGAGCGCGCCAGCATGATCGCCATGTACCTGAAGCAGACCAAGCCCAAGTCCAAGCTCATCGTGCTCGACGCCAACCCCGACATCGTCTCCAAGGCCGGGCTGTTCAAGAAGGGCTGGGCGCGCCACTACGCCGGCATCATCGACTACCGCGGCGCCAAGAAGGTGACCGAGGTCGACGACGCCACCCGCACCGTGTCGATCGAAGGCCTGGAGGAAGTCAAGGGCGACGTCGTCAACCTGATTCCGCCGCAGCGCGCCGGGCGCATCGCCGTGGCCGCAGGCCTGGTGGGCCCCGACAAGAACTGGTGCCCGGTGAACCCGACCACCTTCGAATCGACCCTGCACAAGGACATCCACGTCATCGGCGACGCGGCGCTGGCCGGCGCCATGCCCAAGTCGGGCTACTCGGCCAACTCCGAGGCCAAGGCCTGCGCGCTCAACCTGGTGGCGACGATGAACGACCGCGAGCTCAGCGAGTTCTCGGGCATCAACACCTGCTACAGCTTCATCAGCGCCAAGGAGGCGGTGGAAGTGACCGGTGTCTACAAGGTGGACAAGGGCGCCATCGTGGCCGTGCCCGGCTCGGTGGGCGTGTCACCCGACCTGTCGGAGCTGGAAGCCGTCTACGCCGAGAGCTGGCTCAAGAACATCCTGACCGAGATGTCGACCTGAACCCGTCAGCGCCCGGCCACGGGCGCTGACCTCAGGGCTTGATGTAGGAAGCGCCTTCTTTCTGCATCTTGGCGATGCGGACCACGCCCGAGGGCGTGAACGTCGCCTCCTGGATGAACTGCTCCTTCTTGAGATTGCGGTTCTTCAGCGTGATCTCGCAGATCTCGAACTTGACGCCGCGGCTGGCCAGGGCCGAGACCAGTGGCGCGTACTCGGTGCCGCTGGCGTGCTTTTCGCCCTCCATCAGGAAGTCCACGCCGTTGGCGTGCGTCACCGCGGTGATCTGCGCCTTGGGGTCGACGTCGAGGTGGTTGCGCATGTTGCGCAGCCCCTTCAGACCCTGGACTGCCGCGTCGTCGATGTGGTAGACCACGGCGTCCTGGGCGCTGGCCAGGGGCGCGGCCAGGGCGATCAGGCTGCAGACCAGCAGGCGTTTCAGGTTCATGTTCGTCTCCGTATCGGATGGGGGTCGCGGCATCAGAACTCTATGGCTTCGGCGATGGCCTTGAGGCCGGCTCGGGCACAGGCATCGTCGGCCTCGCCGCCGGGCGCACCCGATACGCCGATGCCGCCGAAGGTGCTGCCGCCGGCCTCGATCACCAGGCCGCCGCCGAAGGCCGCCACCTCGGGTAGCGCGCGGATGCCGCTCATGGGCATGCCGGCCTGGGTCTCGGCCGCCAGCGCCGTGGTGGAAATGCGAAAGCTCGCCGCCGACCAGGCCTTGCGCGTGGCGGCCTCTACCGTGTGCGCGCCGGCAAAGCGGTCGCGCAGCAGCACCTGCAGCCCGCCGCTGCGGTCGGCCACGGCCACCGCCACCTGGAAACCGGCCTTGCGGCACTGCGCCAGCGCGGCCTGGGCCGCCACCAGCGCGGTCTCGGGCGTCAGCAGCCTGACCGCATAAGTGCCGGGTGTTGGCTGCTGGGCCGCGGCGGGCATTGCCGGCAGCAGGGCCGCGGCGCTGATGAGAAATCCAAGGGTCTTGTTCATGTTCGCCTATCCCGGGGCCAGGCCCGTGTTGCCTTGCATGCCGACCAGGGCCGGCGTATTGAGCTGACGCCGCGCGACGCGGCCGCCCGGCTGTGACTTGAGCCAGGTCTCCACCACGTCCCACACCGGCCGGGCGCCGGGCGCGTGGCGCGCCTCTTCGGCCACCGGCGCCCAACCCGCCACCTTGTAGCGGCGTGCGGCGTCCAGCGGGCGGCCGCCCAGGCGCAGATCGGTGATGCGGCTGCCCATCCTGGCGTGCGGGCTGCAGCTGTAGCTGAGGCCGCCCACGCGCACCATGTCGCCGCCCTGCTGGTAGTAGGGGTCGGGGTTGAACAGGTTGTCGGCCACGTCCTCGAGGATGGTCTTGATGGTCTCGCCCGTCATCTCGGCGAGCGTGGCCCAGGGGTAGGTGATGGCCAGCTGGTCCATCATCAGCTCGCGCGTGATGGTGTCGCCCGGCAGCAGCGTGGTGCCCCAGCGAAAGCCCGGGCTGAAGGCAATCTGCGCGCCCTGCACATCCATCAGCGCGTCGCACACCAGCTGGTCCCAGCTGCCGTTGAAGTTGCCGCGCCGGTACAGCAGGCCGTCGGTGACGGCCAGCTTCTCGGCCAGCTTCGCGGCATGCGGCTGGCGCACGCGGTTGATGAGCGCGGCCATCTCGGGGTCGGCCGGCAATTGGTCGGCAAACACCGGCAGCAGGCGGTAGCGGTAGTCGGCCACGCGGCCGTCGCGCACGTCGAAATCCATCACGCCCAGAAACTTGCCGTTGCTGCCGGCGTTGGTGACCAGGGTCTTGCCGCCGCCGTTGGTGACGGGCACGGCCAGTGGCACGCCGTCGTGCGTGTGGCCACCGAAGATGGCGTCGATGCCGCGCACGCGGCCGGCCAGCTTGAGGTCGACGTCCATGCCGTTGTGCGACAGCAGCACCACCACCTGCGCGCCCTTGGCACGCGCCTGCTCCACCATCTTCTGCAGGTTCTCTTCCTGGATGCCGAAGCTCCAGTCGGCCACCAGGTAGCGCGGGTTGGCGATGGGCGTGTAGGGGAAGGCCTGGCCGATGATGGCCACCGGCACGCCGTTCACCTGCTTCATCACCCAGGGCTTGAACACCGGATCGTCGAAGTCGGCCGTGCGCACGTTCTGCGCCACGAAGTCGACGCGGCCCTTGAAGTCGCCGTCCACGATCTGCTGCACGCGCTGCATGCCGTAGGTGAACTCCCAGTGGCCGGTCATCACGTCCACGCCCAGCAGCTTGCAGGCGTCCACCATGTCCTGCGCGCCGGACCACAGCGCCGTGGCGCTGCCCTGCCAGGTATCGCCGCCGTCCAGCAGCAGCGCGCCCGGGCGGCTGGCGCGCAGCTGCTTGACCAGCGTGGCCAGGTGGGCAAAGCCGCCTACCTTGCCGTAGCGGCGTGCCGCCAGTTCGAAGTCAATGTAGGTGAAGGCGTGGGCCTGGGCCGAACCCGGCGCAACGCCCGCGGCGCGCAGCAGTTCCTCACCCACGCGGTGCGGCCACTGGCCCTGCATCGCGCCCACGCCCATGTTGACGCTGGGCTCGCGAAAGTACAGCGGCAGCAGCTGCGCGTGGCAGTCGGTCATGTGCAGCAGCGACACCTGGCCGAAGCGCGGCAGCTCGTACAGGCCGGGCTGCGCGGCCTCGGCGTGGCGTTGCAGCGGCAGGCCGGCGGCCGAGGCCGCGGCCAGCACCTGCAGGAATTCGCGCCGGCTCAGGCTCATGCGCTGGTCCCTACTGGTTGACCGGCGAACGCGGGTCCAGGATCAGCGCCATCAGGTGCTTGAGCTGGGTCTCGTCCAGCAGCCCGGCGTGGCCAAAGCGCGGCATGCCCGAGCAGGCGTTGTAGGCCTTGGCGTTGTAGAGCTTGTTCCAGGTGTACTCGACCACTGCCCGCGCCGTGGGGGACTCGAGGTCCTGCACGCCGCGGCTCTTGCCGTACTGGTACAGGCTGGGACCGATGGTGCCGTGCGAGATCTCGGCCTTGGAGATCTGGTGGCAGTTGTAGCAGCTGCCACCATTGGCCGTGGTCGCGGCCGAGGCGTCGGTCCAGGTCATGCCGCGGCCGTTCTGCGCCAGCTTCTCGCCTTCGCGCCAGTCGCCGATGTAGCGGCCGTCGGCAGGCTGGCGCACCGTGCGCAGCGCGGCCTGCTGCAGCGCCTGGGCCACGCCCTCGGGCAGCGGCGCGCCCTCGGCCTTGGAGCAGAGATCGTTGGCCTCGTCCTGCTGCAGGCGGTCGGCCTTGGCGATGCCCTGGTCGCGGAACGATGCCTTCATCATCGCCGCCACTTCGGCGTCGTAGTTGGGCCTGGGCTGCAGCGCGGCACAGCCGGCCAGGGACAGGGCGGCCAGCGCGGCGGCGGCCAGGGGGATGCGTGCAATGGGCTTGGGGGTCTTCATGCCGGCCTCCTTCAGCGCTTGAGCGCAGGCGCGATGGACTCGGCGCCACGGGCGTTGACGCCCATGTACACGCCCAGGGCGATGGTCACGTCCGAGCCATAGCCCGGGAAGGGGAAGCGCTGCTGGCGGTAGCAGTCGTTCAGCCGCCGCTGCATGCTCCACATTTCGCCACTGCTCACGCGGTAGGCGGGCCAGGCGGCAAAGCCGATGCCGTCGCCCGGGTTGCGCGTGAGCTCGGGCAGGTCCTGCATGCGGATGCGCTTGCCGGCCTCGGAGTGGCACGAGGCGCACGAGAAGTCGTAAGGCCCGGCGCGGTAGAAGAACGCGCGCTTGCCCAACTCGAAGGTCTTGCGCTCTTCGGCGTGGCCCTGGGGCAGGGCGAAGCGCAGTCCGCGCGATTCGGCCGAGATCCAGGCCACCAGGCCTTCCAGGTTGCGCTGCTCGCCGCGGCCGAAGGGCGTGCGCGCGATCTCGGCAGCGTCCAGGCCCTGCAGGCTCTGCATGCAGGTGAGCAGGCGCGATTCGAGGTCCTGCACGCGGCCGGTGTCGGCAAACCAGCGCGGCAGTTCGACGAAGGCGCCCTTCACCACGCCCGGGCCCTTGCCCAGGTCGCACTGCTCCATCGAGGCGTTGGACGGCCCGCGTTTCTGTTTCCACAGGGCTTCGCCCCTGGCCTCGAACAGCTCGGCCGGGTTGCCGTCGGCCAGCATGGCCCGGTATTCGGCAATGCCGTCGGCGGCCGATTTCTGCTGCGCCTGGGCGGTGCCGGCCAGGGCCAGCAGGGCTGCCACTATCAGGGTGTTCTTCATGCGCTTGTCTCCTGGGCGCGCCATCAGCTGACCGTGGCCTCGTCGGTGCGCTTCTCGCCCTTGTTGTCGACCCAGCTGATGCTGACCTTGTCGCCGACCTTGGCGCCGCGGATGTTGAACTGCATGAACGGGTTCTTGGCCACCGCCGGCCCCCAGTAGGCGTTGAACACGGGCTTGCCGTTGAGCTGCGCCGTGACCTGCTGGATGTACCAGGCGGGGATGTTCTTGCCGGCGGCGTCCTTGCGCTGGCCGGTCTCCATCTCGTGGCTCATCAGCACACGCACGGTGGCCTTGTCGCCGGCCATCTGGGCGCGGATCTTCATCGGGTCTGCCATGTCTGTCTCCTTTGATTGCTTGTGTCGGGTGCGCGGCTCAGCCGCCACAACCACCCAGCGTGACCTTGATTTCCTTGACCGCGTACAGCACCTTGCCGTCGGCCATCAGGGCCACGGCGTAGACGTTGGACGACTGGCCCATCTTCACGCGCGTGGTGACGCTGGGGTCCACGGCGTCGCCGATGTCGAACATCGCCGCCAGCATGGACGGGTTCTTCTCCACCAGCAGCAACATGCGCTTGACGCCGGGCAGCGTGCTGGTGGCACCCACCGGCACCACGGCGCCGTTCTCGGCGATGTCGGGGCCGGTGATGCCGATGTCGCGGCTCTCAGTCGGGGCGCCTGTGCCCAGCGCCTTCATCAGATCGGCCATGTTCTTGGCGTCGAAGGCCGCGCTGGGGTAGGCCGCGGTCTGGGCGCCTGCCGTCAGCGGCAGCAGCCCCAGCGCGGCCAGCATGCCGGCCAACCGGGCCGAACGGGTGAGCAGTTCTCTGCGCGTGTTCATCGGTGTCTCCTTGTTGTGTGATGGGTGGGGCGCCGCGGCTTCAGGGCCGCGGTCGTGGTGAAGGGGGCGGCACAGTCTGGACACCGTGCACGGCGCCCACGCTGCGATTCTGTTCCGCCAGGTTGCCATGCAGGGGCAGCGCGCTGTCGGGCAGGGCCGAGGCCACGCTCGGGAAGGCGCCGCAGTCGCGCAGGCAGCGGCGCGCACGAACGTCGGGCACAGCGGGGCGGCCGGGCCACAGCGCGTGGTCGGTACTCATGCCGTGGCGGTTGGGCAGGCGTTGCTGCACGGCGGCGATGTTGCCGTCCGAAAGCATCGCATCGGCCGGCAGCAGGTCGCCCAGGTGCAGCAGGTAGGCCACCAGCGCGTAGACCTCGTCGGGCTGCAGCGAGCGCGGCGTCTTGAAGGGCATGGCGCGGCGGATGTAGTCCCACAGCGTGGCGAGCGTGGGCAGCTTCATCAGCGTGCTGCGCACCGGGTAGGCCGGGTCGGCCAGCGCGGCCACGCGGCCGCTGGCGCTGTCTTGCGCCGTGGTGCCGCCCACCAGTGGCGTGGAGAACTCGTTGCTTTCGCCGAACACGCCGTGACAGGACGCGCAGCGCGCCTCGTACAGCAGCTGGCCCTGCGCCACCGTGCCGGATCCTGGCGGCAGGCCCTTGAAGTCGGGCCGCACGTCGATGTCCCAGGCCGCCACTTCGGCGGGCGTGGCGGCGCGGCCAATGCCGGGGTAGGCGTCCCGCGCCAGCGCCGATGAAACACCGGCGGCCAGCAGCAGAGTGCCGAGCACCGCGCTAGGCCAGCTGCACATTCGACACCTCGCCGCTGGCCTGCACCAGCCAGGTCTGCACCGCGTTGTTGTGATAGACCGAGCGCGTGCCGCGCCGCGCGCGCAGCTGGCGATACGTGGGCTGCACGTATCCGGTGTCGTCGACGGCGCGGCTTTGCAGCAGGGCGGGGCTGCCGTCCCACACCCAGTCCAGGCCGAAGCGCGTGAGGCACTTGTCCAGCACCGGCGTCTGCAGCCGCGCGGCGCGCCAGTTCTGGCCGCCGTCCACCGAGACATCCACGCGCCGCACCCGCCCGCGCCCCGACCAGGCCAGGCCGCTGATGGCGCAGAAGCCGCGGTCCAGCAGCCTTTGCCCGCCCGAGGGCTGGGTGATCACGCTCTTGCATTCCTGCACGCTGGTGTACTGACGCAGCCGGCCGTCGGGCATCAGATCCGCGTACTGAAGGGTCTCGTCCTTGCTGCCATAGGGCTGGTCGCCCAGCTCGATGCGGCGCAGGTACTTGACCCAGCTGACGCCCTGCACGCCGGGCACCACCAGGCGCAGCGGGTAGCCGTTCTCGGGCCGCAGCATCTCGCCGTTCTGGCCATAGGCCACCAGCACCTCGCCGCGTTCGACCAGTTCCATGGGGATGGTGCGCGTCAGGCCCGAGCCGTCGCCGCCTTCGGCCAGCAGGTAGCGGCCGCGCCGCCGGTCGGCGCCGGCCATGTCCAGCAGCAGGTTCAGCGGCACGCCGGTAAATTCACTGCAGCTGAGCATGCCGTGCGTGTACTGGCAGGTGGGCACGGCCACGTTGCCCCATTCCATGCCGGTGTTGGCGCCGCATTCGATGAAGTGGAAGCGGCTGACCGATGGCAGGCGCATCAGCTCGTCCATCGTGAAGACCATGGGCCGGCGCAGCAGGCGCTCGTCGCTGCCGTTGAGCATCAGGCGGTGCTGCGTCGGGTCCACATCCCACCAACCCTGGTGGTGGCGCTCGAAGTGCAGACCGCTGGGCGTGACGATGCCGAACAGCGACTGCAGCGGCGCGAACGAGACCGAGGACTGCGGCGTGGGCGTCAGGCCCGGGCTGGCGCGGCGCTGCACCGCGGCTTCGAAGCGCGAGGGTCGACCATAGGCCTCGCTCAGCACCGGGCGGCCCAGGCCCAGTGCATGCGCCTGCGGCTGCAGGATGGCCGGGTCACCGGCCTGCGCGCGTGCCTGCAGCGGCAGGCCGACGGCAGCCGCGGCAAAGGCCTGGCGGATGAAGTCGCGGCGCCCGTGGCGGGCCTCGGTGCGCACCGCCTGCACGCCAGCCGCGTCGAGAAAGTTCTCGGGCGCGCGCTGCAGGTGGCCGGCAGACAGGGGGGCTGGGTGCAAGAGGTGTCCTGGGGCGAGGGCGTGGTGGCGGGCGCGGGCGCGGCCCGGGGCCACATCACTGTAGAAAGTCCGATGCCCGAACGCCGCCCGGACAAACCCGCGGCGCGGCGGCGGCAGGTTGTGGGCATGCGGGGCAAACTGCATCACTTGTAGAACTTGCTGAGCCGCCGCCGCCCGGGCACGGCCTTCTGGATCACCACGCCGTGCACCGCCTGCAGGTCGGCCAGCGGCAGCTCCGGCAGGCCGGCCTTGAGCGCGCGCAGGGCCCAGCCCGCGCCGCGCTGGCACAGCTGGCGGAACAGCCATTCGTCGCCCTGCCGCGCCAGCACATAGCTGCCGTCGTGCAGCGCGCCATCGGGCTCGACGATGATGATCTCGCCGTGCAGGAACTCCGGTGCCATCTCATCGCCCAGCACGCGCAGCGCAAAGGACTCGCCGCCGCTGCAGCTGGCGGCTGCGGCCTCTTCCGTGTCCGGCGCGCAGGCGGGTGTCTGGCAGCCACACCCACTCATTGACCAAGCCTCCGCGCTGCGCGCTGCGGCATGAGCGCTCTGGAGCGGCCACGCGCGCTCATGCCGTGGCCTCGCAGTGGATCTGCGCCGCGGGCACCGAGGCCGCCAGCAACTCGGCCCTGAGCGTGTCGACAAAGTCTTCCGGCCCGGCCAGGTAGAAGGCGCAGTCGATGTCGAACAGGTCGGCGCGCATGGCCGCGGCCATCTGGCTGGCGCCCACGGCCGTGCTGCCGTTGCGCAGCAGCGCGTATTCAAACGGGTCCAGCGCCTCCGACCAGGCGCGGCACTGGTTGGCCATGAAGTGGCCGTCGGCGCGCGTGGCCAGCCAGTACAGGGTGATGGAAGGCGCGGCGTCCAGCGACAGCGCGTGCTCGATCAGGCTCTTCACCGGCGCAAAGCCGGTGTCGCAGGCCGCAAACACCAGCGGCAGCGTGCCCTCGGCCAACACGAAGCGGCCGCTGGGGCCGCTCAGGCCCAGGCTGTCGCCGACCTTGACCTCACCGTCGAACAGGCGCACGGCCAGCGCGTCGTCGGGGTCGCGCGGGATGAAGAACTGCAGGTTTCGGTCATCGCAGGGGCAGCTGGCGATGGGGTGCTGCGAGCGCGCATCGTTGCCGACCCCGCTGCCCAGCGCCACGCCCTGCCCGGCCAGGAAGCGCAGGCGGTGGCTGCGCGGCGTCTGCAGGTGCAGCAGCAGCGTGTCGGGCGCCAGCGGCCGCAGCGCGTACACGCGGGTCACGATCTCCTGCTGCGGCATGTCGTCGGGGCCGGCGGCTTCCAGGGTCTCCAGCGTCAGCTCGCTGCTGGCCGCCGTGTGCGCGCAGGCCAGCACGTAACCCTGGGCCTTCTCCTGCTCCGACAGCGGGTAGTCGGTGGGCACGGTGCGCGCCACCTGGCCGGCGGTGACGCGCACCTTGCACATGCCGCAGCTGCCGTTGCCGCAGCCGTAGTTGAGCTTGAGCCCGGCGCGCATGCCGGCCTGCAGCAGCGTGTCGTGACCCTCCACCGTGAACTGGTGGCCGCTGGGGCGCAGCGTGACCTGGGCCGATACCACCTTGAGCATGTCGTCCATCACGTCCAGCACATCGACCGGTTCAGTGGCCAGTGCCCGCGCCAGCCCGTCGTTCAGCTGGGACTGCAGTTCGAGCAACCGGGGGTCGCCACCCTGCGCGGCCAGTGCCTGCAGGCGTGAGCGCAGGTCCAGCACCAGCGCGTGGTAGCGCTGCAGGTGGCGTTGGGTGTCGGCCAGTTCCTGGCTCTGGCGGAACACGCGCTGCGCCAGCACTTCCTGGCTGGGCAGCAGGCGCTCGCGCACGCGCCGGCCGAAGGCCTCGTCGCGGATCTGCACCACGCGCTCGAGCAGGCCCGTGGCCTCGAGATCGGCCTGCGGGTACAGGGCCAGCAGCGACGCGGTGGACACCATGCCGTCGTTCAACGCCAGCTCGCCCGCGCGCACACGCTGCTGCAGCGTGCCGCGTGGCACGCCCACCAGCTGCGCCGCGCGCCAGATGGTCACCCATTGCGCCATGGCGATGGCGCACAGGCGCAGCGGTCGAGGTAGCGGGCGCGGTACAGCAGGCGCGGGCGGGCCGCGTCGTCGAAAAAAGCCGCGCGGTCGTGCAGCACGTTGTGGCACACCACGCCCATGCCGGCCTGCAGCCGCAGGCGCAGCACCCAGGGCGAGCTGGCCAGCAGGGCTTCGAGCGCGGCCACGGCAGCGCGCGTGGCGGCATCTGCCTTCCACTCGATGCTGCGGGTGCGCGCGGTGTAGCGCATGTGCAGGCTGCCGTCCTGCGCGTCGATAGAAAACACCGGGCCGGCCTGCGCCGCGCGCGCCACGCCGTCGTCGTCTGCGCGCGCCGGGATGGTCATGGCGTCGGGCTGCATCAGCGCCTGCACGTGTGCCGGCGACGCGTCGCGCAGCGCGATGTAGGCCAGCTCGTGGTCCAGCAGCGCGGTCTCGCCGCCGCGCACCGCGGGGCGCACGCAGTGCAGGATCATGCTGTGGATGCGCCGCGACTGCGGGTGGTAATAGCCGTCGGTGTGCCAGCGGATGGCGCGGTCGGTGTAGGGGATGAAGCCGCCGCGGCCGTCGCTGGCTTCGGACACGGCGATGGGCGAGATGCCGTCTTCATCGGCCAGCCAGTTGGCGTCCAGCCGGTGCAGGCCCACGGCCGCCCCCAGGTCGCGCACCAGGGATTTGTCTTCACCCCGAGGCGTGCAGCAGTACAGCGCCAGGTTGCAGCGCGCGATGCGCTGCAGCAGCGCCTCGCGTTCGGCTGCGGTCGGCGCGTGCGGGTCGCCCAGTTCCACCGTCAGCGCGGCGGCGTCGGTGGCCGCGTGCTGCAGCTTCCAGTCGCGCCAGCCACGGTAGGCGCGGTCGTCGTCCAGATCGAAGGGGCTGGCGGCGTGCGCCGCGCTGGGCAGGCTGGCGCCCATGGCCCTACTCACCGCTCACGCTGCTGCGGCGCGCGCGCCGCGGCGCCGGGTCGTGCAGGTCGCGCATGGCGCGCTGCACGGTGGCGATGGCCTCGGGCGCCTCGATCGCCATGACCTGGTCGAGCACCCAGCGCCGGTCCTTGTCGGGCAGTGTGGGCTCGAGCCGGCGGCCCAGGTAGCGCACGAAGCCGAAGTCTGGGTGAAAGCCGGTGCCACCGGCCGCGCTATCCGGGTCGGCGCCGAACTCGCCGTAGTGCGCCGTCACCTCGTTGACCAGGTCGATGAAGCTGTCGGCATAGGACGCCGCGCCCTCGGCGGGCGCGCCCAGCAGATCCTGCTCGTTCTCGGCCAGATTGCGCGCCAGGTGACGCACCAGCGCCATGGTGAACTCGGCCCGCGCCTCGGCCGGCATCTGCGCGAAGGCGATGCGGTCGGTCAGCGCCACCAGGAACACCAGCACCTCGCGCAGGAAGGCGAAATAGGGCTGGCCGGCGTCGATGTCGAAGTCGGCACCGCGCATGCGCTTGAGCATCTGCTGCGCCACGCGGAACTCGATGAAGGCCATGGCGCTGGCCTGCTCGGCCGGCGACTTGCTGGCACCGGGCTTGAACCAGTGCGTCTTCAGCCGCATGGTGGGCAGGGTGTGCGCGTTCATGCGCCCTTCCCGCCGCCGACGGCCTGGTCGCGGGCCATCGTGCGGGCCATCAGTAACCGCCCTTGCCCAAGGGCTGCGGCAGGCCGGCCACCTTGGCGCCCTGCTTGGCCGGGCCCAGCGGGAACAGCTCGTACAAGGCCTTGCTGTCGCAGCCCGGCATGACCTCGCCCAGGCCCTTGAGCATGTTGCGGAAGTTGGGCGTGTGGCCGTGTTCGCGGTATTCGTCGCGCAGGTAGGCCACCACCTTCCAGTGGTCGTCGTTCAGCTCCAGGCCTTCGGCGGCGGCGATGACCTGCACGGCCTCGTCGCTGTAGTCGGGCTCGATCAGGTAGCCCTGCTCGTCGGTCTCGAGCTCGGCGCCGTTCACGGTGTAGGGCATGAGGGGTGTCTCCTTGCTATCTTTGATTGGCAGATCAGTGGGGCGTGCCCACCGCGGCAGCCGAGCGGTGCGGCACGAACAGGCCGCAGCCCAGCAGTCGGTGGGCTCCCAGGCCGCTGTCCAGCAGCTGGCGCGCGCCGGCGGCGGACAGGCCGTCGAGCATCAGGCTGAAGCCGTGCAGGCCGTCTTCGTCCAGCGCCTGGTGGCGGCCGCAGATGGCGCGGCAGGCCAGCCCCAGGGCGTCCAGCTCGGCCTGCACCGCGGCCAGGAAGTCGGCTTCGTCGGCACCCGTCTCAGCCGCCACCAGGTGTGCGTACAAGGTGCCGTGCGGCAGCAGTTCGCGCAGCTGCGGCGCGCCCAGGCGCAGGCGCACCGGGCCCAGGTCCAGCGCCTGGCCCTGCAGTGCCGCGGCAGCGGCGGCACGCTCGCGCGGCAGGCGCAGCGTGAGCCGGGTGCGACCCGACAGCAGCGCCTGCGCGCCGCCGCCGGCAGACACATTGAGGCGGTGCACGCCCGCCCCGGGCAGCGTGGGCAGCCAGGGCAGCGCCTGCGCCAGCGCGGCGGCCAGCGCGCGCCGGTGCTGGCGCGGCACGCTGGTGGCATCCTGCAGGGCGAAGGCCAGGTCGATCATGGTGGCAGCGTGCGCCGGGCCCAGGCCAGCATCTCCTGGCCCCATTGCTCGGCGGTGACGGGGTCGATGTCGAACACGGTGAAGCGGCTGCCTTCGCGGATGCGGGTGCGTAGAAGGCTCATGCCGTCGCCGTCGAAATCGATCTGCTGAAGCTCGATCTCCTGCCCGCCCAGGGGGGCGCGCAGCTTGGCCAGCGGAGTCAGACGCGTCATGGAAGGCCCATCAAAGGCGGCATTGAGCGCGCCGCGCCAGTGGCCTGTCCATACCCGGTACGGGTGAGCGCCGAATAGCCCATACGGGTAGTGGCGGCCCACCCTCAACGGTCTATCTTCGCTACCCAACGAGAGTGATAGCGGGCGGCCGCCCATGCCGCCACGATTCATCCCCACAGTGGCAGCCGGCGCGGCGAGCCCCATAGAACTGGAGACAAGCTGCATGGCCAAGAAACCGCACGACACACCGATGCTCGACGAGCTCGAGTCCGGCCCCTGGCCCAGCTTCGTGACCGGGCTCAAGCGCCTGGCCAACGACAAGGACTACATGGTCGACCTGATGGGTCAGCTGGAGACGTCCTACCGCACCAAGAAGGGCTACTGGAAAGGTGGCACGGTGGGCGTGTTCGGCTACGGCGGGGGCGTGATCCCGCGCTTCACCGAGCTGAAGGACGAGAAAGGCGCGCCGGTATACCCCGACGCGGCCGAGTTCCACACGCTGCGCATCCAGCCGCCGGCCGGCATGCACTACGACACCGCGGTGCTGCGCAAGATGTGCGACATCTGGGAAGAGCACGGCTCGGGCCTGATCGCCTTCCACGGCCAGAGCGGCGACATCATGTTCCAGGGCGCCAAGACCGACAAGGTGCAGGACGCCTTCGACGCCCTCAACGAACTGGGCTTCGACCTGGGCGGCGCCGGCCCCGCGGTGCGCACCTCGATGAGCTGCGTGGGCGCGGCGCGCTGCGAACAAAGCTGCTACGACGAGGCGCGCGCGCACCGCCAGGTGCTGAACAACTTCCTCGACGACATCCACCGCCCGGCCCTGCCCTACAAGTTCAAGTTCAAGTTCAGCGGCTGCGGCAACGACTGCATGAACTCGATCCAGCGCTCGGACATGGCCGTGATCGGCACCTGGCGCGACAACATGCGCACCGACGAGGCGCTGGCGCGCAAGTGGTTCGACAAGCACGGCATGAACGAGCTGGTCAACGACGTCATCTCGCGCTGCCCGACCAAGACCATCCTGCTGAAGGAAGTCAAGGACGTCGCCGCGGGGGACCGCATCAGCAGCGTCAAGCTCAACGACACCCACGCGCTGGAGATCGACAACAGCAACTGCGTGCGCTGCATGCACTGCATCAACGTGATGACCGGCGCGCTGGCGCACGGCACCGACACCGGCGCCACCATCCTGATCGGCGGCAAGCGCACGCTCAAGATCGGCGACCTGATGGGCACCGTGATCGTGCCCTTCATGCCCCTGAAGACCGACGAGGACTACGACGCCCTGGTCGAGCTGGGCCAGAAGGTCATCGACTTCTTCGCCGAGAACGCGCTCGAGCACGAGCGCACTGGCGAGATGATCGAACGCATAGGCCTGGTGAACTTCCTCGAAGGCATCGGCGTGGAGATCGACGCCAACATGGTGTCGGCCCCCCGTACCAACCCCTATGTGCGCACCGACGGTTGGGACGACGAGGTCGCCCGCATCAACGCCCAGAAGTCGGCAGCCTGAAGAAGGGAAACGAGACCATGGCCATGCGCAACCCCATCGAGAGCGGCGTTCCCGACAACAAGCCGTTCCTGCACCCCACGCTGCTGAAGAACTACGGCAACTGGAAATGGCATGACCGGCCGCGGCCCGGCGTGCTGCACCACGTGGCCCACAGCGGCGACGAAGTCTGGAGCGTGCGCGCCGGCACGCAGCGGCAGATGGACGTCTACACCATCCGCAAGCTCTGCGACATCGCCGACACCTATGCCGAAGGGCATGTGCGCTTCACCATCCGCAGCAACATCGAGTTCATGGTGTCCGACCAGAGCAAGGTCGCGCCGCTGGTCGAAGCGCTGCAGAGCAACGGCTTCCCGGTGGGCGGCACTGGCAACTCGGTGAGCATGATCGCCCACACCCAGGGCTGGCTGCACTGCGACATCCCCGGCACCGACGCCTCGGGCGCGGTGAAGGCGCTGATGGACGACCTGTACGCCGAGTTCATACAAGAGGACATGCCCAACCGCGTGCACCTGTCCACCAGCTGCTGCGAGATCAACTGCGGTGGCCAGGCCGACATCGCCATCATCGTGCAGCACACCAAGCCGCCCAAGATCAACCACGACCTGGTGGCCAACGTCTGCGAGCGCCCGGCGGTGGTGGCGCGCTGCCCGGTGGCGGCCATCCGCCCGGCGCTGGTCAACGGCAAGCCCTCGCTCGAGATCGACGAACAGAAGTGCATGTGCTGCGGCGCCTGCTACCCGCCCTGCCCGCCGATGCAGATCAACGACCCCGAGCACACCAAGCTGGCCATCTGGGTGGGCGGCAAGAACAGCAACGCGCGCGGCAAGCCCACCTTCATGAAGCTGGTGGCCAGCGGCCTGCCCAACAACCCGCCGCGCTGGCCCGAGGTGTCGGCCATGGTGAAGAAGATCCTCTACACCTACAAGGAAGACGCCCGCTCCTGGGAGCGCGTGTCCGACTGGGTCGAGCGCATCGGCTGGCCGCGCTTCTTCGAGAAGTGCGACCTGCCCTTCACCAAGTACCTGATCGACGACTGGCGCGGCTCGCGCGCCAACCTCAACGCGTCCACGCACATCCGCTTCTAAAGCAAGAGACCAGACATGAAGTTCGGCTTGCTCGTCAGCGAAGGCCCGTACACCCACCAGGCCAGCGACACCGCCTACCAGTTTGCGGTTGCGGCCATCGCCAAGGGCCACGAGGTGCAGCGCGTGTTTTTCTACCACGACGGGGTCTACAACTCGACGCGGCTGACCGAGCCCCCGCAGGACGACCGCCACGTGGTCAACCGCTGGTCGGCGCTGAAGGCGCAGCACGGCGTGGACCTGGTGGTGTGCGTGGCCGCCGCCCTGCGCCGCGGCATCAAGGACGAGGTGCTGGCACCGGGCTTCCGCATCTCGGGGCTGGGTCAGCTGGTGGACAGCGGCATCAAGGCCGACCGCATGCTCACCTTCGGCGGCTGAACAGGAACCCTGCACCATGAAGAAGTTCATGTTCGTCAACCGCAAGGCCCCCTACGGCACGATCTACGCGCTGGAGAGCCTGGAGGTCGTGCTCATCGCCGCCACCTTCGACCAGGACGTGAGCCTGGTGTTCATCGACGATGGCGTGTACGAGCTGGTCAAGGGCCAGGACACACAGGCCATCGGCATCAAGAACCACAGCAAGACCTACCGCGCGCTCGACGGCTACGACGTCGAGAAGCTGTTCGTCGAACGCGAGTCCATGGACGAACGCGGCCTGACCGAAGCCGACCTGCTGGTGCCCGTGGAGGTGCTGTCCAGCACCGAGATGGCCGCCCTGATGGCCGAGCAGGACGTGGTCCTGTCCTTCTGAAACCGACCCGCCCCAACGCCATGCTGCACATCGTCAACAAGTCCCACATGCAGGCCAGCGCCTTGCAGACCTGCCTGCGCCTGGCCCAGCCCGGCAGCGCGCTGCTGCTGATCGAAGACGCCGTATACGCCGCCACCCAGGCCGGCGCCGCCAGCTGCAGCATGACCGACGCGCTGCAGCAGCTCAAGGTCTACGTGCTGCAGCCCGACCTGCAGGCGCGCGGCATGGCCAGCCGGCTGCAGGCGGGCGTGACCGCCATCGATTACGCCGGCTTCGTCGACCTCGTGGCCGAGCACCCCAACAACCAAACCTGGCTTTAGAAGAGCCGAGGATCAAGGAGACAGCCCATGGGCATCGAAGTCAACGGCAACACCTACGAAACCGACGAGGAAGGCTACCTGGTCAACCTGGCCGACTGGAACGAGGACATCGGCAACGTCCTGGCCAAGGGCGAGAACGTCGAGATGACGCCCAGCCACTGGGAAGTGGTGAACTTCCTGCGCGACTACTACAACGAGTACCAGATCGCCCCCGCCGTGCGCGTGCTGACCAAGGCCATCGGCAAGCAGCTCGGCCCCGAGAAGGGCAACAGCAAGTACCTGTACGAGCTGTTCCCCTACGGGCCGGCCAAGCAGGCCTGCAAGATCGCGGGTTTGCCCAAGCCGACCGGCTGCGTCTAAGCCGCCGCCAGCTCCCCGCTGCCACGGAACCCCGACGGCCATGTCGGCGCTTGCGCTCGCCTATGCGCTGCTCTTCTACACCGCCACCGCGGTGCTGGTGGTCGGCGTGGCCCTCAAGATCCGCAGCTACACGCGCACGCCGGCACCGCTGAAGATCCCCACCACGCCAGCGCCCACCACCACCAGCGGCGTGGCCCTGCGCATGACGCGCGAGGTGGTGTTCTTCGAGAGCCTGTTCAAGGGCAACAAGTGGACCTGGGCTTTCGGGTGGATGTTCCACGCCGCGCTGCTGCTGGTGCTGCTGCGCCACGCGCGCTACTTCCAGCAGCCGGTGTGGGACGTGATTGCCTTCATCCAGCCCTTCGGCACCTACGCCTCATTCGCCATGGTGGCCGGTCTGGCCGGGCTGTGGGCGCGGCGCTTCCTGGTGGACCGGGTGCGCTACATCAGCACGCCGTCGGACCACCTGCACCTGGCGCTGCTGCTGGCCATCGGCCTCAGCGGCATGGCGCTGCGCTTCGTGGCACCCACCGACATCGTGGCCGTCAAGGCCTACATGCTGGGGCTGATGCGGCTTGACATCCAACCCCTGCCCACCGACCCGTTGCTGCTGTTGCACCTGGCGCTGGTGGCGCTGCTGATGCTGATCTTCCCCATCAGCAAGCTGCTGCATGCGCCGGGGCTGTTCTTCAGCCCCACGCGCAACCAGGCCGACACCTCGCGCGAGGCGCGCCACATCGCCGCCTGGGCCTCGGCCCTGGAAAAGAAGTAAGGCGCCCCGCCATGGCCACCGCCGCCTTCAAGACACCCGCCCTCGGGCCTTACCCGGTCATCCCCCTGGTGGCCGAGGGCGCGACCGCGCACCTCAAGCCCTTCGTCGCCTCGCCCGCCATTCAAGAGAAGATCGGCTTCCCGGGTGAGCTGACCGAAGGCTGGGAACAGCGCGCCATTGCCCGCATGGGCGAGCTGCTGGACAAGTACCGGTCCTTGCGCGTCTACATGGACGCCTGCGTGCACTGCGGCGCCTGCAGCGACAAGTGCCACTACTTCCTGGGCACGGGCGACCCCAAGAACATGCCGGTGGCGCGGCAGGACCTGATGCGCGCCGTCTACCGCCGCTACTTCACCTTTGCCGGCAAGCATTTCCCCAAGCTGGTGGGCGCGGTGGACATGACGAAGGACGTGCTCGACGCCTGGTGGAGCTACTACAACCAGTGCAGCGAATGCCGCCGCTGCAGCGTGTTCTGCCCCTACGGCATCGACACCGCCGAGATCACCATGGCCGCGCGCGAGATCATGGACAGCGTGGGCCTGGGCCAGAAGTACGCGAACGAGATCATCGGCAAGGTGCACCGCATCGGCAACAACCTGGGCATTCCCGGGCCGGCGCTGGAAGACACCTTGCTGGGCCTGGAGGAAGACACGCTCGAGGAAACCGGCGTCGCGGTGAAGTTCCCGCTGGACGTGGAAGGCGCCGAGGTGCTGCTGGTCACACCCAGCGCCGACTTCTTCAGCGAACCACATGTCGAAAGCCTGATCGGCTATGCCAAGGTCTTCCACGCCGCGGGCATCAGCTGGACGCTGTCCACCAAGGCCAGCGAGGCCGGCAACTTCGGCCTGTTCATCGGCAACTACGAGCAGATGCGCAACATCTCGCTGCGCGTCAAGCAGGCGGCACAAGAGCTGGGCGTCAAGCGCATCATCGTCGGCGAATGCGGCCATGCCTGGCGCGTGGCCTACAGCTTCTGGAACACGCTGATCGGCCCCTTCGACTGGCTGGACCCGCGCTACCCGGTGCCGCAGCACATCTGCGAGTTCACCTACGACCTGATCCAGCGCGGCGCGCTCAAGTTCGACAAAGAGAAGAACGACGGCCGCATCATCACCTTCCACGACTCGTGCAACGTGGCGCGGGCCTCGCGCATGGGCAGCATGCCGGGCGGGCAGTTCGTGATCCCGCGCGAGATCATCAAGGCGGTGGCCAACCGCTTCCACGACATGGCGCCGGGCACCATCCACGAGTCCACCTTCTGCTGCGGTGGCGGTGGCGGCCTGCTCACCGACGACCTGATCGAGCTGCGCGTCAAGGGTGCGCTGCCGCGCATGGAAGCGCTCAAGCACGTGGTCGACGACCACGGCGTCAACTTCATGGCCACGATCTGCGCCATCTGCAAGGCGCAGTTCAGCAAGGTGCTGCCCTACTACGGCTTCGACATGAGCATGGTCGGCGGCGTGCACCAGTTGGTGAGCAAGGCCATACGGCTGGGTGAGCCGCAATGAAGGCGACAGGAGACTGACCATGGCTCACATCGTCATCATGGGCGCCGGCCTCGGCGGCATGCCGGCCGCTTACGAGATGCGCGCCATGCTGGGCGCGCAGCACAAGGTCACCGTGGTCAGCGCGCTCGACTACTTCCAGTTCGTGCCGTCCAACCCCTGGGTGGCGGTGGGCTGGCGCCAGCGCGACGAAGTCATCCTGAAGGTGGAGCCGCTGCTGGCGCGCAAGAACATCGCCTTCATCGGCAAGGCGGTGACGCAGATCGACGCCGAGGCCAGCAGCCTGACGCTGGACGGCGGCCAGACGCTGGCCTACGACTACCTGGTCATCACCACCGGCCCCAAGCTGAGCTTCGACGAGGTGCCGGGCGCGGGGCCGGTGAACGGCCACACGCACTCGATCTGCTCGGTCGACCATGCGCAGAAGTTCTGGGCCGACTACCAGGAATTCCTCAAGGCCCCCGGCCCGGTGATCATCGGCGCCATGCCCATGGCCAGCTGCTTCGGCCCGGCGTACGAGTTCGCCTTCATCCTGGACGCCGACCTGCGCAAGCGCAAGCAGCGCCACCAGGTGCCCATCACCTTCGTCACCAGCGAGCCCTACATCGGCCACCTGGGCCTGGGCGGCGTGGGCGACAGCAAGTCGATGATGGAATCCGAGATGCGTGGCCACGACATCAAGTGGATCACCAACGCCAAGACCACCAAGGTCGAAGCCGGCAAGCTGTTCACCACGCAACTGGACGACCAGGGCAATGTGCTCAAGGAGCACGAAGTCCCCTTCAAGCTGGCCATGATGCTGCCGGCCTTCAAGGGCGTGGACCCGGTGGCCGCGGTGCCCCGGCTGTGCAACCCGCGCGGCTTCGTGCTGATCGACGAATTCCAGCGCAGCAAGGCCTACCGCAACATCTTCTCGGCCGGCGTGTGCGTGGCCATCCCGCCGGTGGAAGTGACGGTGGTGCCCACCGGCGCGCCCAAGACCGGCTACATGATCGAGACCATGGTCTCGGCCATCGTGCGCAACATCGCCGATGAGCTGAAGGGCGCCACGCCCAACGCCAAGGCCACCTGGAACGCCATCTGCCTGGCCGACATGGGCGACACCGGCGCGGCCTTCGTGGCGCTGCCGCAGATTCCGCCGCGCAACGTGAACTGGTTCAAGAAGGGCAAGTGGGTGCACCTGGCCAAGATCGCCTTCGAGAAGTACTTCATGAGCAAGATGCGCAACGGCAACTCAGAGCCCATCTACGAGAAATACGTGCTCAAGGCCATGGGCATCGAGCGTCTGGCCGAGAAGTGACCGCGGCAGCCTATCCACAACAGCATCCAGGAGACCCGCCATGTCCGCACCCCTCGACACCACGCCGCCGCGCCCGCTGACCTTTCGCCGCTACCGCGATGGCGACGACAAGCCCGGGCGCTGGCAAGACCAGATCTTCGACGCCGACCACTCGCACAAGTGCCCCACCTACATCCAGAGCACGCCGCCCTGCCAGGGCTCGTGCCCCGCGGGTGAGGACATCCGCGGCTACCTCAACATCGTGCGCGGCGTCGAGAAGCCGCCTGCCGGCGTGCCCTGGCAAGAGTACGCCTGGCGCCGCCTGACCGAGGCCAACCCGCTGCCGTCGGTGATGGGCCGGGTATGCCCGGCGCCCTGTGAATCGGGCTGCAACCGCAACCAGGTGGAAGACTTCGTCGGCATCAACTCGGTCGAGCACTTCCTGGGCGACTGGGCCAACGAGCACGGCCTGGCCTACCCCAAGCCGGCGCAGCCCAGCGGCAAGAAAGTGGCGGTGATCGGCGGCGGCCCGGCCGGGCTGTCGGCGGCCTACCAGCTGGCGCGCAAGGGCCACGCGGTGACGATCTTCGACGAGCGGGCCGAGCTCGGCGGCATGATGCGCTACGGCATCCCGGGCTTCCGCACGCCGCGCGCGGTGCTGGACACCGAGATCCAGCGCATCCTGGACCTGGGCGTGGCCACGCGCATGAGCTGCCGCATCGGCAGCGACGTGACGCTGGCGCAGATCCAGGCCGACTTCGACGCCGTGTTCCTGGGCCTGGGCGCGCAGAGCGGCCGGCCGCTGCCGGTGGAAGGCAGCGACGCGCCCAACTGCGTCACGGCCACCGCCTTCCTCAAGGCCTTCAACGACGGGCGCATGCTGCACGTGGGCAAGCGCGTGGTGGTGGTGGGCGGCGGCGACACCTCCATCGACGTGGCCACCGTGGCGCGGCGCCTGGGCCACATCGACCAGATCCACGAATCCGACCGGCCCGAGAACGCCATCTCCGGCTCCACCGGGTTTGCCGCGCACGACGCGGCCACGCTGTCGCGCCGCCAGGGCGCCGAGGTCACGCTGACCTCGATCTTCGACATCGAGAAGATGCAGGCCAGCAAGCAGGAGGTCGAGCACGCGTTGGGCGAAGGCATCGCCATCCGCGGTGGCATGGCACCGGTGGCCGTGCTGCGCGACGCCAGCGGCCGCGCCACCGCGCTGCGCATCATGCGCTGCGAGGCCAGGTTCGTCGGCGGCCGGCTCGAGGTGAAGACCATCCCCGGCACCGAGGAGGACATAGCGGCCGACCTCATCGTCTCGGCCATCGGCCAGGCGGTGGACTTCGCCGGCCTGGAGGTGCTGAACAACGGCAAGGGCGCCATCACGGCCGACAAGAACTACCAGGTGCAAGGCCAGGCGGGCATGTTCGTCGGCGGCGACGTGCTGCGCCCGCACCTGCTGACCACCGCCATCGGCCACGGCGCCATCGCCGCCGACGGCATCGACCGCCACCTGCGCGGTGAGCCCCAGGACAAGCGGCCCAAGATCGACGTGCACGGCTTCGACCTGACGCGCAAGATGATCGAGAAGGGGCTGAAGATCACGCCGGTCGAGGCCCCGCTGCGCGGCACCGACGCCAGCACCGGCGCCATCCACAACTACGACAACCGCTCCGACCGCTACGTCATCTCGCACAAGGAGCTGTTCCTCGGCCACTTCAGCTACACGCCACGGCTACGCCGCAAGGTGGTGACGCTGAGCGCGACCGAGGCGCTGAGCAACTTCGAGGAGCGTCTGCTGCCGCTGCTGGAAGCCCAGGCCCAGGCCGAGGCCAAGCGCTGCATGAGCTGCGGCCAGTGCTTCGAGTGCGACAACTGCGTGGTGTACTGCCCGCAGACCGCCGTGTTCAAGGTGTCCAAGAGCAAGGCCACCACCGGCCGCTACGTCGACACCGACTACAACAAGTGCATCGGCTGCCACATCTGCAAGGATGTCTGCCCCACCGGCTACATCCAGATGGGGCTCGGAGAGTAGGGATGGTGCTGCGCCGCTTCATTGTGCTGCTGCTGGCCGGCGCGGCCGCCGCCACGGCGCTGGCGGCTGGGCGCACGCCCATCCCCGCGCTGGAGCCGGCGCGCGCCGGCACGCAGTGCGTGGAGCCGCCGGCTGTCATGCGCCGCCAGCACATGGACCTGCTGCGCCACCAGCGCGACGACACCGTGCACGGCGGCATCCGCGGCGCGCGCCACAGCCTGAAGGGCTGCATCGATTGCCACGCCAGCCGCCAGACCGCCAGCGTGGCCGCGGCGCCGGGTGACTTCTGCGTCAGCTGCCACCGCTACGCGGCGGTCAGCATCGACTGCTTCGAGTGCCACACCGGCAAGGCCGCCGCCGTGGCCGCGGGGGGCCCGCGATGAGCCGCCGCGGCTTCCTGGGCGTGGCGGCAGCCGGCCTGGCCGGCGTGATGCTGGCGCCGGGCATACGCCTGGTCGAGATTGCCCAGGCCGCCACCACCAACACCACGCCCACTGCCGGTGCCAACCCCCGGGTGCGCTGGGGCATGCTGATCGACACCACGAAGTGCGCCACCGGCTGCACCGATTGCGTGGACGCCTGCAACACCGAGAACGGCCTGGCCGGCGGCCCCGACGCCACGCGGCCGCAGTGGCTGCGCAAGGTCGAGATCAAGGACCTGCGCACCGGCCGTGCCGCATCCGCCCCGGTGATGTGCCAGCACTGCGCCGAGCCGCCCTGCGTGGACGTCTGCCCCACCGGCGCCTCGTTCAAGCGCGCCGACGGCATCGTGCTGGTCGACCGCCACACCTGCATCGGCTGCCGCTACTGCATGATGGCCTGCCCCTACAAGGCACGCTCTTTCGTGCACGAGCCGCTCACCGACCAGAAGCCCGACGTGCCGCGCGGCAAGGGCTGCGTCGAGAGCTGCACGCTGTGCGTGCACCGCCTGGACCGCGGTGACAAGACGACTGCCTGTGCCCAGGCCTGCAGCCGCGCCGGGCACGGCGCCATCGTCTTCGGCGACCTCAACGACCCCGACAGCGAGATTGCACGCCGCGTGCGCGAGATCAGCAGCACCCAGCTGCGCGCCGATCTGCGCCTGGACCCGGGCGTGCGTTACCACGGGCTCTGAACCATGCGAAGCGCCGCCGACACCCGCAATTTCTGGCTGCTGCTGGCCCTGGGCGGCGCGCTCACGGCCGTGGGCCTGGGCGCAGCCCACTACATGGAAGTGCACGGCCACATCGTCACCGGCATGAACAACCAGGTGGTCTGGGGCCTGCCGCATGTGTTTGCGCTGTTCATGATCGTGGCCGCGTCGGGCGTGCTCAACGTGGCCTCCATCGGCTCGGTCTTCGGCCAGCCGGTGTACAAGCCGCGCGCGCCGCTGTCGGGCCTGCTGTGCCTGGCGCTGCTGGCCGGCGGCCTGATGGTGCTGATGCTCGACCTGGGCCGGCCCGAGCGCGTGCTGGTGGCGGCCACGCACTACAACTTCCGTTCGGTCTTCGCCTGGAACGTGATCCTCTATTCGGGCATGGGCGCCATCGTCGCGGTCTACCTGTGGACGATGTTCGAGCGCCGCTTCAACGCCTGGTCCAAGCCGGCCGGCCTGGCGGCGCTGCTGTGGCGCTTTGTGCTGACCACCGGCACCGGCTCGATCTTCGGCTTTCTGGTCGCGCGCCAGGCCTTCCACAGCGCGCTGATGGCGCCGCTGTTCATCGTGCTGTCCTTCGCCTGGGGCCTGGCCGTCTTTCTGCTGGTGCAGCACGTGATGTACGCCTGGAACGGGCAGACGCTGCCCGCCGCCATCCAGCGCCGCATGGCGCGGCTGCTGGGGGTGTTCGTCGGTGCGGCGCTGTACCTGGTGGCGGTGTACCACCTCACCAACCTGTACTTTGCGCGCCAGGCGGCGTTCGAGGCCTTCATCCTTCGCGACGGCGGCGTCTACCCGGCGCTGTTCTGGGGCGGCTTCGTGCTGGCCGGATCGCTGCTGCCGCTGCTGCTGCTGTTCCATCCGCGCCTGGGCAGCGGGCGCGACACGCTGATGGCCTCGATTCTGGTGGTGCTGGGCGCGGGCGCCTGGCTGTACGTGTTCATCATCGGCGGCCAGGCCTTCCCGCTGGAGATCTTCCCCGGCGCGGCGGTCAGCAGCAGCTTCGGCGACGGCGCAGTGGCCGCCTACACACCCGCGCTGCCCGAATGGCTGCTGGGCCTGGGCGGCCTGGGCGCGGCCTTCGTGCTGACCACCGTGGGCGTGCGCGTGCTCGACTTCATGCCGCAGGACGACTTTGCCACCACCGCCACCGCGGCCAAGGGCGGCTGAGGCGCGCCATGCACCGCCTGCTCGTCTCGGCCGCGCACAAGTCCTCGGGCAAGACCACGGTCACGCTCGGCCTGGGCGCCGCGCTCACCCGCAGCGGCGTGGCGGTGCAGCCGTTCAAGAAGGGGCCCGACTACATCGATCCGATGTGGCTGGCGCGGGCCTGCGGCCGGCCTTGCTACAACCTGGACGCCTGGCTGGCCGACGAGGCCACGCTGGCCGCCGGCTTTGCCGCGCACGCCCAGGGCGCCAATCTGGCGCTGGTGGAAGGCAACAAGGGCCTGTACGACGGCCTGGCGCTGGACGGCAGCAACAGCAACGCCGCGCTGGCGCGCCAACTCGGCCTGCCGGTGCTGCTGGTGATCGACGCGCGCGGCATGACGCGCGGCATCGCGCCGCTGATCCTGGGCTACCAGGCCTTCGACCCGGGCATCCGCATCGGCGGCGTCATCCTCAACCGCGTGGGCGGCACGCGCCATGAGGCCAAGCTGCGCGCGGTGATCGAGCACTACACCAGCGTGCCAGTGCTGGGCGCGGTGGCCGAGGACGAGCGCCTGGCGATGGTGGAGCGCCACCTGGGCCTGATGCCCTGCACCGAGGTCGACGACGCGCAGGCCCGTGTCGATGCGATCGGCCGCATCGTCGCGCAGCAGGTCAACCTGGCCCACGTGCGCGCGCTCGCCGCGTCGGCCGGGCCGCTGCCCTTCGCCGGCAGCGCAGCGCCGCCGGCGGCGCCGCGCGCCGACCTGCGCATCGGCATCGCCCGCGACCGCGCCTTCGGCTTCTACTACCCCGACGACCTGGCCGCGCTGGAAGCAGCGGGCGCGACACTGGTGCCCATCGACACGCTGCACGACACGCGCCTGCCGGCGCTGGACGGGCTGTTCATCGGCGGCGGCTTTCCCGAGGCCTGCATGGCCCAACTCGAAGCCAACACGGCGCTGCGTGCGGCGCTGCGCGAAGCCATCGTCGCCGGCCTGCCCACCTATGCCGAATGCGGCGGCCTGATGTACCTGTCGCGCAGCATCACCTGGCAGGGCCGCACGGCGCGCATGGTGGGGGCGATACCCGGCGACGCCGTGATGCACGCGCGGCCGGTGGGCCGCGGCTACGTGCAACTGCAGGAGACGGCGGCGATGCCGTGGCGCAACGGCGGGAGCGGCACGCTGCGCGGCCACGAGTTCCACCACTCCAGCCTGGAGAACCTGGACCCCGGGGTCGCCTTCGCCTACCGCGTGCAGCGCGGCCACGGCATCGACGGCCAGCACGACGGCCTGCAGGTGCACAGGCTGCTGGCGTCGTATGCCCATCTGCGCAGCGGGGCCGGGTCGCACTGGGCACCGCGTTTCGTCGCCTATGTGCGCGAGCAGCGCGAAGCTCGCCTGCCCGTGGCGCCGTGCCCGGCCCAGGCCGTGCCGGCATGAGGGAACGGAGCACGCCGATGCACGACACCCTCCAGCGCACCGTGATGGTCGACGGCCGCGCCGTCGCGACCGACAGCGAAGGCTACCTGCAGCGCCTGGACGACTGGTCGGAAGCCTTCGCCCGCGCGCTGGCGAGCCAGGAGGAGCTGAACTTGACGCCGGAGCACTGGGAAGTCATCCGCTTCCTGCGCCAGTACTACCACGAGCACGGAGTGCAGGCACAGGTGCGCGTGATGATCAAGCACTTCACGCAGGCCTGGGGGCCGCAGCTTGGCAGCAACCACCACCTGCACGACCTGTTCCCGCGCGGCGGGCCGCAGAAGCAGGGCAACCGCCTCGCCGGGCTGCTGCGCACCAAGGGAGAACACTGAAATGAGCGACACGATGTTCAAGGTCACCACCGCTGCCGCCAGCGAGCTCCTGGCCGCAGCCGTGCGCAGCGACGCCGCCGGGCAGGCCCTGCGCGTGGCCGCCCGGCAGACCGCCGACGGCTCGATCGAGTACGCGATGGGCTTCGACGAAGAGCGCGAAGGCGACGAACCGGCGGCGTTCGACGGCCTGACCGTGCTCGTCGGCTCGCCCAGCCAGCCGCTGTTGGCCGGCACGCTGCTGGACTACGTGGAGATCGAGCCCGGGCGCTTCGACTTCGTCTTCATCCCGTCCGCCGAGGAAGCCGGTGCGGACGTTGGTTCGGGTGCGCCGACGGCACGCGGCGCCTGCGGCAGCGGTGGCTGCGCAGGCTGCGGTGGTTGACAGGCACGCTGCAGTGACAAGGAGAACAAGGGCATGAACTCATTGGTCGACATCCCCGCGATGATGGCAGCCTGCCGTGCCGCCTGTGGCACGGTCTACCTCGTCGGCGCCGGCCCGGGTGACCCGGACCTGCTGACGCTGCGCGCCGCGCGGCTGCTGGCGCAGGCGGACGTGGTGGTCCACGACCATCTGGTCGGCACCGAAGTGCTGGCGCTGATCGGACGCGATGCCGAGCGCATCTACGTCGGCAAGGAGCGCAACCACCACAGCATGCCGCAGGAGGACATCAACACCCTGCTGGTCCGCCTGGCGCGCGCGGGGCGCAACGTGGTGCGGCTGAAGGGCGGCGACCCCTTCGTCTTCGGCCGCGGCGGCGAAGAGCTCCAGGTGCTGGCCGCCGAAGGCATCCCCTTCGAGGTGGTGCCGGGCGTCACCGCGGCCTGCGGCGTGGCCAGCTATGCCGGCATCCCGCTCACGCACCGCGACTACGCGCAGAGCTGCACCTTCGTCACCGGCCACCTCAAGGACGGCAGCTGCGACCTCGACTGGCCCGCGCTCGCACGCCCGCGCCAGACGGTCGTCATCTACATGGGGCTGTCGGGGCTGGCGACGATCTGCGAACAACTCATCGCGCACGGCCTGCCGGCCGACTGGCCGGCCGCCGTGGTGGCGCAGGGCACGCTGACGTCGCAGCGCGAGGTCTGCGCAACGCTGGGCACGCTGGCCGACGCGGTGGCGCGCGCCGGGCTGCAGTCACCCTGCCTGACGATCATCGGCGAGGTCGTGCGCCTGCGCGACGAACTCGCCTGGTTCTCGCGGCAGCGCGAAGCTGCATCGGCGCCCCTTGATCCGGTTGCCCACCCCGGCATGCCGGCCCTGGCCACCCTGGGCGCCTGAACCGGCTGCGGCACCCAGCCCGGTGGGCCGGGGCCGCCTGCCCCTGATCGACCCGCGCTGCGCCGATCAGCGCGAGCCCAGGGCACGCATCTCGACGGCCAGCACCGCGGCCTCGACGCGCGAGCTGAGGTTGAGCTTGGCCAGGATGTGCCGCACGTGCAGCTTCACCGTGTCGTGGCTGATGTCCAGCGCACGGGCGATGGTCTTGTTGCTTTCGCCGCGCGCCAGGTGATCGAGGATCTGGCGCTCGCGTTCGGTGAGAGACGCCAGCAGGCCGCGCCGGTCGCTGCCCTTGCTGCCCGACTGCAGCAGTTGCGCCAGCTTGAGCGTCATCGACGGCGCCACGGTCAGTTCGCCACGCGCGGCGTTGCCGATGGCGGCGATCACATCCTCGGGCTCCATGTCCTTGAGCAGATAGCCGCACACGCCGGCGCGCAGCGCGGCCGACAGGTCCACCTCGGAGTCGCTCATGGTCAGGATCACCGCCGGTGTGTCGATGCCCTCGGCGCGGATGCGTCGCAGCAACGCCAGGCCATCGATGGCCGGCATGCGCAGGTCCAGCACCACCAGATCGGGCTGCGTTTCGCGCAACACCTTCAGCACCTGGTCGGGGTCGGAAAGCGCCGCCACCACATCCATGCCGCCGCGATAGGAGAGCAGGTCCGACAGGCCATTGCGACACAGCGCGTGGTCATCGACGAGAACGATGCGGGGCCCCGCCATCACCACGCTCCCTTGGCAGGGCTGGTCGCCACCTGGGGCGCCGGGAATGCCAGCCGCACACGCGTGCCGCCACCTTGTCGCGGGCCGATCTCCAGCGTGCCGCCCAGGCGGCGTGCGCGCTCGAGCATGACTTCCACACCGTAGTGCGAGCCGCCGCGGGCTGCGACAGCGGGCAGGCCGGCGCCGTCGTCCTCGACCACGATCTCGACACCGCCCGGTGGCGCCGCCGCCACCTGCAGCCACGCATGGCGGGCGCTGGCGTGGCGCGCGACGTTGCTCAGGGCTTCCTGCACGATGTGGAAGACCTGCGCTTCCTCGTCTGGCCCCAGCTTCAGATCCGGTATCCGGTTGATGAACTCCAGCCCGGCGCCGGTGCTGTCGCGGAATTGACGGGCACTGGCGTCCAGCGCGTGCACCAGGCCCTGCGGATCCATGGGCGAGCGAAAGTGCGTCAGGATGCCGCGCAGGCTGGCATGCGCCTGCGACACCGCGGCGCGCACGTCTCCGCAATACTGCAGCGCGCGGGCTTCCTGGTGCTGCACCAGGGCATCCTCGAGCAGCGGCATGCGCATCTTCACGAAGGCCAGCGACTGCGCCAGCGAATCGTGCACCTCGGCGGCCATGCGCTGGCGCTCCTGGGTCAGCCGGGCCTGCAGCTTCTCGGCTTCGAGGCGCGCGTTGTTCAGCGCCAGACCGAGGATCTCGCCGACGGCCTTGAGCACCGCCAACACCTCCGGCCCCGGGGACGGGCTGCGCGCGTAGAAGAGGTTGTAGATGCCCAGCACGCGCCCGCGGTAGCGCAGGGGCACGGCCACCATGCACCGGAAATCGGCCCCCGCAGGCCCGGCGGGGCGCAGCCGCGCACAGCCCACGGCTTCGTTCGCCCAGGTCGGGGTTTCGCCCGACGCGGCCGCACCGCAGGCACCACAGTGGGCCTGGACCGTTGCTTCGGCCCGCGCCATGTCGTCGGGCAGCCCGACGCTGCTGATCAGGTGCAACTGGTCACCGGTGCCCGACAACGCGCGCACGGCCCCGGCATCTGCGCCGGACATCTGCAACAAGGGCAGCAGGAAGCGCTTCAGCAACTCCGGCATGTTGCTCTCGGCCGCCAGGTCCGACGCCAACTCGCCAAGGATGCGGGCTTCGGCATTGACGCTGGACAGAGAGGTCTCGACCTCGCATGTCATGTCGGAAACAGCATGGATCTTGGACTCGCACATCGCACCCGCTCGCGCCCAGCGGAATGCCGAGCATGGCATTTGACACCGCTGGCGGCCTGACCGGTATCGGGATCAGCGAGGATACCCAAGCAGGTGTGCGCTCTTCAAACAATTCCGTCACTCAGGGTAAGTACCGACCCCGTCGGATGCATTGCATTTCGCGTCTTCGCCGATACCCCAAAAGGGCTATTCGCCGCCTGCCCCATCCCGGTAGTAGACGCCTGCAGCCGCATCTTGCCCAATGCGCCAGCACCACGCGCAGCACAGGGTCGCACGTCGGCCCGGAGCCCCATTGAGCGTCGTGCACCGTCCTCCATCGGCAGAAGCACAAGAAGGCCCATCGATGAACAGCTTGGTCAGCCCGCACGGCAGCTCGGAATTGAAGCCGCTGCTGCTGTCGGGCCCCGCGCTCGAGCAGGAGCGCAGCCGCGCGCAGTCCCTGCCCCAGTGGCGGGTGAGTTCGCGTGAGCGCGGCGACATCATCATGATGGGCATCGGCGGCTTCACGCCGCTCGAAGGCTTCATGGGCCAGGACGACTGGCGCAGCGTCTGCGACACCCTGCACACCGCGGCGGGCCTGTTCTGGCCGATCCCGATCACGCTGTCGGCCGACGAAGCCTTCGCGTCGGCCATCGCACCCGGCGGCGAGATCGCGCTCGTCGACCCCGACGACGGCCACGTGCTGGCAACGATGCGCGTGACCGAGCAGTACGCCATCGACAAGGCGCATGAATGCGTCCGCGTCTTCCGCACCAACGACCCCGCGCACCCCGGCGTGCGCATGGTGATGGACCAGCCGGCGGTCAACCTTGCCGGGCCGGTGAAGGTGCTGTCGCAGGGCGGCTTCCCCGAGAAGTACGGCGACCTGTTCATGACGCCGGCGCAGACACGCACGCTGTTCGAGTCCTACGGCTGGACACGCATCGCCGCCTTCCAGACGCGCAACCCCATGCACCGCTCGCACGAGTACCTGGCCAAGGTGGCGATCGAGGTCTGCGACGGGGTGCTGGTGCACTCGCTGCTCGGCGCCTTGAAGCCAGGCGATATCCCGGCCGATGTGCGCACCCAGGCCATCGCCGCGCTGGCGAAGAACTACTTCGTGCCCTCGACGATCGTGCAGGCCGGCTATCCGCTGGACATGCGCTACGCCGGCCCGCGCGAAGCGTTGCTGCACGCCCTCTTTCGCCAGAACTACGGCTGTTCGCACCTGATCGTCGGCCGCGATCACGCCGGCGTCGGCAGCTACTACGGGCCGTTCGAGGCACACCAGATCTTCGACGAGATCCCGGAAGATGCGCTGCTGACCAAGCCGCTGAAGATCGACGTGTCGTTCTGGTGCCACCGCTGCGGCGGCATGGCTTCGGCGCGCACCTGCCCGCACACCGATGCAGACCGCCTGCAGGTCTCGGGCACCCAGTTGCGCAAGTGGCTGTCCGAAGGCGCCGACGTTCCCCCGCAGTTCAGCCGGCCGGAAGTGGTTGAAATCCTCCGCGCCTATTACGCCGAGTTGGACGCAGCACCTGCCCCCGCGGCCGCTGCCCCGAGGTGAGCGCGTGCGCGTCTGCATCGTCTCCGACAGCCACGATCGCGCCGATGCACTGCGCCAGGCGGTGCGCGAAGCAAAGGCGCTGGGCGCCGAAGCCGTGCTGCATTGCGGCGACCTGATCGGCACCCAGACGCTCAAGCCTGCGCTGGCGCTGGGGCTGCCGGTGCACCTCATCCACGGCAACAACCTCGGCGACGCCCAGGCGCTGCATCGGCTGGCCGCAGCCAGCGAAGGACGGCTGCGCTACCACGGTGCCGACGCCCGCATCGAACTCGCCGGCCGGCGGATCTTCCTTGTTCACCAGGACGACTACGGCCATGCGATGGCCTGCACCGGCCACTGGGATCTGGTGTGCTGCGGTCATTCGCACCGGGCCGAAGTACGCAGCGTCGCCAGTGTGGAGGGCCGCGCCACCTGGCTCGTCAACCCCGGCACGGTGGCCGGCCTGGCCGCGCCATCCACGTGGGTGATGGGCGATCTGGCGGCCATGCGCTTCGAGTTGAAGGAACTGGAGGGCGAGCCTGCTTCGCCCCACCTGCAGTGATTGAGCCGCGTGATCGGCAGCGGGCCGAAACCCGCACCCCCGTGAAATGGCCGCAAGGCCGTGAAGAAAAACCGTTTCGAGGAGACCGCCCCCCATGTTCGCCCTGAACCCGTTTGCCGCATTGAGCGGCGCATTGCCCCCGAATGCCATGCAGATCTACATCGCGCTGATGGCGCTGGCGGTGATCGCCGGCACGCTGCTCGACATGTCCCACAAGGCCAGCGCGAAATACTTCTTCGCCAACTGGCGCAAGACGCGGGACAAGGGCACGCCGGTCGATGTGGCGTCGATCGCGGTCAAGACCGTCGTGGTGGATGTGCTCGCGTCGGGCGAGTTCTGCAACCAGCGGCGCCGCGTCGCCCACCTGCTCACGATGTACGGGTTCATCCTGTATCTGGTCACCACCGCGGTCATGGTGTTCGCCTACCCGACGGCCGCGACACCGACGCCGGCCCTGGTGGCGCAGATCTGGTGGCTGGGCGGCCTGATGGTCCTGGCCGGTGGCTACTGGTTCTGGTTCTTCATCCGCGTCGACGTCGCGGCCGAAGGCGGCACGCCCTTGCGCCTGATGCGCGCCGATCTCTTCATCCTGTCGCTGCTTGCCAGCGTGACGCTCGGCCTCGTCTGGGCCGGCCTGCAGGCGCAGGGCAGCACGGCCTCCGTCATCTTCTTCGGCCTGTACATCGCCGCCACCACGGTGCTGTTCGGCGGCGTGTACTGGTCCAAGTTCGCGCACATGTTCTTCAAGCCCGCAGCGGCCTTCGAGAAGCGGGTCTCCAAGGCCAACGGCACGGCCGCCAACCTGCCCCTGCAGACACGGGACGACCCCGCAGAACAGGCACGGCACTCGATGGAACTGCTGCGGGATGCCCCCATGGACATGGGGCTTGGCATCAAGCGCGAAGCACCGCGCCACTACTAAAAGACAGCCCGCACCTTTTCGGCACAACACAACAAGGAGCCAGTACATGCCTACCTTCGTCTACATGACGAGGTGCGACGGATGCGGACATTGCGTCGACATCTGTCCCTCGGACATCATGCACATCGACAAGACCTATCGACGCGCCTACAACATCGAACCGAGCATGTGCTGGGAGTGCTTCTCCTGCGTCAAGGCTTGCCCGCAGCATGCGATCGATGTGCGTGGCTATGCCGACTTTGCACCGCTGGGCCACAGCGTTCGCGTCGACCGCGACGAACGCAAGGGCACCATCGCCTGGCGGATCAAGTTCCGCAACGGGACGGAAAAGAATTTCCTGTCGCCCATCACCACCAAGCCCTGGGGACAGGCGATCCCGAAGCTGGCGGAGGTTCCCGCGCCCAGCAAGGAAATGCGCGACGGCGAGTTGCTCTACAACGAACCGAAATACATCCGCCTGGATGACGGCAGCCTGCGCACGCTTGCAGCCGCAGGTCTCAAGCTCAAGACGGGGGTTTGCTACTAATGGCTTACGAAACCATCATCGAAGACGGCATCGATATTCTTGTCGTCGGTGCGGGCCTTGGCGGCACGGGTGCCGCCTGGGAGGCGAGATTCTGGGGTCAGGACAAGAAGATCGTCATTGCCGAGAAGGCCAACATCGATCGCTCGGGTGCGGTTGCACAGGGTCTGTACGCGATCAACTGCTACATGGGCACACGCTGGGGCGAAAACAACCCGGAGGACCATGTCCGTTACGCGCGCATCGACCTGATGGGCATGGTGCGCGAAGACCTGCTGTTCGACATGGCCCGCCACGTCGACTCCACGGTGCACCAGTTCGAGGAATGGGGCCTGCCCATCATGAAGGACGCCAAGACCGGGCGCTACCTTCGTGAAGGCCGCTGGCAGATCATGATCCACGGCGAGTCCTACAAGCCCATCGTGGCCGAGGCCGCCAAGAAGTCGGCGGACAAGGTCTTCAACCGCATCTGCGTCACCCATCTGCTGATGGACGACAGCAAGGAAAACCGGGTGGCCGGTGCCGTCGGGTTCAACGTCCGCACGGGCAACTATCACGTCTTCAAGTCCAAGACCGTGATCTGCGGCGCAGGTGGCGCCTCCAACATCTTCAAGCCACGCTCGGTGGGCGAAGGTTCCGGGCGGACCTGGTACGCACCCTGGTCGTCGGGGTCTGCCTACGGCCTGATGATCAATGCCGGCGCCAAGATGACGCAGATGGAAAACCGCATCGTGCTGGCGCGCTTCAAGGACGGCTATGGCCCGGTCGGCGCCTACTTCCTGCACCTGAAGACCTACACGCAGAACGGCGTGGGCGAAGAGTACGAATCCAAGTGGTTCCCCGAACTGCAGAAGATGGTGGGCAAGGAGTATCTCGACCCGGAAGCCTCACACCTGACGCATCGGCCCATCCCGACCTGCTTGCGCAACCACGCGTTGATCAACGAAGTCAATGCCGGTCGCGGCCCCATTCACATGATCACCATGCGCGCCTTCCAGGATCCGCACCTGGAAGAGGTGGGTTGGGAGAACTTCCTCGGCATGACCGTCGGCCAGGCGGTTCTGTGGGCGGCAACCGATGTCGACCCGAAGAACGAGAACCCCGAACTCACGACATCCGAGCCCTACGTCATGGGCTCGCACGCCACCGGTTCGGGTGCCTGGTGCTCAGGCCCCGAGGACCTCTCCCCGCCCGAGTACTTCTGGGGCTACAACCGCATGACGACGATCGAAGGCCTGTTCGGCGCCGGTGACGCGGTGGGCGGCACGCCGCACGCCTTCTCGTCGGGGTCGTTCACCGAAGGCCGGCTCGCCGCGAAGGCCGCCTGCAAGTACATCGATGACGGCAAGGCCAAGGGCATCGTCGTTTCCGACGAGCAGATCAAGCGCCGTGGGGAAGAGATCTTCAAGCCCATGGAGCACTACAGGATCTACCGCAACGAGATCGTGGCGGGCGATGTCAACCCGCACTACATCAATCCCAAGCAGGGCCTGGATCGCTTGCAGAAGCTGATGGACGAATATTGTGGCGGCGTGACCGTCAACTACATGACCAACGAGAAGCTCTTGAACATCGGTCTCAAGAAGCTCAAGATCATGGAGGAAGACCTCGAAAGCCTGGCCGCAAAGGACATCCACGAGTTGCTGCGCGCGTGGGAACTGAAGCACCGCCATCGCGCCGCCGAGTGCGTCACGCAGCACACGCTGTTCCGCAAGGAGACCCGTTGGCCGGGCTACTATTACCGCGGCGACGCCATGAAGGTGGACGACAAGGACTGGCACGTGCTGACGGTTTCGCGCCGCGATCCGAAGAGCGGCGAATACACCATGGAGAAGGCGCCCTGCTATCACCTGGTGGCGGATGAGAAGTAGCACGACCCCCGGGCACACGCGTGAACATCATTGAAAAGACCGACGAAGAGATCCTGGGCCTGGCCCATCCCCTGTGGAGCGACCTCCTCAAGTACTCGAACGAGGGCAAGTACGGGGAGTTCGCAAGGAACTTTTCCAGTTCCATGGCGCGGACGATCGATCAGGTGGTGGCGGGCCACCAGTTCGCGCACAGCGAACTGGCGCGCAGCCTGTCCGACCAGATCGACCCGCTCGGCATCATCCGCCGGGGCGAGCACGTGACGGTCGTCTACCGCCAGCGCAGCACCAAGAAGCCCGGCGAATGGCTGGGCCGCCTGGTCCTGGGTTATGAGGACGGCAAGCTCCGGATCTTCGGCGCATCCATCTTCTGATCACTGCGACGGCATCTGAAATGAGCGAAGTCATCCGGCCCGGCAAGTTCGTAGAACTCACCTACAAGGTGACCGACAGGACGACGGGGCATGTCCTCACCACGGTCGATTTCCCGCTCGGCTACGTGCACGGACACAACGAGATCCTGGCCCCTTCGGTCCACATGCAGCTCGAGGGCAAGTCCGCAGGCGACGTCATCGAAGTGGCGATCGACGGCAGCCAGATCTTCGGGCCCAGAGACGAGTCGCTGGTCTTCTCCGATGACATCGACAACGTCCCCGAGGAATACCGGCACGTCGGCACATCCATCCTGATGGAGAACGACAAGGGTCAGACGCGCAGCTTCCTCGTGACGCACATGGACGACGAGAGACTGACGGTCGATGGCAACAACCCGCTTTGCGGCAGAGGCGTCGTCTTCACGCTGGCGATACTGACCGTGCGCGACGCGACCGATGTAGAGACCAGAGCGGGCGGGGCGATCCAGGCGGGTGCCGCTGTCGACCCCTCGCGTCTGAGACCTGTTTGAACAGCTGCCACACATTGCGGCAAGAAAGGTGACCCATGAGCGACCACAAGCCTCCCCCGACCAAGGTTCCCGATGGCGTCACGCCCTATGTGACGACGCGTCAGATGCCGCCCAACGAGAAGGGCTTCGTCGGTTACGAAACGATCTGGAAACCCCTCCAGAAGGAAGCCCCGTACAAGACGCCCAAGCGGCCGTAGGCGTCACGCCGAGGCACGGGCGAGCCGATCCGGCGCACGCCTTCGCCGGGCTGCCGTGCACGCCTGCAGATCGCGCGCGACCTGCAGGCCCGGGCGCGGGAATATGCATATGAGCAAGTGTTCCAACCCGGCCGCTGGCCCGGTGCGAGAATCCACCCGAGAGGAAATGCCATGGAACACCTGCATCCCACCAAAGCGTTCGAGGTCATCAAGGACAACGCGAATACGCTCTTGATCGACTGCCGTACCGAGGTCGAGTTCTTCTACGTGGGCCACCCGGTCGAAGCCATCAATATCGAGTGGAACACGGCGCCCGATTTCGAGACGAACCCGCACTTCGCCGACCAGGTGCTGCGCATGGCCGGTCGCAAGGACCGGCCCGTCATCCTGATCTGCCGCAGCGGCAAGCGCTCGGTGGACGCGGCGCTTGAACTCGAGAAGCACGGCTTCACCCAGGTCGCCAACGTGCTCGAAGGGTTCGAAGGCGAACTCGACTCCGAGCACCATCGCGGCAACCTTGGCGGCTGGCGCAAGCACGGCCTGCCCTGGCGCCAGGTCTAGTCGGCGAGCGCTGACGCGGGCCGGGCGGCGCCTGGCCCTGGTCGGCGGGCACATCGCCAGGATGCTTGCGCCCTCAGCCGGCAGCTCGATCGGCGCGCAACCCCGGCATTGACCGCTGCGATCGCCGGCGGCGCAATGCCACGGCCACCGGGTTCGAGGCAAGCCATTGGTGCAGACACGCGTGTTCTCGCGACGCACCCTGTGACGTGCTGCGCGCGCCCCGCCGCGGCCACTCGGTCCGTCGTGCCCGCTGTCCACGGCGCGTACCCCTGACGGGTAGGTTGCGCTACGCCCATCCGGGAATGGACGCAAGCGCCGGCCCCGCGTTCAATCGCCCCATGCGCCTGCCGGGACGTGTCAGTGGCCTTGCTCCTGCGCAAAGAAGAAGCCGCCTGACTGGCCGACACGACCTCAACAAAAGCCCATGGCCCGATCTCCGCTGCATGACCCGCTAGCCGATCCGGATGCCGGTGCCGCGCGCGAGACGCGCAACACCACCTGCTACATGTGCGCCTGCCGCTGCGGCATCCGCGTGCACCTGCGCGACGGCAAGGTGCGCTACATCGACGGCAACCCCGACCACCCGCTGAACCAGGGCGTTATCTGCGCCAAGGGTTCGTCGGGCATCATGAAGCAGTACTCGCCGGCCCGCCTGACCAAGCCGCTCAAGCGCCGCGAAGGTGCCGAGCGGGGGGCGGCCGACTTCGTCGAGATCGAGTGGGAAGAGGCCTTCGCCACCTTGACCGAGCGGCTGGCGCGCATCCGCTCCACCGACCCGAAGAAGTTCGCGCTCTTCACCGGGCGTGACCAGATGCAGGCGCTGACGGGCCTGTTCGCACGCCAGTTCGGCACCCCCAACTACGCCGCGCACGGCGGCTTCTGCTCGGTCAACATGGCCGCCGGCATGATCTACACGATCGGCGGCTCGTTCTGGGAGTTCGGCGGCCCCGACCTCGACCGCGCCAAGCTGTTCGTGATGATCGGCACCGCGGAGGACCACCACTCCAACCCGATGAAGATCGCGCTCGCCAAGTTCAAGCGCGACGGCGGCCGCTTCGTCTCGATCAACCCGGTGCGCACCGGCTATTCGGCGATCGCCGACGAGTGGGTGCCGATCCGCCCCGGCACCGACGGCGCCTTCCTGCTCGCAGTGATCCACGAGATCCTGGCCAAGGGCCTGTACGACCGCGACTTCGTCGTGCAGTACAGCAACGGCGGCGAGCTGGTCAACCTCGACGCCGCGCACGACGAGTTCGGCATGTTCGTGCGCACCGAGGTGCCGGCCGAGGAAGCCTGCTACGACCCGCAGAACAAGCTGTGGTGGGACCGGCACACCGACAAACCGGTGGTCAGCCACACGCCGGGGGCCGATCCGTTCCTGCTCGGTGAGTTCAAGCTGTCCGACGGCACGCCCGTCAAGCCGTCGTTCCAGTTGCTGCAGGACCGGGTCAAGGACTACACGCCCGAATGGGCGGCGCAGATCACCGGCATCCCGGCCGAGACGATCAGGCGCCTGGCGCACGAGATGGGCATCACCGCGCGCGACCAGCGCATCGAGCTGCCGATCGCCTGGACCGACTCGTGGGGCAAGGAGCACGACACCGTCAGCGGCAACCCGGTGGCCTTCCACGCCATGCGCGGGCTGGCGGCGCATTCGAACGGTTTCCAGACCATCCGGGCGCTGGCGATCCTGATGTCGCTGCTGGGCACGATCGACCGGCCCGGGGGCTTTCGCCACAAGGCGCCGTTCCCGCGCCCGATCCCGCCTTGCGCGCGCACGCCCAACGACGCGCGCGCAGTCAAGCCGAACAGCCCGCTCGACGGCATGGCGCTGGGCTGGCCCTCGGACCCGGATGACCTGTTCGTCAACGACGACGGCAGCCCGGTGCGCATCGACAAGGCGTTCTCCTGGGAGTACCCGCTGTCGGTGCACGGCCTGATGCACAACGTGATCACCAATGCCTGGCGCGGCGACCCGTACCGCATCGACACGCTGCTGATCTTCATGGCCAACATGTCGTGGAACTCCACGATGAACACGGTCGAAGTCAGGAAGATGCTGAACGACAAGGACGAGGCCGGCGAGTACAAGATCCCGTTCCTCGTCGTCGCCGACGCCTTCCATTCGGAGATGACGGCATTCGCCGACCTGATCCTGCCCGACACCACCTACCTCGAGCGGCACGACGTGATGTCGATGCTCGATCGGCCGATCAGCGAGTTCACCGGGCCGGTCGACGCGGTGCGCATCCCGGTCGTGCCCCCCAGCGGCGACTGCAAGCCGTTCCAGGAGGTGCTGATCGAGATCGGCACGCGGCTGAAGCTGCCCACCTTCGTCACCAAGGAAGGCCAGCGCAAGTACCGCGACTACCCCGACTTCGTCGTCAACTGGGAGACCGAGCCGGGCAGCGGCATCGGCTTCCTGGCCGGCTGGCGCGGCAAGGGCGGCGAGAAGTTCCTGGTCGGCGAACCGAATCCCAGGCAGTGGGAGATGTACGCGCAGCACGACTGCGTGTTCCACCACGAACTGCCGCGCAGCTACCAGTACATGCGCAACTGGAACCAGGGCTACCTGGAGTGGAGCCGCGCCAACCGCATCACGCGCTACGCCGAGCCGATCCTGATCCACCTGTACTCGGAGGTGCTGCAACGCTTCCGCACCGCGGCACAAGGCAAGGGCCTGACGCGCAAGCCGCCGCAGCACCTGGCGAAGCGCATCGAGACCTACTTCGACCCGCTGCCCTTCTTCTACGAGCCGCTCGAGGCGCACGTCACCGACAAGCACAAGTACCCGCTGGCCGCGGTGACGCAGCGGCCGATGGCGATGTACCACTCGTGGGACTCGCAGAACGCCTGGCTGCGCCAGATCCACACCTACAACCTGCTGCACATCAACACCCAGACCGCCCGCGCCGCCGGCATCGCCGACGGCGACTGGGTCTGGGTCGAGTCGCAGTGGGGCCGCGTGCGCTGCAAGGCGGCGCACTCACAGGCGGTCGAGCCAGGCACCGTCTGGACCTGGAACGCCATCGGCAAGGCGGCCGGCGCCTGGAACCTGGAGCCCGACGCCAACGAGTCGCGTCAAGGCTTCCTGCTCAACCACGTGATCAGCGAGGAACTGCCGGTGCGCGGCAGCGACGCGCGCGTCTCCAACTCCGACCCGATCACGGGCCAGGCCGCCTGGTACGACGTGCGGGTGCGCGTGGTCAAGGCCGAGGACGGCGAGCCGCAGGCCACCGCGCCGCAGTTCGGGGCGATGCGGCCCTACCCCGGCATGGCCGAGCGGCCGCGCGAGCTGGTCTCGCTGAGCGGGCTGCTGGCCACGCTGAAGAGGCGCGTGCGATGAGCCGCAAGCAGCTCGCGCTCGTCATCGACCTCAACGTCTGCGTGGGCTGCCACGCCTGCGTCACCAGCTGCAAGGAGTGGAACGGTGCCGGCGCCGCCGGGCCGATGAGCGACCAGAACCCCTTCGGCGCCGACCCCAGCGGTACCTTCTTCAACCGCGTGCAGACCTTCGAGGTGGGCGAGTTCCCGCACACCGAGACCGTGCACTTCCCCAAGAGCTGCCTGCACTGCGAAGACCCGCCCTGCGTGCCGGTATGCCCGACCGGCGCCTCCTACAAGCGCGCCGAGGACGGCATCGTGCTCGTCGACTACGACAAGTGCATCGGCTGCAAGTACTGCAGCTGGGCCTGCCCGTACGGCGCGCGCGAGCTCGACGCGAACCAGAAGGTGATGAAGAAGTGCACGCTGTGCGTGGATCGCATCTACGACACCCGCCTCGCCGAGATCGACCGCAAGCCGGCCTGCGTCAAGGCCTGCCCCACCTCGGCGCGCCTGTTCGGCGACATCCACGACCCGCAGTCCGAGGTCTCGCGCGCGATCCGCGACAACGGCGGCTACGCACTGATGCCCGAGTGGGGCACCCACCCGGCCAACCACTACCTGCCGCGGCGCAAGACCAGGCTGCGCATCCACGACGACGAACTGGTGCGCGCCGACAACCCGCTCACCGTCGAAGGCCACCTGCCGCAGCCGGCGGCCGGCACCGCCACGCTCGAAGACGCCAGCGTCTAGCGCCACCGTCCCTTCCCCCCTGCCGCACGCCTGCCCGAGCCCGATGAATCCCGCCTTCTCCGTCATCCTGCTCACGACGCTGATCGGTGCCGGCCAGGGCCTCTTCCTGGCGCTGGCCACGCTGCAGCTCTATGCCCTGGCGGGCCTGTTGCCGCCGGCGCAGGGCAGCGCGCTGTTCGTCGCCGGCAGCGCGGCCGCGCTGGTGCTGCTGGCCGGGGGCCTGGTGGCGTCGTTCTTCCACCTCGGGCGCCCCGAGCGCGCCTGGCGCTCGGCGGCGATGTGGCGCACCTCGTGGCTGTCGCGCGAGGTGATCGTGCTTCCGGCCTTCATGGCGGCGGTGGCGCTCTATGGGCTGCTGTTCCTGAGCGGCTGGGACCCGGTGCTGATGACTTCGGCGCGCGGCGTCGAGATCGATCTTGCGCTCGCGGTCGCCGTGCTCGGCACGGTGCTCGCGCTCGCGCTCTTCGTCTGCACCGGCATGATCTACGCTGCGGTGCGCTTTCTCGCCGAGTGGCACACGGCGCTGACACCGCTGAACTACACGCTGATGGGCGGCGCTTCGGGGTTCACGCTGGCCGCCGGCCTGGCGGCGCTGGTCGAGCCGCAGCGGGTGGCGTTCCTGGCCGGCTGGGCGATCGTGCTGACGGCGCTGGCCGCCGCGGGCCGCGTCGCATCGCTGCTGCGCAATGCGCGTCTCAAACCCCGTTCGACCATCCAGTCGGCGATCGGCATCAAGCATCCGGTGGTGGTGCAGCGCTCGATGGGCTTCATGGGCGGTTCGTTCAACACGCGCGAGTTCTTCCACGGCGCGTCGGCGCTCTGGCTGCGCACGGTGAAGCCGGCCTTCCTGCTGCTGGCCTTCGTGCTGCCGCTGGCGCTGCTCGTGCTCGGGCGCGCTCAGCCGCTGGAGTCCTCGACGCCGACGCTGCTCGCCGCCTTCGGCGTGCAGTACCTCGGGCTGCTGGCCGAGCGCTGGTTCTTCTTCGCCCAGGCCCGGCACCCGCAGAACCTCTACTACCAGGCCGTTTCCTGACCCCCACGAAGGGACTGATTGCCATGATCAAGCGAAACAGACACGGTGCGCTCGCGCTGGTCCTGTGGGCTGCGTGCGTCGGCGCGCAAGCCCAGGACGCGTCCTGGATCCAGGATGCACGCCAGGTGGCCGCACAAGTGCCGCCCAAGCTGCTCGCCACGCTGAACGCGGCCATCGACAAGGGCGGCCCCGATGGCGCCATCGCGGTATGCCGCGACGAGGCACCGAAGCTGGCGAAGGCCGCGTCGGAGCAGAGCGGCTGGAGCATCCGGCGCGTGAGCCTGCGGCATCGCAACCCGAAGGCCGTGCCCGACGCCTGGGAGCGTGCCGCGCTTGAAGACTTCGACCGCCGCGCGGTCGCCGGCGAGAGCCCGGCCACGCTGGAGAAGGCCGAGGTGGTGAACGAAGGCGGGCAGAAGCTACAGCGCTACATGCGCGCGCTGCCCACGCAGCAGCTTTGCCTGGCCTGCCATGGCGACGCCGCCAGTCTGAGCCCGACAGTCAGCACGCGCCTGAAGGAGCTGTATCCGGAGGACCGGGCCGTCGGCTACGCGGTGGGCCAGATCCGCGGCGCGATGTCGATCAAGCGGCCGCAGTGATGCCCTGCCAGGTGAAGCGGCGCCTCCGGGACGAATGCCGCTTGGTCTTCGCGCCTGCCGACTGCCCGCGCCATCCCCAGAACCTCTACCACCAGGCGGTGTCGTGACGGATGCGGGCGGCGACGCCGCGGCTGAGCGCGGCCAGCGGCTCGTCCGGCTGCTGCCCTTCCTGGCCTGGTTTCCGGTCAGCTCGCTGCTCCTGCGCGGCGACCTGATCGCCGGCATCACCGGTGCGCTGGTGCTCGTGCCCAAGGCCATGGCCTACGCCCAGTTGTCGGGCCTGCCGGTGCACTTCGGCCTGTATGTGGCGCTGGTGCCGGCCATCGTCGGCGCGCTGTGGGGCTCGTCGCGCCAGCTCGCCACCGGGCCGGTAGCGATCATCTCGCTGATGACGGCCGCCGCGCTCACGCCGCTGGCGGTGCCGTTCTCGGCCGAGTACATCGAGCTGGCACTGCTGCTGACGCTGATGGTGGGCGTGGTGCAGTTCGCGCTCGGCGCCTTCAAGCTCGGCACCATCGTCAACTTCGTCTCGCACCCGGTGATACTGGGCTTCATGAACGCGGCGGCGATCATCATCGCGCTGTCCCAGCTGGACATGCTGCTGGGCATCCCCAAGGGGCGCGGCGGTTCGTTCCTGCTCGACATCTGGGAGATGCTCGCCGAGTTGCCGCAGACCCACCTGCCGACGCTGGCGATGTCGGCCTTCGCGCTGGCGCTGATGCTGCTGCTCAAGCGCATTGCTGCGGTCTCCAAGCTCAGCGTGCTGATCGCCGTGGTCGTGACCATCGTCGCGAGCGTGCTGCTGGGTTACGAACACAAGGCGGCGGGGCGCATCGAACAGGTCACCGACGATGCGCTGCGGCAGGAACTGCTGGACTACGACCGGGACGCGCGCCGCATCCGCGAGCTGAACGCCAGGGCCACCGAGCAGGCGGCGAAGCTGCGCGCGCTGCCGCCCGGCGACCTGCGGGCAGGGGCCACGCTGCGCCATGAACTGCACCTGAGCGAACTCGACGCCACCGACCTTGCGGCCGAGAACAAGCAGCGCTGGCGCACGCTGGCGCGCGTGCGCCTCGAACAAGGCCAGGCCGCGCCGGGCAGCCCGCCGCGCCTGGTGCTGGCCGGCAGTGCCGGCCAGCCGGCCGACGGCCGGGCCTGGCGCATCAAGAAGATCGCCGACGGCGAGCTGCAACTGGTGGGCGGCGGCGACGTCGTCGGCAACATCCCGCAGGGCCTGCCGGCGCTGCGCGTGCCGCGCATCGGCTGGGACGCCCTGCTGTCGCTGCTGAGTGCCGCGGTGGTGATCGCGCTGGTCGGCTTCATGGAGTCGATCGCGATGGCCAAGGCGCTGGCGGCCAAGACGCGGCAGCGCATCGACCCGAACCAGGAACTCATCGGCCAGGGCCTGGCCAACCTCACGGGCTCGTTCTTCCAGTCGTACCCGGCCTGCGGATCGTTCACCGGCTCGGCGATCAACCTGCAGGCCGGCGCCAAGACCGGTTTCGCGATGGTCTTCAACGGCCTGTTCGTCGCCGCCACGCTGCTGGTGCTGACGCCCTTCCTCTACCACCTGCCCAAGGCCACCCTGGGCGTGATCATCCTGCTGGCCGTGACCACCCTGATCACGCCCGCCGCGCTGGTGCACGCCTGGCGCGCCAGCCGCGCCGACGGCCTGGTGGCGCTGGCCACCTTCGTGCTCACGCTGCTGGCCGCGCCGCACCTGGACAAGGGCATCCTGATGGGCGCCGGCCTGGCGGTGCTGCTGTACCTGTGGCGCACGATGAAGCCGCGCGTGGCCGTGCTCGGCCGCCACTCCGACGGCGTGCTGCGCGACGTGCAGGTCTATCCCGAAATGCCGACCAGCCCCGAGATCCTGGCGCTGCGCTTCGACGACACCCTGTACTTCGCCAACGCCGCGTTCTTCGAATCCCAGGTGCTCGACGAACTGGCGAAGAAGCCGCAGGCGCGCGTCCTGCTCGTCGTGGCCAACGGCATCAACCAGATGGACGCCTCGGGCGACGAGGCGGTGCGCCACCTGGTCGAACGGCTGCGCGCAGGCGGCATCGAGGTGTACTTCTGCGGCGTCAAGAAGCAGGTGCTCGACGTGATGCGGCGCACCCACCTGGACGAACTGATCGGCGCCGGCCACCTGTTCCCCAACGAAGAACAGGCGCTGGCGGCGATCTACGCCACGCTGGGCCGCGACGGGCGCGGCGAACTGCTCGCGCCGGCTGCGTGATGACGCCCACCGCGCTCGCCTTGCGCTGGTTGCCCTTCCTGGCCTGGCGCGACCAGGTCACGGGCGAGACGCTGCGCCACGACGCGCTGGCCGCGCTCACCGGCGCGGTGGTCGTGCTGCCGCAGGCGGTGGCCTTTGCCACCATCGCCGGCCTGCCGCCGCAGTACGGCCTGTACGCCGCGATGGTGCCCGCGGTCGTGGCCGCGCTGTGGGGGTCGAGCCGGCACCTGGTGAGCGGGCCGACGACGGCGATCTCGGTGCTGGTGTTCGCCACCCTGAGCCCGATCGCCGAGCCGGGCAGCGAGCGTTACCTGGGCATGGTGCTCACGCTGGCGCTGCTGGCCGGGGTGTTCCAGCTCGCGATGGGCCTGGCGCGGCTGGGCGCGCTGGTCAACTTCATCTCGCACACGGTGATCGTCGGCTTCACCGCCGGCGCGGCCTTCCTGATCGCGGCCAGCCAGATCAAGCACTTCCTCGGCCTGGCGGTGCCGCGCGGTGCCGAATTCCACGAGGTGCTGCTGTACGCCGCCCAGCACCTGGGCGAATCCCACCTGTGGGTTGCCGTGGTCGGCCTGGCCACGCTGGCGGCGGGCCTGCTGGCGCGGCGCTTCGTGCCGCGGCTGCCGTACATGATCGTGGCGATGCTGGTGGGCTCGCTCGTCGCCGCCGCGCTCAACCGGGCGCTGGGCGCCGCCCAGACCGGCATCGAGACCGTCGGCGCGCTGCCCAGCGCGCTGCCTTCGCTGTCGATGCCCGACCTGTCCTACGGCTCGCTGAAGGCCCTGCTGTTCCCGGCCGTGGTGGTGGCAATCATCGGCCTGACCGAGGCGGTGGCGATCGCGCGTTCGGTGGCCCTGAAGAGCGGCCAGCGTCTGGACGCCGACCAGGAATTCATCGGCCAGGGTCTGTCCAACATCGCCGGCAGCTTTCTCTCGGCCTACCCGTCCAGCGGTTCCTTCAACCGCAGCGGCATCAACCACGCGGCCGGCGCACGCACGCCGCTGGCAGCCGCGCTGTCGGCACCCTTCCTGCTCGCGATCGCGCTGCTCGCAGCCCCGCTGGCGGCCTACCTGCCGGTGGCGGCGATGGCGGCCATCCTGTTCATCGTCGCCTGGGGCCTGATCGACTGGCACCAGATCGGGCAGATCCTGCGCCGGCACCCGCGCGAGCGCATCGTGCTGGCGGTCACCTGGCTGGGCGTGCTGGCGGACCTGGAAAAAGGCCTGTTCGCCGGCGTCGTCGTCTCGCTGCTGTTCTACCTGTACCGCACGTCGCGGCCGGTGATCGAAGAGCGCGCGCCGCTGCGCTCCGAGCTCGGCAACGTGCGCCGCAAGATGACGGCGGCCGACGCGCAGGCGCCCGCCTGCCCGCAGTTGGCGATGCTGCGCCTGAGCGGCTCGATCTACTTCGGCGCCGTCGAGCACGTGCGCGAGCACCTGCATCTCGTCGACGAGGAAGACCCGCGCCGCAAGTGGGTGCTGCTGCTGGCGCCGGGCGTCAACTTCGTCGATCTGGCCGGCGCGCAGATGCTGGCCGAGGAAGCCCGCCGCCGGCGCGCACTGGGCGGCGGGCTGCTGATCGTCGGCGCCCGGCCCGCCGTGCACGACATGCTCGTGCGCAGCGAGCAGATCAAGGCGATTGGCGCCGAGCGCCTGATCGAGCACAAGGGCGACGCGCTGCGCACGGTCTATCCGGAACTCGACACAGACCTCTGCCGCGACTGCGCGGTGCGCGCCTTCAGGGAATGCCAGACCACGCTGCCCGACGGCTCGCCGCGCAGCAGCCTCCCACCGACGACGGCGGCTCCCGTCGACTCTCTCAACCCCCTCCGACCATGAGTGACGCCCTCAACTACCTCATCAAGGCGCGCGGTGACGCGCTCGGCCACTACTTCGCCTTCCTCAAGGAGTGCGGCAAGCACCTGGACCCGAAGACGCGCAACCTGATCAGCGTGATCACCAAGGTCGACGCGCAGACCGAGCGCGGCTTCAGGCAGTACCTGGGCCGTGCGCTGCGCGAGGGCTGCACGCCCGTGGAGGTGCTGGACGCGCTGCTGATGGCCTTCCCCACGCTGGGCCTGGCCAAGATCGTCTGGGCGGCGGACATCATCCTGGCGATGGACCTGCCAGAGTTCCAGCCCGGCGCCATGGGCGCGGCCGGCGAATGGCACGACGTCATGGCCACCAAGGGCTTCAAGGACGGCCAGACACAGCGCGTCGAGTGCGACGGCCGCGGCCTGTTCGTGCACCGTGCAGGCAAGGACTGGCGCGTCTACGACAGCCGCTGTCCGCACCAGACCACCAACATCCCCGATCTGGCGTTGCACGAGTGCAAGTTGACATGCCCCAAACATGGGTGGGTATTCGACGTTCAGACTGGCAACTGCATCGAGAAGGGCAACAGCCCGCTGCGGCTGTGGCCCAGCAAGGTGGCCAAGGGCCGCCTGCTTGCGCGCTGGTGAACGCGCCGGCACCGTATTCAACTCCCCTTCTTCACCCACAAAAGGAAACGAACATGCGCGCGACACCCCGGCTCTTCAAACTCACATCATTGGCCTCGCTGTGCGCGTTCGCGTTGCCGGCACTGGCCACCAACGGCATGAATATGGAAGGCTATGGGCCCGTCTCCACCGCCATGGGCGGCGCGTCGCAGGCACTGGACCATGGCACCGCGGCCATGGCGCAGAACCCGGCCACCTTGGGCCTGATGGCCCCGGGCGCGCGCCTGGACGCCGCCTTCGGCGTGCTGGGCCCCGACGTGGCCAGTTCGGTCCCCGGCGCGACCGCCAAGTCCGGTGGCACCTCCTACGTCATGCCGGCCTTCGGCTACGCGCGGCGCAGCGGCAGCCTGACCTACGGCGTGGGCATGTTCGCGCAAGGCGGCATGGGCACCGAGTACGACGGCAATGCGTTCTTCACGGCCGGCGGCTCGGGCCGGGAGACCCGCTCCGAGCTCGGCGTAGGGCGCTTGCTGTTGCCGCTCGCCTGGGAGGTGGCGCCGAACTTCATCGTCGGCGGCTCGATCGACTTCGTCTGGGCCAACCTCGACCTGCGCATGGAATTGCCGGGCAGCCGGTTGGCCAGCTTGGTGACCGGCACCCCATCGGGCGGGCTGGCCAGTCAACTGGGGCCGCTGTCGGGATCGCCCTGGGTCCGCATCGACTTCTCGGACGACAACGACTTCAGCGGCGCCGCCCGGTCCACCGGCTGGGCCTTCAAGCTGGGCGCGGTCTGGAAGGCGAGCCCGAGCTTCACTTTGGGAGCGTCATACCAGGGCAAGACGACGCTGGACGACATGAAGACCGGCACCACCGGCGCGGCGATGAGCGGCCCCGGTGGTTTCGGCGACGCTGGCCGCATCACGGTGCTCGACTTCCAGTGGCCGACTCTGTTGGCTATCGGCGGCGCCTGGCAAGCGACTCCGGCGCTGCTGGTGGCGGCCGACGTCAAGCGCATCGGCTGGTCGGACGTCATGGAGAGCTTCAAGATGCGCTACGACAGCGCCGGCTTCGGCGGCTCGGTGACCTTCGCGCTGCCGCAGCAGTGGAAGGACCAGACCGTCGTCAACCTCGGCGTGGCCTATGCCTTGAACCAGCAGTTCACGCTGCGCGCCGGCTACAACCATGCCGACAATCCGATTCCGGAAGCCTTCGTGAACCCGCTGTTCCCGGCCACTGTCGAGAACCACTACACGCTGGGCCTGGGCTGGCAGGTCGCGCCCCGCCACGCCGTCAACGCCTCGCTCACCGTGGCCCCCGAGAGCAGCGTGACCAACGGCGACGGCATCGTCGTCACGCACAAGCAGACCAACGTGCAGGTGATGTACAGCTTCCGCTTCTGAGCAAGCTGCGGCCGCCGCCCCTACCCGGATGGGCTATCCCCCATCCCCCGTCGCGGGAATAGACGGTGGCGGCCCCCAGCGACGCTAATCACCCCACGAACAGCGCCGCTGGCGCACCGGAGACAAACATGAAATTCGACAAGGAATTCGACGCCTCGGGCCTGGCCTGCCCGCTGCCCATCGTCAAGACCAAGAAGTCGCTCACCGACATGGCACCGGGCCAGGTGCTGCGCGTGGTGGCCACCGACCCGGGCTCGGTGTGCGACATGGCCGCCTTCGCCGAGCAGACCGGCCACGCGCTGCTGCAGTCGGGCGAAGAAGGCGGCAAGTACGTCTTCTTCCTCAAGAAGGCCTGAGGCGCAGCGCATGGCCACCAAGAAGATGGCGATCATCGCCACCAAGGGCGCGCTGGACATGGCCTACCCGCCACTGATCCTGGCGTCTACCGCGGCCGCGCTGGGCTGGGAGGTGCAGATCTTCTTCACCTTCTACGGCCTGCAGCTGCTGCGCAAGGACCTGAGCGGCATCGCCATCAGCCCGCTGGCCAACCCGGCCATGCCCATGCCGGTGCCCATGCCGGTGATCGTCTCGGTGCTGCCCGGCATGCAGGCCATGGCCACCTCGATGATGAAGGCCAAGATGAAGAAGAAGGGCGTGGCCTCGCTGACCGAGCTGCGCGACCTGTGCCTGGAAGCCGAGGTCAAGTTCATTGCCTGCCAGATGACGGTGGACCTGTTCGAGTTCGACAAGTCCGAATTCATCGATGGCGTGGAATACGGCGGCGCCGCCACCTTCATGAAGTTCGCCGGCGAGACCGACGTCTGCCTGTTCATCTGAGCCTGCCCCGCCCCGGGGCTCTGCAGGAGGCGCGTGCATGAGCATGAGCAGCATCGTCATCGGCGGCGGCTTCGTCATCGCCTTCGTCTTCGGCCTGGTGGCCGCGCGCAGCAATTTCTGCACCATGGGCGCGCTGTCGGACGTGGTCAACATGGGCCACTGGGGGCGCGTGCGCATGTGGGTGCTGGCGGTGGCCGTGGCCCTGGCCGGCACCACCCTGCTGGCCTACACCGGGCAGGTGGACCTGTCCAAGTCCGTGGTGCAGCGGCCGGTGCTGCCCTGGCTGTCGCTGCTGCTGGGCGGCCTGCTGTTCGGCGTGGGCATGACGCTGGCCGGCGGCTGCGCCAACAAGAACCTGGTGCGCCTGGGCGGCGGCAGCCTGCGGTCGCTGGTGGTGCTGGTGTTCATGGCCATCGCCGCCTACATGACGCTCAAGGGCCTGTTCGGACAGTGGCGCGCCGCGCTGCTGGACCCGGTGAACGTGGACCTGCGCACCCTGGGCTGGGACAGCCAGAGCCTGGCCACGGCGCTGGCCCGCGCCACCGGCCTGGAGGCGCGCGCCGCGCTGCTGGCCACCACCGGCCTGGCACTGGCCGGGGCGCTGTTCTTCGTCTTCAAGGACAGCCGCTTCCGCGCCAACACCACGCAGATCGTCGGGGCCGTGGTGCTGGGGCTGCTGGTGGCGGCCGGCTGGTACGTCACCGGCCACCTGGGCTACGGCGAGAACCCCGACACGTTGGAAACCGTGTACCACGCCACCAACACGCGCACGCTCGAATCGATGAGCTTCGTGGCACCGCTGGCCTTCAGCCTGGAACTGCTGATGCTCTGGACCGACGCCTCGCTGCACGCCACCTTCGGCATTGCCAGCGTGCTGGGCGTGGTGGCCGGCTCGGCCGCGTACGCGCTGTCGGCGGGCAAGTTCCGCTGGGAGGGCTTTGCCTCTTTCGAGGACCTGCACCAGCAACTGCTGGGCGCCATGCTGATGGGCCTGGGCGGCGTCACCGCCTTGGGCTGCACCATCGGCCAGGGCATGAGCGGGCTGTCGACGCTGGCACTGGGTTCGTTCATCGCCGTGGCCGGCATCGTGGCTGGCAGCGTGGCCATGCTGCGCTACATGCTGTGGAAGGCCGAGCGCGACGACTGAACGGCGGCAACTGCGCGGGCATCCACCAGCGCCTACAGTCCGCACTGCGCCCCCGTGAAGGGCGCAGCCAGGAGCCGCCCGCATGACAGCCCCCGCCGACTACACCCCACCCGCCGTCTGGACCTGGAAGCCCGGCAACGGCGGCCGCTTTGCCAACATCAACCGCCCCACGGCGGGCGCCACGCACGAGCAGCCCCTGCCGCGCGGCCGCCACCCGCTGCAGCTGTATTCGCTGGCCACGCCCAACGGCGTGAAGGTGACGGTGATGCTCGAGGAACTGCTGGCCCTGGGCCACAGCGGTGCCGAGTACGACGCCTGGCCGATACGCATCACCGAGGGCGACCAGTTCGGCAGCGGCTTCGTCGCCGTCAACCCCAATTCCAAGATCCCGGCGCTGCTGGACTGCAGCGGGCCCGAGCCGATACGCGTGTTCGAGTCGGGCGCCATCCTGCTGCACCTGGCGCAGAAGTTCGACGCGCTGCTGCCGGCCGGCGCGGCGACGCGCGCCGAATGCCTCTCGTGGCTGTTCTGGCAGATGGGCAGCGCGCCCTACCTGGGTGGCGGCTTCGGCCACTTCTACGCCTACGCGCCCACCAAGATCGAATACGCCATCGACCGCTTTGCCATGGAAGCCAAGCGCCAGCTCGACGTGCTCGACCGGCGCCTGGCCGAGCAGCCCTTCCTGGCCGGCGCCGAGTACAGCATCGCCGACATCGCCGTCTGGCCCTGGTACGGCGCCCTGGCGCAAGGCCTGCTGTACGAGGCGGGCGCGTTCCTGGACGTGCAGGCCTACACCCATCTGCAGCGCTGGGCCCGGCAGATCGCGCAGCGCCCGGCGGCGCAGCGCGGGCGCATGGTCAACCGCACCTGGGGCCCGCTGTCCACCCAGCTGCACGAACGCCACGACGCCAGCGACTTCGACACCCGCACCCAGGACAAGCTGGCGCCGCCAACCGAGAACCCCGCACCATGATCACGCTCTACGACTGCAGCACCGCGCCCAGCCCGCGCCGCGCCCGCATCCTGCTGGCCGAGAAGGGCGTGGCCCACGACACCGTGCAGATAGACCTGCGCAACGGCGAGCAGCTGGGCGAGGCCTACCGCCGCATCAACCCGCTGTGCACCGTGCCCGCGCTGCGCACCGAAGACGGCCTGCTGCTCACCGACAACGCAGCCATCACCGCCTACCTGGAGGCGCGCTTTCCGCAGCCGCCGCTGCTGGGCGAGACGCCGGCCGAGAAGGCCGAGATCGCCAGCTGGCACTGGCGCGCTGAATTCGAAGGCCTGCTGGCCGTGGCCGAGGCGCTGCGCAACGGCTCGCCGGCGATGGCGCAGCGCGCGCTGCCGGGGCCGGTGGACTATGCGCAGATCCCCGAACTGGCGGCGCGCGGCCTGGCGCGCGCGCAGCAGTTCTTTGCCACGCTGGACGAACGCCTGGCTGGGCGCGAGTACATCGCCGCCGGTCGCTTCAGCCTGGCCGACATCACCGCGGTGGTGGCCGTGGACTTTGCGCGCGTGATCAAGCTGCGGCCGGGCGAGCAGCAACCGAACCTGCTGCGCTGGCGCACGGCGCTGGCGCAGCGGCCGTCGCTGGCGCTCTAAGCGACCGCAGGCGGCGCCAGCAGTTCGGCGCCCAGGTGGCCCACCTTCACGTAGATCAGCGCGCCCTCGGGCCCCGTGAAGGGCGTGTGGCGGCTCCAGCGCGGGCTGCGCAGCCAGGTGTGCGCGGGGTAGTCGCCGGCCTCGTCGCTGAACACGCCGTCCAGCACCAGGATCTCTTCGCCGCCGGGGTGGGCGTGCGTGTGGAAGCGGGTATCGGGCGCCCAGCGTACCAGGGCCGTGGAGACGCCGTCGTGCTCGTGCAGCGGCATCACCTGCAGGCCCGGCACCAGGCCCTGCCGCCAGGGCGTGGCGCGGGTGTCCATGCGCACGGGGGCCAGATCGTCGGGCGCAAACTGCCACAGCTTGACGAACAGCAGGCAGCCCTCACGCGAATACGGCGCGTGGGCGCTGCCGGGCGGGTTGCGCAGGTAGCTGCCCGCCGGGTGGTCGCCGCTGTCGTCGGAGAACACGCCCTCGAGCACCAGGATCTCTTCGCCGCCGGGGTGCACGTGGCGCTCGAAATGCGCACCGGGCGCGTAGCGCACCAGGCTGGTGGCGCGGGCGCGCTCGTCGCCCAGGCGGTCCAGCATGCGCCGCTCCACGCCCGGCAGGGGCGATGGCGTCCAGGGGGCGCCGGCCGCAGGGGCCACGATGCGCAGCGAGAAGTCGTCGTTCAGGTTCATGGGGGCCAGGGTTTGTGCAGCAGACCGCGGCATCATGCGCTGCCGGCGCCACCCGCGTGGCGCCGCAGGGCATTGGCGGCTCACGCCCAGCCGATCACACCAGACAGGAGACATCCCGCATGAAATGGCTTCGCTTTCTGCACCAGGGCCAGCCCGCATTCGGCGCTTTGGAGAGCGCGCTGGAGGGCGACCGGGTGCGCCGCTACGCCGGCACGCTGCTCGGCGAACACGCCGCCACCGACGAGACACTGCCCCTTGAAGGCCTGCACTGGCTGCCGCCCTGCGAGCCCGGCAAGATCATCGGGCTGTGGAACAACTTCCGCGCCGCGGCGGCCAAGAACGGCTGGGCCGAGCCGGCCGAGCCGCTGTACTTTCTCAAGTCCCCCGGCAGCCTGCTGGGCCATGGGCAAACCGTGCCGGTGCCGGCAGCCTACGACGGCCGCGTGTTCTACGAAGGTGAGCTGGCCGTGGTGATCGGCCGGCGCGCGCGCGCCGTGGCCCTGGCCGATGCGCAGGCGCACATCCTGGGCTACACCTGCGCCAACGACGTGACGGCGCTGGAACTGCTGCAGCGCGACCCGGCCTTCCCGCAATGGGCGCGGGCCAAGAGCTTCGACGGCTTCTGCCCGCTGGGCCCGGTGATCGCCACCGGCTTCGACCCCGCCAGCGCCGCGCTGCGCACCCTGGTGGGCGGGCGCGAGCGCCAGAACTACGCGTTGGCCGACATGTTCTTCGGCCCGACCGAGCTGGTGTCGCGGCTGTCGCACGACATGACGCTGGAGCCTGGCGACGTGATCCTGTGCGGCACCTCGCTGGGGGCGCTGCCGATGAAGCCGGGCACGGCGGTCGAGGTGGTGGTGGACGGCATCGGCGCGCTGGCCAACGTCTACGGCTGAGCCTCGTCCCCGGCCAGCCTGAAGCCGTTGCCGCCGCTCATCTTGGCGCGGTACATAGCGCGGTCGGCGGCATCCACGAACTGCTGCCAGGGGCGCCGGCAGTCCAGGCACAGCGCGACACCCACGCTGGCAGTCACCCGCACCGTGGCATTGCGCACCAGCATCGGCTTGCCCAGTGCCTCTACCAGCTTGGCCGCCAGCCCGGTGGCCGCCGCTGGCGTGCGTGCGTCGGCCTGGACCACGGCAAACTCGTCGCCGCCCATGCGCGCCACCAGGTCGCCCTTGCGCGTGGCCCGCTGCAGGCGCTGCGCGACCTTGCGCAGCACCGCGTCGCCGGCCTCGTGCCCCAGGGTGTCGTTCACGGGCTTGAACTCGTCCAGGTCGATGAAGTGGAAGGCGTAGCCGGTTTCGCCGCTGCGGCGCGCGCCCACACGCCCCAGGTGCTGCTGCAGCAGGTGCCGGTTGGGCAGCCCCGTCAGCGGGTCGTGGTCGGCGCGCAGCCGCAGTTCATCCATCAGGGCCTGTTCGGTGACGTCCTGCAAGGTGCCCACCCCGATCAGCCCCGCACCGATCTCGCGCGGACGGAACTCCACCATCAGCTCGGCCGGGTAGCGCTCGCCGGTGTGGCGCAGGCACTCGATGCGCAGTGCCTGGCGTCCCGAGGGCGCGCTCAGCACGTCGCGCACCCGGTCGCGGTGCGGTGGCGCCACGCGTTCCAGAAACTGCGTCAGCTGCGCCGGCGGGGCAGCGTCACCTGGCAGGGCGAACAGGCTGCCGTACATCGAATCGAAGCGCAGGCCGTCGGCGTCCTGGTCGTACTCGAAGTCGGCGACGTTGGCGCTGCGCTGCAGATGTTCCATGCGCCGGCTGCGGTCGAGCTGGTGCTCGAGCACGCGCCGCTGCTCGACCACCGACCAGATGCGGCGCGCCACCAGGTCCAGCACTTCGACATCGGCGTCGTCGTAGTCCTCGGGCTTGTTGCCCACGCCCACGATCATGCGCGTCGCGCCGTCGGTCAACACCGGCATGCCCAGGTGGCGGACCAGGGTGGTGTGGCCCGTCGGCAGACCGCGCTTGCCCTGGTGGCCCGCGTAGTCGTTGTGCACGCAAGGCCTGCCCAATCGCGCCGCGTCGGCCCAGATGCCGGCCTTTCCGATCGGGTAGTGACGGTCGGACACCGCGGTGCAGGTCTTCAGGGTGTCGTGCGACCAGACGCCCAGCTCGAGGGTGCTCTGATCCTCGTTCAGGAAGTGGAGGTAGGCGATCTGGCTCGAAGTCGCATGCTGGGCAATGTCCACCCCCAGCTGGACGATCTCACGGATCGGCAGTCCCGTGGTGAGCGCTTCGAGACCACGCAAGACCTTCAGCAATGCAACGTCAAGGGGCATGGGGATCTATTTTCCACAGGATGCCGCCGCCGTGGGAAGCCAGAAAGCCCTGGTGCCAGCGCGGCGGGCGCGTGCCCGCCCTGGCCGGGCCAGGTGCGAACGCGAAGGCACGCCTCAGTGCGCGCGCTGAACCGTCGGGAACAGGTATTCGCGCCCGACCATGGCGCGCGCGCCGAGGTAGGCGTTGCGCAGCCGCTCGGGCAGCGCGTCCATGTCGACCTTGCCAGTGGCGTCGCAGGGCACGACGACGCCGCGGCCCGAGTGGTAAAGCGATGCGAAGCGCAGTTCGTGCGAGCAGGGCGCCGCCGCAGGCTCAGACGCAAGTGAAGTCTTCATGACCTTTCCTTTCCTGCCGCATCGACCGATCCGCAGGCTTCCCCGCTGGGTCTGCACTGGCCTGCTGCTGGTTCCAGTGTTGCCTTGAATGTCGGCGTCGGCCTCCCCTCCTCCAGGGGATGCGCCGCATCGCGGCCCGGGCCAGCGTGAGCCAGATCACGGACGGGGGCAGCGGGGCGCGGCGCAGACCGCACAAAAAACTTAGGCACCCCGGCAACGCGCCAAGCCCTTGATTCCACGGCAGCAGGCGGCCCGCGCACGCCCGGCGCTGCACATTTGCCGCGTACTTCGAGTGTGCGAAGGCGCCCGCCGCGCCGCCCCAGCCGCGCGCCGGGCTCGCCAAGTCATTGATTCGTCGAACAAAAGCGCCGGGCGGCGCGCGGTGGCACGAATTGCGCATGCCTTCAGCTCAGAAGACCCCCAGCCCGCAGGCCACAGACCATGAACGCCACCACCCGCATCCTGATCGTCGATGACGAAGAGATCGTGCGCCGCTGCCACCTGCGCGTGCTGTCCAGCGAACACTGCGAGGCACAAGCCGTACACGGCGGCCTGCAGGCCCTGGAAGCCATGCAGGCCGCGCCCTACGACATCGTGCTGCTGGACCTGCGCATGCCCAGCATGGACGGCCTGGAAGTGTTGCGCCAGATCCGCAGCCGCTGGCCCGAGTGCGAAGTGGTCGTCATCACCGGCTACCCCTCGCTGGACAGCGCCAAGGAAGCCATGCGCCTGGGCGCGCACGACTACCTGGCCAAGCCCCTGGAGCCGGCCGCGGTGATACAGGCCGCCACCAGCGCCTACGAACACAAGCAGTGGACGCTGCGTCGCGAAGACCCGCTGCCGCGGGCCATTGCAGCGCACGGCGCCCCGCAACCCATCCACACCACCTGATTGAAAGGAAACATCATGAGCGCGCAACGTCTGACCAAGGTCCTGGTGGTGGATGACGACCCCGTCGTCGGCAAGAGCTTCGACCGGGTGCTGTCCAGCAAGGGTTACGCAGTGGTCACCGCCAGCGATGGCGAAGAAGCCCTGCGCAAGATCGCCGCCGAGGACTACGACGCGGTGTTCACCGACATCAAGATGCCCGGCATGGACGGCATCGCCGTGGCCGAGCAGATCCGTGCGCAGCGGCCCTGGCTGCCGGTGGTCATCGTCAGCGGCTACGCCACCGCCGAGAACGAGGCGCGGGCCCGGGCCGCCGGCGTGCGCGCCGTGCTGCACAAGCCGCTGTCGCCCCAGATGATCGAGCAGGGTGCGCTGGACGCGCTGCGCGAAGCCACCGCTGCGCCCGTTGCGCCCGCTGCAGCGCTCGTGCAGGAACCCGTGCAACAACCCGTGCAGGCCAGCGTGCAGGCACCGGCCGCCCCGCAACCCTGGCGCCACGTGCCCGCGCTGGCCGTGCCCTTCGTCACCCTGGCCTTCATCCTCCTGGCACCGCTGCTGGGGCTGGTGGCGCTGGTGGCCGTGCCGCTGTGGCACTTCGGCAAGTGGCTGATCGCCCGCCCCAGCACGCAGTTCGGCCAGTGGGGCCGCGACGTGGCGCTGTTCTTCGCCGCGCCCTTCCTGTGCCTGGCCTACATCGTGGCCGGCCCCTTCGTCGGGCTGGGCGCGATCGTCTGGTACGGCGCCAAGGCGCTGTTCGGGCGCCCCGTCAAGGCTGAACAGCCCGAGGTGAAGTGAACGCGGCGCGGGCCTGCCCAAAGGGGCCGGCCCGCCGCAGCACTGTCCGGAATTGAGGCCTCAAGATGAATGCCGCTACCAGCTTTTTGAGTCGGACCACGCGCACCCTGGCGTTGGCCCTTGTGTTGTTGCCGGGCCCCGCGCTGGCCGCCAGCCCCGAGGACGCGCTGTCCGACGGCGACCGGGCCTGCCTGGATTGCCACGGCTCGGCCGAGAAGGCTGCCAGCAAGGCCCGCGACGGACGCCTGGCGCCGGTGATCAATGTGTCGGTCTACGCGCGCTCGCTGCACGCCGATGCGGGCTGCGACGGCTGCCACGACACCATCGAGCTGCCGGCGCACCCGGGCAAGCTGCCCGCGGTCAAGCCCGTGGCGGCCAAGGCACCGGCCGTGGGCGAGACCTGCCGCAGTTGCCACGGCAAGGTGGTCAAGGCCTACGAGCGCAGCTTCCACGCCCAGCGTCTGCTGGCAGGCCGCAAGAAGGCCCCCGACTGCAACGACTGCCACACGCCGCACGCGGTGATGTCGGCGTCGGTGCAGGAAGGCCCGGACAACATCTGCCTGGACTGCCACGACGACCCGGCCGAGACGCACGAGGTCTGGCTGCCGAACGCCGCGCGCCACTTGCAGGCGGTGGCCTGCGTCGCCTGCCACTCGCCAGGGTCGCTGCCGCGGGTGGATTTGCGGCTGACCGCGGGCAGCGATCTGTCGGCCAACTTCGAGGAGCTGGCCAAGGCGGCCGATGCCAACCACGACGGGCTGGACGCGCACGAGTTCCGCACGCTGCTGCAGACCTTCGAGCGCCAGGGCACGCCGGCAGCGGTGCGCGGGCGCATCGAGCTGCGCAGTGGGGTGGCCGCGCATGCGATGCCCGACAAGACCACGGCGCTGCGCGACTGCTTCGGCTGCCACGACCCCGATGCGCCGCCGTACAAGAGCGTGACGGTGTCCACGCTGGACGCCCAGGGCACGCCCGTGCGCTACGACGCACAGCGCGAGATCCTGACCTCGGCCGTCACGGTGGAAGCGCTCAAGGGCTTCTACGTGCTGGGCGGCACGCGGCTGGCGCAGCTGGACTATCTGCTGGCGGCGGGTCTGATCCTGGGCATCTCGGTGCCGGGGCTGCATTTCCTGGCCCGGCGCGTGTTGCGCCGCCTGGCCGGCAAGAAGGAGTGAACACCATGAGCACCCCCATGAGCACACGCCTGTACGTGCATCCGCTGCCCATCCGCATCTGGCACTGGGTGAACGCGGTCGGCTTCGTCGCGATGATCGCCACCGGGCTGCAGATCCGCTACCGCGTGTTCGACGCGCTGGCGCTGGGCACGGTGATCGAGCTGCACAACAGAATAGGCTACGCGCTCATCGCCAACTACGCGGTGTGGCTGGTGTACTACCTGTTCTCGGACCGCATCACGGTCTACCACCCCGAGCTGTCGCCGCGGGCGCACTACAGCAGCATGCTCAAGCAGATGGCCTACTACGGCTACGGGCTGTTCAAGGGCCAGCCCAACCCGCACCACGTGAGCGTGTACCGCAAGTTCAACGCGCTGCAGAGCATGACCTACCAGATCGTGATGATGCTGCTGGTGCCGCTGATGCTGTACAGCGGCGTGGTGCTGGCCGACCTGCCGCGCTTCGCCGGCACAGTGGATCTGCTGGGCGGGCCGCGCGTGCTGAGCAGCCTGCACGTGGCGCTGTTCGTGGCCTTCGTGGTGTTCATGTTCGTGCACGTGTACCTCACCACGCTGGGCCATTCGGCCGGCGCGCACATCAAGGCCATGGTCACGGGGTATGAAGAGGTCGAGGGGTCTGACACGGCTGCCGAAGCCCCTGAAGCGACCCCGGCGCCGACCCCGGTGCCGACCCCGGTGCCGACCCCGGCGCGTTAGGCCCCGACGCCGGGCTCGGCGTCTTCGCCGGGCTCGGCCGCACCGCGCACCCGCACGTTGTACTTGCGCATCAGCGCCTGGAAGTTGGCCCGCAGCATGGCCGTGTCCAGCGCGCTGCGCGTCACGTTCCAGTCGTTGCGCTTGAGCGCCTCGATCACGAACTGACGCTCCAGTTCTTCCACCGACTTCTCGCGCAGCTGCTTCTTCAGCTGCTTGAGCTCTTCGCCGGTGCGCGGCACGTCCTGCGCATCGCCGGGCCGGGCATCGACCACGCCGTCCAGGTGGGCGGCGCGCAGCACCTTGTCGCTGCACAGGATGACGGCGCGCACCAGGGCGTTTTCGAGCTGGCGCACGTTGCCGGGCCAGTCGTGCGCCACCAGCGCGCTCATCGCGGCCTCTGAAATGGCCTCGGCGTCCTTGCCCAGTTCGCGCGCGGCGCGCTGCAGGAAATGGTGGGCCAGCGCGGGAATGTCCTCGCGCCGCTCGCGCAGCGGCGGCACGTGGATGGGAAACACCGCCAGGCGGTAGTACAGGTCGGAGGCGAAGCTGCCTTCGGCCGCCATGGCCGCCAGGTCCTTGTTGGTGGCGGCCACCAGGCGAAAGTTGGCCGGCTGCACGCGCGTGTCGCCGACGGCGCGGAACTCGTGTTCCTGGATCACGCGCAGCAGCTTGGTCTGGATCGACAGCGGGATGTTGCCGATCTCGTCCAGGAACAGCGTGCCGTCCTCGGCCACCTCGACCATGCCCTTCTTGCGCGCCACCGCGCCGCTGAAGGCGCCGCGCGCATGGCCGAAGAGCTCGCTTTCCAGCAGCGGCTCGGCCAGCGAACTGCAGTCCACGGTGACAAAGGGCCCGGCGCTGCGCAGGCTGTTGTGGTGGATGGCGCGCGCCACCAGCTCCTTGCCCGTGCCGCTTTCGCCGGTGATCAGCACCGTGGAATGGGTGGCCGCGCATTGCGCGATCAGGCGGTAGACCTGCTGCATGGCCGGGCTCTGGCCGACCATGCGGTCGAGCCGGTAGCGCTCGTCGCCGGGCGGCTTGAGTGTTTCGCCGGCCAGGCGCTGCGCGCGGTGCTCGAGCGCGCGCGCCACGGCTCGGCGCAGTTCGTCGGGCTCGAAGGGCTTGGAGATGTAGTCGAAGGCGCCGAACTTCATGCAGTTCACGGCCGTGGCCACCTGCGCCAGGCCGGTGAACATGATGACCTCGGTGTCGGGGTGCGCCTCCTTGATACGCCGCAGCAGCTCGACGCCGTCCATGCCCGGCATCATGACGTCGAGGATGGCCAGGTCGAAGTTGGTGCGCGCCACTTCGCGCAGCGCCTCGGTGGCGTCGCGCGCGGTGCTGAGCGCAAAGCCGCCGCCTTCGAGGATGCGCAGCGTGCTGCGGATGACGATGTCCTCGTCGTCGACGATCAGGATGCGCTGCTGCGCCGCAGCCGGCCGCGGGCCCGGTGCGTCGGCAGCTTCTTGTCCGTTGCGCTTCATCGTCCGCACGGCACCCATTTGCCGCGCCGTGCTCGCAGGGGGCGGGTCATCGGCTCACTCATGGGTTGTCGTCTCGGTGGACTGGGGCGCCGGCTCGGGCGCGTGCGCCAACGGCAGATAGATGCGCAATGTCGTCCCCTGGTCGACGCTGCTTTCGACTTTGATCATACCGCCGTGGGTCTTGACGACCCCATGGCTGACCGACAGGCCCAGCCCCGTGCCCTTGCCCACTTCCTTGGAGGTGAAGAAGGGGTCGAAGATGCGGTGCAGGTCTTGTTCGGGGATGCCGCAACCGGTGTCGGCAACGCTGATCTCCACCATCTCGACCGGCGCGCTGTCGGGCCCGGCGGCCATGGGCTCGGGCACGCGGCGCGTGCTCACGCAGATGCTGCCGCCGCGCTCGGTGGCGTGCTGCGCATTGACCAGCACGTTCATCACCACCTGCTTGACCTGGTTCTCGTCTATCCACACCGCCGGCAGGTCGCGATCCAGGTCCAGCGCGATGGCCGTGCCCTTGAGGCTGGCCGAGCGCTCGACGAAACGGGCGGTCTCGGCGATCAGCGCGTTCAGGTCGGCGTAGTTGCGCTCGGGCGCCTTCTGCCGCGCAAAGTCGAGCAGGCGGCGGATGATGCCGGCGCAGCGCTTGGTCTCGCGGATCACCAGGTCCATGTCCTCGGCGTCCTGCGTGCCGTCCTTCATCTTCTGGCGCATCAGGCAAGAGAAGGTCAGCACGCCGGTGAGCGGGTTGTTCAGCTCGTGCGCGATGCCCGATGCCAGCAGCCCGGTGGCCGCCAGCTTCTGCTGCTGCACCGCCTGCGCCTCGGCCGCGCGCAGCTGCTGCGTGCGCTCTTCGACCTTTTGCTCCAGCAGGCGGGCCGCGTCGCTGAGCCCCTGCTGCGAATCACGCAGCCCGTTCATCATGCTGTTGAACGAGCGGGCCACCTGGCCGAACTCGTCGAGGCTGCGCACGGGGATGGGGTCTTCCAGGTTGCCGCCGGCCAGGCGCTTGGCGCCCTTTTCCAGGTCGCGCAATGGCCGGTAGACCAGCCGGTGCACGATCAGGCTGATGGCCACCGCGGCCAGCAGCACGAAGCCCACGGCCAGCAGCGCCGTCTGCAGCGCCGCACGGTTGACACGCTGCTCCACCGCGTGGATGGAGTACACGATGTCGACCACGCCCAGCACCGCCGGCGCCTTGCTGTGGGCGTGGCAGGCGGCGTTCTGGCACGAGGGCTCGTTGCGCAGCACCTGCATCATGCCCATCATGCGCCGGCCCTGGCTGTCTTCGAAGTAGCGCACTCGGTCGCGGTCGCTCAGGCTTTCGGGCGGTGAATCGCCGCGGTGGCAGGACACGCAACCCTCGGCTTTGGGGTCGAGCACCAGGCCGATCTCGCTGGCGAAGGTGGAGTCGATCACACGGCCGCCCTTGCTGAAGATGCGGATGCGGTCGATGTCCTTCTCACGCGCCACGTCCATGATGATCTGGTGCACGTAGTCGGGCTTGTCCTCCATCATCATGAAGTTGGTGCTGTGCACCACGGCGTTGGACAACTGCAGGATGTGCGCGGCCGCGGTCTCCAGCAACTCGGCGCGGTGCTGCCGCGCCAGGCTCCAGGTGAACACGCTGAAGGCCACGACCAGCAGCGCCGACAGATAAACCGCGACCTTGAACTTGAGCGAAGCCGTCAAGGCCCGCCAGGAGGATCTGCTGACTTTGAATGCCATGGTGCGCCGTCACCGGCCGAACCGCGCGCGCAGCCAGCGCTGCCGCTGCGTCCGGCGGTGGGCTACAGCATCCTAGGCCGCGGTCGGCACGCCGCGCTTGATGCGGGTCAAGCGCGGAGCCGGGTTCTGGCGTGCTTGCCGCTCAGACCGTGACGTATGCCGGCGGCAGGCGCATCAAGGCCTGCCCCATGCGGATGCGCTGGCCATCGGCAATGCCCGGCGCCAGGCTGAAGCCCGGCGGCGCGAAGCAGATGATGGTGGAGCCGTGCTCGAACCAGCCCAGCTCCTGGCCCTTGGCCACGGCTGCATCGCAGGGCATCTCGTTGGGCCCTGGCCAGCGCAGTTGCAGCAGCACGTCCAGGAAGTGCAGCCGTATGCTGGCCACCAGCACCGCCGCCACCGGCACCAGCGCCAGCGGCGCGCCGTTGGACAGGCGCAGGCGGATGAGCGCGCGCTCGTTGCGGCAGAACAGGCGCTGCACGCGCTTCAGCGCGATGGGATTCACGTTCCAGGTGTCGCCGCTGATGTAGGTCACATGCTCCACGCGGCCATCGTGCGGCGCGTGGAAGCGGTGGTACATGGCCGAGGTGAGGCGCAGCGTGACGTAGCTGCCGCCCTCGAAGGGCGCGGCGCGCTCGGCCTGGCCGAACAGGTCTTCGATGCGATAGCCCATGCCCTTGGCCTGCCACAGCTGTCCGGCCTGCACCGTGCCGCAGGCGCCGACGATGGCGTCGCAGGGGCTGGCCAGCACGGCCGGATCGGGGTCCACGCTGCGCGCGCCGGGCTTCAGCTCGCGCGTGAAGCAGGCGTGCAGGCTGTCGAAGCGCTGCTGCCGGGCGTCGCTGAGGTCGAGTTTGGTGAACAGCCGCCACACGGCGATGGACGCGCGGCACAGCCAGGGGCTGCGGATCTTGCTGTACCAGCCCATGAAGCGCGTCAGCGCCTGGCGCGGGATGCGGTTGGTGAGCAGGAAGTTGAGGTCCTCGCGCAGCAGCAGCCACGGGCTGCGCGCTGCGTCGGGCGGGGCGGCGGCGGCTGCTGCGGCTTCCGGGGAAGGGTGTTGAAGCGGTGTGTTCATGCGGCCATGGGCGGGATGGCGCGATGCTGTGTCGGCGCCATGACGCGGCGGTGACCTCCAGCGGTCACCTTCATGACAACGCCGCGACCGGGCGTTTCATCAAGCCGTCAAGGCCCGGACATACAACGCGTCAACCCCACTGAGACGCGCACGATGAACGAACCCACCGGCTTCACCGTACTGGCCATTGCGGCCCTGCTGGCCGGCCTGCCGCTGGCGCGCCGCAGGCTCGAGCTTTCGATGGCCAAGCACCCTTCGCTGACCGGCCATTCGCGCATGGCGCGGCGCGTGGCCGGGCTGATCCCGGGCTATGCCTACGACGAAGAGCGCTTCTTCGCATCCGACGGCGCCGCGGCCGAGGTGCAGGCGCAGCGGCGTGCCGGCTTCCAGCGCCTGGCGGCCACGCTGGCGGCACGACACCCCAAGTCTGTGGCGCTCACGCGGCAGGTGCGCGAGTCGCTGTCGGACCTGCAGTTCACCAGCGCCTACCGCGTGCCCTTCCAGTACAGCCACTACCTGCGTCAGCACATCGCCGTGGGCGCCTTCGTGCAGCGCACCGACGGCGTGACCGTCACCGACCTGGACGGCCAGCGCTTCATAGACCTCACCGGTTGCTACGGCGTCAACGTCTTCGGCCACGAGTTCTACAAGTCCTGCATCCAGGAGGGCGGCGCGCGCGTGGCCGAGCTGGGCGCGGTGCTGGGCAGCTACCACCCGGCGCTGGCTTCCAACGTGGCCGAGCTGTGCCGCATCTCGGGGCTGGACGAGGTGTCGTTCCACATGTCGGGCACCGAAGCCGTGATGCAGGCCGTGCGCCTGGCGCGTTATCACACGCGGCGCAAGTGCCTGGTGCGCTTCTCGGGCGCCTATCACGGCTGGTGGGAAGACGTGCAGCCCGGCCCCGGCAACCCGCTGCCGCCGGCCAACACCTACACGCTGAAAGAGATGGACGAGGACACGCTGCGCGTGCTGCGCAAGCGCCGCGACATCGCCTGCGTGCTGGTCAACCCGCTGCAGGCGCTGCACCCCAACAAGGCCGCGCCGGGCGATGGCTCGCTGGTGGACAGCGGCCGCAGCGCGCACTTCGACCGCGAGGCCTACACCGCCTGGCTGCGCCAGCTGCGCGAGGTGTGCACGGCGCGCGGCATCGTGCTGATCTTCGACGAGGTCTTCATGGGCTTCCGCCTGGCACCGGGCGGGGCGCAGCAGTACTTTGGCGTGCGCGCCGACATGGTGACCTATGGCAAGACGCTGGGCGGCGGCCTGCCGGTGGGCGCCGTGTGCGGCAAGCGCGCGCTGATGAAGCGCTTCCGCGAAGAGCGCCCGGCCGACATCTGCTTTGCGCGCGGCACCTTCAATTCGCACCCCTGGGTGATGGGCGCGATGCAGGTCTTTCTGGAGCGCCTGCAAAGCGAACCGGTGCAGGCGATGTACGCCGGCCTGGACGACACCTGGAACCGCCGCGCCCAGCAGTTGAACTTGGCGCTGCGCGAGCGCGGCCTGCCGGTGCAGGTGAGCAACCTGCAGAGCATCTGGACGGTGTCGTACACGCTGCCCTCGCGCTACAACTGGATGCTGCAGTTCTACCTGCGCGAACAAGGCCTGGCGCTGAGCTGGGTGGGCACCGGCCGCCTGATCTTCAGCCTGGACTTCACGGCGCAGGACTTCGACGAGGTCTGCGCCCGCTTCGTGGCCGCGGCCACGGCCATGCAGGCCGACGGCTGGTGGTGGCAGGCGCCGGCGCTCACCAACAAGAGCATCCGGCGCGGCCTGCTGCGCGAGCTGTTGCGCCAGCGCTTCTAACCGCTTTGAAGCGCGCGGGTCCTGGTGGGACCCGCGCCTGCGGCCTCAATGGCCGCGCACGTGGTGCATCGGGTCCAGCAACTCACCGCGCAGCAGGTGCAGCGGCGCGCGCCAGTACAGCATGATGTCGTGGAAGGGGTCGGTCAGGATCTTGGTGGCCCAGGCCAGGCCGGCGGTCACGCCCTGCAGGAAGAACAGGTGCACCGTGCGCAGCAGCACGCCGCCCACGCCCAGCGCCAGCCAGGCGATGCCCACGTCGTGCAGGTACGCCTGCATGCCCACGGCCGGCACGATCAGCCCGCCCATGGACGGCGTGATCCACAGCAGCAGCGGCAGCGAAGCCCACACGCTCAGCAGCACGACCTTGCGGCGCAGGTTGTAGCCCACCTTGATGGCTTCCTTGTGCTCGTCGCTGGCCTGGTTGACATGGTCGTAGCCGCGCGGCTCGAAGAAGAAGTGCCCGGCCTGGCGCGTGGTCATGGACACCGCCCAGGCGATCAGCGCCGCCAGCGCCGGGTCGAAGAACAGGATGACGTAGGCGCACAGAAAGCTCACCGCGCTGACGAAGTGCAGCGACTGGTTGATGCGGCTCTGGTGGTAGTAGCGGTGGTCGTCCCAGCGCTGCTCCGCCAGCAGGTTCATGAAGTCCTTCACCATGGGTTCCTCTCCTCGGTTGCCGGGGTTCTCCGGTGACGGCATCGTGACCGGCGGGCGTGAACCGTGCGTGAAGCCGGTGTGACGCGGGCGTGTCAGCGCCACAGTTGGCTGCCCTGTCATCGAACTGTTGCGAAGCGCGGCGACCATGCCGCCATGCTGCCAAGTCAACGGGACGTGCTCATGGTCGACAACCTGCTGCCGCCGCAGCGTTCGCTGCGCGTGGCCATGGTCACCGAGACCTACCCGCCCGAGGTCAACGGCGTGGCCGCCACGGTGTCACGCGTGGTCGAAGGCCTGCTGCAGCGCGGGCACGAACTGCAACTGGTGCGGCCACGCCAGGACAGTGCCGACAACAGCAGCGACAACAGCGGTGAAGGCGGCCGCTTTGCCGAGGTGCTGATGCGCGGCCTGCCCATCCCGCGCTACCCGCAGCTCAAGATGGGCCTGCCCTCGCGCCGCGCCCTGGTGCGGCTGTGGACGGCGCGCCGGCCCGACCTGGTGCACCTGGTCACCGAAGGCCCGCTGGGCTGGTCGGCGCTGCAGGCGGCGGCGCAGCTCAAGCTGCCGGTGGTCAGCGACTTCCGCACCAACTTCCACGCCTACAGCCAGCACTACGGCGTGGCCTGGATGCGCACGCCCATCATGGCCTACCTGCGCAAGTTCCATAACCGCTGCGCCAGCACCATGGTGCCCACCGAGGCCCTGCGGCAGGAGCTGCAGGCCAGCGGCTTCCAGCGCGTGCGCGTGGTGGCGCGCGGCGTGGACACGCAGCGCTTCGACCCGGCCCGGCGCAGCCAGGACCTGCGCAGCAGCTGGGGCGCCGGGCCCGACACCTTGGTGGCGATGTGCGTGGGCCGCATCGCGCCCGAGAAGAACCTGCAGGCCGTGCTGGCCGCCGCCGCCGCGATGCGCGCCACCGACCCCGGCATGCGCCTGGTGCTGGTGGGCGACGGGCCCGAGAAGGCGCGCCTGGAGCAGGCCCACCCCGAGGTGCTGTTCGCCGGTCTGCGGCGCGGCGAAGACCTGGCGGCGCACTACGCGTCGGCCGATGTCTTCCTGTTCCCCAGCCTGACCGAGACCTTCGGCAACGTGGTGATGGAAGCCATGGCCAGTGGCCTGGCCGTGGTGGCCTACGACCAGGCCGCAGCGGGACAGCTCATCCGCCAGGGCGACAACGGCCTGCTGGCGCCCAGCGGCGATGGCGCCGGCTTCAGCCGGCTGGCGCGGCAACTGGTGGGCGACTTGCCGCGCGCACGCGCCATGGGCCAGCGTGCGCGCGAGACGGCGCGCCGCATGGACTGGGGCCGCATCGTCGAGGCCGTGGAAGCGGCCTACGCCCAGGCCATCGAACAGCCCTTCGCGCAGCCGCGCGTGGCCTGGGCCGGGGCTATGCCCGCGGCTTGAAGGCAGCGGCCGCTGCGGCCTCGGGCCCGCGGCGGCGCACGCGCTCACGCAGGTACAGCGCGGCCACGCAAGCCGCCACCAGCAGGCCCAGCACCACCATGATGCTGCGGATGCCGACGTCCAGTGCCAGCAGGGTGGCAAAGACGGCCAGCATGATCAGCACGCTCAGGTTCTCGTTGAAGTTCTGCACGGCGATGGAGCGGCCGGCCGTCAGCAACTGGTGGCCGCGGTGCTGCAGCAGCGCGTTCAGCGGCACCACCAGCGCGCCGCCCAGCGCGCCCACCGCCGCCAGCAGCGGCAGCGCCAACAGCCAGTGGTCCACCAGCGCCACCAGCGGCACCAGTAGGCCCATGGCCACGCCCAGCGGCAGCACGCGCCAGGCGTTGCCCAGGCTCACGCGGTGGCCGGCCAGCGCCGCGCCAGCCACGATGCCCACCGCCACCATGGCCTGCAGGTAGGCGGCGCGGTCCAGCGTCAGGCCCAGCAGGTCCACGGCCCAGCGCAGCACGGCGAACTGCATCACCGCAGCCACGCCCCAGAACAGCGTGGTCACGGCCATCGACAGTCCGCCCTCGGCGTCGTTCCACAGGCGGCGCTGCGCGCGGCCGAAGGCGCGCAGCAGCGCCAGCGGCGCACGGTGCGCGCGGCGGTAGCGCGCGCCGCTGTCGGGGATGCCCAGGTTCAGCAGCGCGGCCAGCGCGTACAGCGTCAACAGCAGGGCCGTGGCGGCGTCCAGCGGCGGCAGCGCCGGCCACCAGTGCAAGGCCAGCCGCGTGGCGGCCGGGCTGATGAGCGCGCCGCCCAGCACCGCACCCAGCAGCACGGCGCAGACGGTGGACACCTCGATCCAGCCGTTGGCCGCCACCAGGCCGCGCGCCGGCACCAGCTCGGTCACCAGGCCGTACTTGGCGGGCGCGTAGGCGGCAGCGCCCACGCCGATGATGGCCATGGCCAGCAGCGGGTTCAGACCGCACAGCAGCGCCAGCACACCCAGCACCTTGAGCGCGTTCATCGCCATCATCAACCGCGCCTTGACGAAGGCGTCGGCCAACGGCCCCACGAAGGGCGCCAGCACCACGTAGGCGATGGTGAAGCAGAACTTCAGCAGCGGCGCCCACCAGCCCGGGTGGCCCTGCTGCTGCAACAGGGCGATGGCCACGATCAGCAGCGCGTTGTCGGCCAATGCCGAGACGAACTGCGCGGCGATGAGCAGGTGGAAGCCGGGGGGCATGGGCACGCGTTGCAAGCGGCCGATTGCACCCCCGCGCCGTGCCAGGCGCGTGACCGATCCGAGACGGATCGATGACGCGCCGGCCCGGCCGTCCTTGCTTCAGGCCCTTACTTCAAACCCTTGCAGCTGGCGTAGAAGCTCACCGTGGCCGGCCAGTCGCTGAACACGCCGATCACGCCCACGTCCTGCGCCAGCACGTCCAGCACCCGCATCAGGTCGCCATCGCGCGTGATGGCGCTGTCGAAGGTCTGGAAGTAGAAGCCGTTGTTGCCGTCGGCCAGGATGCCCGAGCGTTCCACCGTCCAGGTGATGATGTCCAGCCCGGCGCGGCGCGCGTCACGCGCGTACTGCGACGGCAGGATGTTGCCGCTGGCATCGGCCGTGAGCAGCGCGAACACCGGCGGGGCGACGATGCGGATGCCCTCGGCACGGTAGCCGGCCAGCTCGGCCGCGGCGGGCAGGTCGGCCACGGTGTTGGCGTCGTCCAGGTACACGGCCTGGCGGCCGAAGGCGGGCTCGTTGCGCACCCAGTACTGCACGTCGCCCTTGTCGAAGGACTGCGGCCACACGTCGCGCGGCGACACGCCGGCACGCTTGTATTCGTCGATCATCTTCTGCGCATAGGCCTGCTGCGTGAAGCTGTCGAAGGGCATGGCCACGCTCGCGCTCTTGAGCTCGGGCGTCATCTTCACGCCCAGGCGCTTGAAGAGTTCGATGCTCTCGGCGTGCGTCAGCAGCGTGCCGCTGGTCGGGCCCGAGTACAGATCGGTGCGGAAGTTGGCGGTGCCGGCCAGGTACTCGGCCACCGTGCGGGCGTTGGGGTTGGCGGCGTCCATCTTGCCGCGCAGGGTCTTGAACTCGGCCAGGGTCAGCTCGCTGGTGCGGCACTCGGCATTGGCCGCCGTCAGGCGCCGGCCGGTGGCGTCGAAGGTGGCGGGCGTGAAGGGCTGGATGCACTTGGCCGCCAGCGGCGTGGCCAGGATGTTGGTGGTGGTGTGCAGGTCGTTCTGCGCGTGGCGGCAGACCAGTTCCTTGTCCTTGGTGAAGGTGACGTCGCACTCCAGGATGCCGGCACCCATGCGCGCGCCGGCCTCGTAGGACTCGCGCGTGTGCTCGGGGAACTGCAGCGCCGCGCCGCGGTGGCCAATGGAGAACTGCGTGCGCTTGAAGATGCCGCGTTGGGCGCAGGCCTGCAGCTCGCGCTTGAGCGGGCTGTCCAGCATGTCCTGCACCAGGAAGAAGGGCCGCGGCCCCAGTTGCACGGCCGCGCTGCGGCCGCGGCGCGCATCGCCGTCGTCGTCGTGATCGGCCAGCGCCACGCCGGGCATCAGGCCGGCGCAGGCCGCAAGGGCCATGGTCAAGAAGGGCTTCATCATCGGGCGGACTCCTGGGTTGGATCGTACGGGTCGCCGGCGCGGCAAGATGCCGACCGGTGGCACCGACGCTAGGCCCGCCCGGTGACGGCGCGATGACCCCTGCCGCGGGCAGACCGCGCTACTTCCACACGCCCAGCAGGCCGCCCATCAGCGTATAGGCCAGCACCTGATAGCCGCTGTTGATGAGCCAGAGCTTCAGTGACCGCTGCTCGAACAGGTAGATCACCCCCAACGACATGGCAACCCAGCCCAGCCCGGCTGCAGCGCCGGCGAACAGGCCGAAGCCCAGGCTGGCCTTGGGCCCGATGAAGGCCGCCAGGTTGAAGGCCATGACCAGCGAGGCCAGCGCCGCCAGGCCGAAGATGCGTCCCATCGGCGCGCTGCGGGTCTGCTGTTCGCTCAGCCCGGCCTCCTTCATCCAGGCCTTGGCAAACAGCAGCGGCGAGTACCACAGCCCGCCGATGGCAAAGCTCAGCGCCGCGGCCACGAGGACGGCGGCGAAATTGAAGTGAACGGCTTCCATGGTGCGCGACTCGCGTTAGTGTTGAGGCCTTGCAGCCTGCCAGCGCGCAGCCGCCCATGCCAGGCGCGGCGCGCTCAAGCCGGAAATCCGCGTGCCCAAGCCCGACAACCCGCCACCGAAGCCGCCGCCCGCGGCACAGCCGCCGGTGCGCCTGGACGACCGGCCGGTGATGCTGCTGGGCATCCTCGGCTTCGGCATCTCCATACCCCTGCTGAGCGGGCTGTACGGGCCGCTGACACCGCGCCAGGGCCTGTACTGGGCCGGCGCCGCGGGCTTCGTGGCGCTGGCGGCGGTCATCTGGCTGGGCAACCGCTGGCTGCTGTTCAAGCAGCGCGAGCACTTCGACTGGTTCAGCAACCCGTGGCGCAAGCTGGTGCTGGTGGTGGCGGCCAACGTGCTGTACACGGCCCCCGTCACCCTGCTGGGCCTGCTGGCCTGGTTCGCGGGCGCGGGGCTGCCGGTGGACGTGAACGCGCTGCGCGTGGTGGTGCTGACCAACGTGATCTGCGTGCTGTTCGTGACCCATGCCTACGAGACCCTCTTCCTGATCCGCGAACGCGAGTCCGACCTGGTGCGCGTGGAACGCCTGGAGCGCGCCCGCGCGCAGGCCGAGCTGGCCGCGCTCAAGGCCCAGGTCGACCCGCACTTCCTGTTCAACAGCCTCAACACCCTGGGCCACCTGATCGCGCAGGACGCCGAGCGCGCGCGCGAGTTCTGCGACACCCTGGCCGAGGTCTACCGCTACGTGCTCGACAGCCAGCAGCGCGACCTGGTGCCACTGGCCGACGAACTGGCCTTCGTGCGCCGCTACCACCGCCTGCTGGAGCTGCGCTTCGGCCAGGCCATGCCGCTGCTGGGCGCGGCTGAGCTGGTGGCGGCCGCGCCGCGCTGGCTGATCGCGCCGCTGGCCCTGCAGGGGCTGCTGGAGAACGCCGTCAAGCACAACCAGGCCAGCGCCGAGCAGCCGCTGGCGGTGCAGATCGCGCTGGGTGATGCCGTGGTGAGCGTGACCAACCCGGTGCGGCCGCGACGCAGCGCCCTGCCCTCGGCCGGCGTGGGCCTGTCCAACCTGGACGAGCGCTGCCGGCTGCTCACCGGCAGGCCCTTGACGCTGACGCAGCGCGACGGCCGCTTCGAGGTGCAGGTGCCGCTGGTGGGGGCCGCATGAGTACACCCCTGAGAGCCTTCATCGCCGAGGACGAGCCGCCGGCGCGCGAGCGCCTGACGCTGGCCCTGGCCCGGGTGGCGCCGCAGCTCACGGTGGTGGGCCACGCCGACAGCGTGCGCGGCACGCAGGCCTGGTTGGCAGCCCACCCGCCGCCCGACGTGCTGCTGCTGGACATCCAGTTGGCCGACGGCTTGTCGCTGGAGCTGTTCGCCGATGGCCAGCTGACGCTGCCCACCATCTTCACCACCGCCTACGACCGCTTCGCCATCGACGCCTTTCGCGCGCTGGCGCTGGACTATCTGCTCAAGCCGGTGGCCGAGGCGGCACTGGCGCAGGCGCTGCACAAGCTCGAACGCCTGCGCCGCGGTTTCGGCAGCGACGTGGCGACCCTGTTGCAGCAGCTGGGGCTGGCGGCACCGCGCTGGCGCCAGCGCCTGGTGGGCCGCAAGGGCGCGCAGTTCCATGCCCTGGGCGTGGAGCAGCTGGCCTGCGTGGTGGCGGTGGACAAGCTGGTGTTCGCGGTGGACGGTGCCGGCGAGCGCTACCTGCTGGAGACGCCGCTGGCCGAGCTGGAAGCGGCGCTGGACCCGACGCGCTTCTTCCGCGCCAGCCGGCAGCTGCTGGTGGCGGCACAGGGCGTGGCGCGCTTCACGCCTGCCGGCAAGGGCCGGCTGAGGCTGGAGCTGCGCCCGCCCGGCATGGGCCCGGTGATCGTCAGCCAGGAGCGCGCCGCAGCCTTCAAGGCCTGGCTGGGGGGCTGATGTGGTGCGCTCGACGTCCCTGAGCCTATCGGCGCAGGGCAACGTCGTCTTTGCCGCGGGCTGGGTTCACGCTGCCGGTCAATGGACTAAACCGCTATCGCGGTAAGCGCTCCGGCGCCAGTGTCGTTGCTCGTTGCACTGGCGGTTCTGCGATGTTGTTGATCGAGGCAATCCGCCTCGTTCATCAACAGGAGCAGC